>JAFXFR010000166.1 GCA_017513475.1 Clostridia bacterium
AGCAGGCCCAGGAGCTTGTTCATGTCCATACCGCCCTCAAGCACCTTGCCCAGCAGCAGCTCCAGCAGGTGGTGCTGGCGGTCGGAACGCTTGAAGTCATTATCGATGGAGCGCAGGCGGGCATACATAACCGCCTGGATGCCGTCCAGGTGCTGGACACCGTTGCGCTTCTCCAGGGGCTGACGGTCATAGTCCTTGCCCTGGTTGTCATACTTCGGGGGATGCTTGCGCAGATAGGTATTGATGGCGCCGGCTTCCTGGGCGGTCAGCTCAATGTCGATGCCGCCCAGCTGGTCGATAATAGATGCCAGGCCATAAAAGTTGATGACCACATAGTACTGGATATCCAGCTCAAACAGGTTGTTCATCGTGCGCATGGCCAGCTGACCGCCGCCGCGGGAATAAGCCACATTGATGCGGTTCTTGTTCTTGTAGCCGGGGATGGGCACATACAGATCGCGCAGGACGCTGGTGAGCTTGATGGTGCCGTCCTTCTTGTTGATGGACACGATGATCTGCACATCGCCGTGCTGAGTACCGGAATCGATATCGTCTGTACGGCCGTCGATACCGATCAGCAGGATGTTGACCACATCGTCCGGCAGGTTTTCGTTCAGGTCCAGAGAGTCAGGATCAACGGATTCGTCACGCTCTTCGTCCAGGATTTCGATGGTGGCGGTCAGGTCGGCGTCATCCTCGGGGATATAGACATCATCCTCGCCGGACTGGGCGTCATTGCCGTCGATCACAATGGAGTCTTCAAAGCCGTCCGCCGCGTCCTCCGCAACGGCCAGGGGCAGCAGCATACAGAGCATCAGCAGCATGGCCAGCAGGCGTTTCATCATTGCCATTCAGGGGTCCTCCTTGTTTGAGGTGTCTTCTACATTATAAGGCTAAATTCCGCAAATTGCAAGATAAAGGAAGCATTTGTTACAAGCCCTGCAGCCGGGGCGGATTATTTCTTCAATGGCTGATTCAGCTCATCCAGCGACAGTTCGAAGGAGGGGATAAACTCCTGGATGAAATCATGCACCTCAGGCAGGGCGATCTGCTCCAGCCCGCGCTTGATGGACTCCCCTGCCGCTTCGAATTCCCGGTTGCCGGCGCGTTTTTCCTCCAGGCACTTCAAATAAGCGCTGATGGAATCCGCCGCCTTGAGAATCTGCCGGTCATAATCCTCCGGCGCGTTCAGGTAGGGCGCATAGGCGGGACGCATCTCCTCGGGCAGCATGGACAGCAGCCGCTCGTTGGCCATGCGCTCCACGTCCTTGTAGGACTTGCGCAGCTCGTCGGTCTGGTACTTGACAGGGGTGGGCATATCGCCGGTGATGACCTCACTGATGTCGTGGTACACGCCCAGGGCCAGTACATGCTCGGGGTTCACGTCACGGCCGTAATGCTCACGGCCGAGAATGGCCAGGGCATGGGCGATCATCGCCACCTGCAGGGAGTGCTCCGCGTCGTTCTCCGGCATGACTGAGCGCATCAGACCCCAGCGGCGGATATAGCGCAGGCGGCTGACATAGGCAAAAAAGTGGTGCTTCATGGGGGATTCTCCTCCCTTGTTCATGGACAGAGGTTGCTGCCGGATCGTCCCGGCCGGTCTATTGTAGCAGAAAACGACAAAGGGCGCAATGAAAATCTTTTCCTTGACAAGCTCTGACGGGACAGGTATAATGTACACAAATCGCATCCACCGCTGGGGGTGCGGCAAGAGGGGGATTCCCTTCCTGCTGCTGAGAGAGCGCTTGCTCGACCCTTGGAACCTGTGTAGGTCATCCTACCGTAGGGAAGCGGAGCCGCATGGCGCGATTCTTCATGAAACCTGGCCAGGCATGGAGAAGAAGCGTATGCTACCTGCTTTCCCGCGTATATCGCGGGTTTTTTTGTGCCTGGATGCGGCACGCAAGGTCGGGCAAAGCCCGACTAACGCGAGCAATTGCTTGCAATTGCCGCGTGTAGCCAGCGCTGCCAAAGCAGCGATGGCTGATAAAAAAAGGAGGTAAACCACAATGTTCCTGTATTCCACTGCCCTGGCGGAGGAAACCGCCGAAGAAAGCACGTCCTTCCTGAGTGAAGTGCTGGGCCGCTTCAGCGAGCTTGGCGCTACGGGCTGGATCACCCTTTTCACCCTTGTCATCCTTGCCGCCATCATGGTGGGCATGAGCGTCAGCCGCAAGACCTGGACGGCCAAGTCTATGGCATATGCGGCGCTGTCCATTGCGCTGTCCTTTGTGCTGAGCTACATCAAGATCTGGCGGATGCCCAACAGCGGCTCCGTCACCCTGGCAAGCATGCTGCCGCTGATGCTCTTCGCCGCCTCCTACGGCGTGGGCCCCGGCCTTCTGGCGGGCGCAGCCTACGGCATGCTGCAGTACCTGCAGGGCGGCTGGTTCGTACATCCCATCCAGTTCCTGCTGGACTACCCCCTCGCCTTCGCGCTGATCGGCCTGGCGGGCGTATACAAGTTACTCCCCAAGCAGTATCTGGAATGGGCACCTATTATTGTGCCGACGTTTATGTACAGCGATGAAAAGCCACATCTTCGATGGGCTTTCAAACCATGGGACGGCTGCGCCCTCCACATCTGCATGGTGCTGGGAGCACTCGGCCGCTGCCTGTCCGCGACGCTGGCGGGCATCTTCTACTGGGACACCGCGCCCTGGGCGAGCCTTGTCTACAACGGCGCATACCTCGTCCCCGATACGCTGATCTGCATCGTGCTGGCGGTGTTCGTGGGCAAGCGCATCATGAAGATGATGAAGAACTGAATTTCAGGCGTGTCGGCTGAAAAGGCCGACGCGCCTTTTTGCAGGAGTTTTCTCCTCCACAGCGAATACATACATATATCGAATTTGGAGGACTCTGCTCATGCTCGACCTGTGCACCCTTGGAACCGGCGGCACCATGCCCATGCCGGAGCGTGCTCTAGCGGCGCTGTATGCCCGCGTGAATGGCCGCGCCATCCTCATCGACTGCGGCGAAGGCACCCAGGTGGGCGTGCAGAAGCTCGGCTGGGGCATGCAGTGCATCGACGGCATCCTGATCAGCCATTTCCACGCGGATCACTGCTCGGGAATTCCCGGCATGCTGCTGGCATTAACGAAGGCGATGCGCACCGAACCGCTGCACATTTACGGCCCCGTTGGGCTGGCGCAAATCGTAAACGGCCTGCGGGTCATCGCGCCGCAATTGTCATTCCCGGTTGTACTCCACGAGCTGTCGGGGCAAACTGAATTTGAGCTGATCGGCTTGAAAGTAGTGGCGTTCCCGTTGGATCACGGCATGCCCTGCCTGGGCTGGCGGCTGCATCTGCCGCGCAAGGCTGCCTTCGACCCGGACAAGGCCCGCGCGCTGAGCGTACCGCTGCCGATGTGGAAGTCGCTGCAAAGGGGTGAATCCGCCGAGGTGGACGGGCGCGTCATCCGCCCGGAGGACGTGATGGGTGCGCCGCGCCAGGGCATCACCGTGCTCTACGCCACGGACACAAGGCCCGTGGACGCCATCCCTGATCTGGGCTTCCGCTGCGATCTGATGATCCTGGAGGGTATGTACGGCGCGGAGGAAAAGCTCCCCCTGGCGGTGAAGAATCATCACATGCTCTACCGCGAAGCTGCAGCCCTCGCCCGGGATGCAGAGGCCGGACGGCTCCTGCTGACCCACTTCTCCACCTCCATTGAGACGCCGGAGGAGTTCCTTTGCGACGCGCGGGACATCTTTCCCGATACCGACGTGGCTGTCGACGGCATGACCCTGACCCTGCAGTATCCGTGACGCGGGCGAGCGATGCTCGCCCCCTCTGCTTTTCATGAGGTGACAAGTATGCAATCCTTCAACCAGAAAATGCTCCGCTTCTTCCAGGACCTCTGGCCGGCTGAGGAAAAGCCCATTGTTCCCGGGGAAGGGAATGCTGATCATCCTCCGGTAATGCTCATCGGCGAGGCGCCCGGCGAGCAGGAGAGCTTACAGGGACGGCCCTTTGTGGGTAAGGCGGGAAAGAATCTGGACGGTTTCCTGCGTGTGCTGGAACTGAACAGAGAGGATATCTATATCAGCAATGTGGTGAAGATCCGCCCGACAAAGGTGTCTGACAAAGGCCGGGTATCGAACCGTCCGCCAAACAAGGAGGAGCTTGCGCTGTTCACGCCCTACCTGATGGAGGAGATCCTGCTTGTGCAGCCGAAGATGATCGTGACCCTGGGGAACTTCGCCCTCAAGGCGCTGTGTGGTCCCAGGGCAGTCATCGGCGATATGCACGGGCGGACGACCCGAGTCCTTCTCACCCATGGGAAGCAGCAGGCAGAATTCAATGTCTTCCCGCTGTACCATCCGGCCAGCATCATTTACAACAGAAGCCTGCAGGCTGTGTATGATGAAGACCTGCAGGCGCTCAGGCAGCTGCTCTGAATCTGCAGCAATACCAATGAAAGGAGGATGCGTGGATGAACCTTCGCGACAAGCTCAAGGCGATTGAGCGACCCAAGGTCAAGGTCAGCGTGCAGGAAACTGCGCCGCAATCCAAGCCGGTGTTTGTAGACTGCTGGCGTAGGCAGAGCACGCACGCAGCCTCCGGATATCCCATCCGCAGGGAAACCGTGATGCTCATGCAGGGGGAGTGCATGCCCGAGGATTTCTCTCCCGAGCGCATCCTCTACCTGGATACGGAAACGACCGGTCTCATGGGCGCGGGCACGGTGGCGTTTGAGGTAGGCCTTGGCTGGCAGGAGGGCGATGCATTCCATGTACGCCAGCTGGTCATGCGGGACTATCCTGAAGAGAGGTTTCTGCTTGAGGAGATCGTACGTACGGCAGAGCGCTTCGATGTGATCTGCTCCTTCAACGGCAAGACGTTTGACCTGCCGCTGCTGAAAAACCGCTTCATCATGAACCGCATCCGTACCGCCTGCCTGGACAAGCCCCATATCGATCTGCTGCATATTGCGCGGCGGGTGTGGAAGCTGCGGCTGAAGCGCTGCAATCTCACCAACCTGGAGGAAGCCCTGCTGGGCGTCCCCCGCGTGGACGATCTGCCCGGCGCCCAGGTGCCCGAAAGGTTCTTCTCCTACCTCAAAAACGGGGATTTTTCCCTCCTGAATGATGTGCTGGAGCATAACGAACAGGATATCGTCAGTTTGCAGAATCTTCTCAGCCACATGTGCCGCATGTATGAAAACCCGGAGCAGCTCCGCTTTGACGAGGATGTGTACTCCATGGGCGTGGCACTGGAGCGTTTCCACCATGGGGAGGAGGCCAGACGCTGCTACGGACTGGCGGGAGGCACGATGCACGCAGCGTCCCAGAGCCGCCTGGCCTCCAGCTACCGCCGGGCCGGCGAAAAGGAAGCGGCAGTGCGCGTCTGGAAGGAGATGATCCGGTGCCGGGAAGGCGGCACAGCGCCCTATGTGGAGCTGGCCAAGCATTATGAGCATGCGGCAAAGGATTATGATGCTGCCCTGCAGATGGTGCGGGAGGCGCTCATCCGCCTCAGCGAGCCCACTTTATTTGAAGATGCATCTGTACAAGACGAGCGAAATGCGTTACAATATCGCTATGAGCGCTTAAAGCGGAAGGCAAACGCTCGCATGAATGACTGAAACCTCGAAGGAGATATACATATGGGATTCTTGAAAGCATTCTCGGTGAGCTGGAAGGGCAATCAGGCTCTGCGCGCTCACACCAAGGGAGAATTTGAAAAGGCAAAGGCGCTCTATCACGAGGCCATCGACGAGGGCGGGCTCCTGGAGGCCCGCGCCATGCTGGGATACTCCCTGCTGCTGATCCGCGAGGGCAGCTATGAGCAGGCCATGGCGCTGCTGCTCAAGGCACAGAAAGCCCCTGATCTGACCCCTGATCGCAAGAGCCAGCTCTTTGTGGACTACGCGGCCTGTTGTGCCCGTACCGGCCGGCTGGAGAAGGGCATCCAGCTGCTTGAAAAGCAGCACAGCCGTACGCCTATCGGCCTGACCTACCAGACTCTGGGTTACCTGTATGTGGAGGAGCTGGCTCAGGGCAAGCCTGTGGCGGATGAATCCACTGTGGTGATGGTGCCCGGCCCTCATGAATTCTCCGAGCCTGTGCCCGGCGAGGGTCTCACCGTGGAGGAAAAGCAGGAGATCATTGATCGCCAGTGGCAGGAGAAGATCGACCGTACGGTGAAGCTGATCGACGACGCTCTGGAGTATGACGACGAGGATCCCGTGTGTCTGGACAACAAGGGACAGCTGCTCTATCGCATCCTTGGTGATAAGGCTGCTGCGAAGGAATGGTTTCTCAAGGCTCATGAAGAAAAGCCCAGTCAGATCGACACGCTGTGGTTCCTCAGCCGTTACGACGTTGAAGCCGGCGACAATGCAGCTGCCATCGAAAAGCTGGAAACCATCCTGGAGGGCCGCATCTCCGCGCTGAACCATGTGACCAAGGACATGGTGGACGAGGAACTGGCCAGGCTGAAGGGCTGAACGGCCGTACACAACTGAAATTCCGCGGAGGGGGTGCTTATCCCTCTCCGCCACACCGTGTTTTGGAGAAAGGAATCATCATGGAAACATACATTGTAGTAGGCCTGGGAAACCCCGGCGCTCAGTATGCCAGAACCCGCCACAATGCGGGCTGGGAATCCCTTGAGGTGCTGGTCCGCCGCTGGAATGCGCCCCTGATCAAGAAGAAGTTTGACGGTCTCCTGGCAGAAACCACCTATGACGGCAAGCGCGTGGTGCTCTGCCAGCCCCAAACCTTCATGAATGCCTCCGGCGAGTGCGTACAGCAGCTACTGGCCTGGTACAAGTGTCCGCTGGAGAATATGCTGGTGATTTATGATGATATTGATCTGCCGGTGGCGAAGCTGCGGGTGAGAAAGTCCGGCAGCAGCGGTACACATAACGGCATGCGCTCGATCCTGCAGTGCATCGGGGGCCAGCAGGGCTTTCCGCGGGTGCGCGTGGGCGTGGGATCCAAGCCGGAAGGCTGGGATCTGGCGGATTGGGTGCTGTCCACCTATCGTGTGGCGGAAGAGCGTGAAGCGATGGAGAAGACCTTCGCCAAAGCCGCCGATGTGGTGGAGGACTGGCTGAAGAACGGTATCGACCACGCCATGCAGCTGGGAAACAGGGGCTAATTCCTCGCGCTGCAGCGCGAAAATGGGTCAAGGGTCTAAGACCCTTGCGGGGTCAAGGGGCAGGGCCCCTGCCGCCGGAGGCCGGAGCCCGGCTGGCAGCCTCCGTCCGCAGACGAAAAAGTCCCATGCGTCTTTCGCGAATCCCCCGGATACGCCGAAACAGCTCGCCCAGCCCCAAAGGAAAGGACGACAGAGCCACTAACTAAACCTGTGACTTGTGAGGGCAGCCGCAAGAACGCCATCTTACCTGCTCGCGCGGGAGCTTTCCCGAAGGGAGAGTCCTTTGAACACCGTTATGAAAGGAACACTATGAAACAACCCTTATTCACCCCAACCAGTCCTGCGTGGGCACGCCTTTCTGCCGCCGCGAATGAGCAGAAAACCATCGCGCTGACCGGCCTTCCGGAGACAATGGCTGCCTTTGTGGCTGCAAAGCTGGCTGATGAAACCGGCAAGCGTGTGCTGCTGCTTTCCGGCAATGATCTGCGCGCTACCCACGATGCCGACGACGGCCAGCAGCTGCTGGGCGCCCGGTGCGCGTGCCTGCCCGGCGGCGAGATCGACCTGACCCGCGGTGCGTCTTCCCATGAGAGCGCCTGGCGCAGACTGGAAACCCTCGCGCGGATCAATGCCGGCGGGGTCTCGTTGCTGTGCGCGTCCATAGAGGCTGCTGTACAGCGCATGGGAAGCGCAAGCCGGTTTGCTGCGAAAACCATCCGCCTGGAGCTGGGCAGCGTCATTGAGCCTGCGGAGCTCATTCGTCAGCTGACGATGATGGGCTACGAGCGCGTCCATATGGTGGAGGGCAAGGGGCAGTGCGCCCAGCGCGGTGATATCGTCGATGTGTATCCCCCTGCAGGCGCCGTAGCGCTGCGCATTGAGTTCTTTGGCGATGAGATCGACTCCATCCGCGCGTTTGATACCATGAGCCAGCGCAGCCTGGAGCCGCTGGAGGACGCCGTGCTGCCGCCTGCCACCGAAGTCCTGCTGGATGTAAATGAGGCGAAAACTGCGGCGCAGCGCATGCGGGACGCCATCGAGGCTGCCCGCCCTGACAAACCTCAGGAAGCAAGCCTGTTTGCGGATCTTCCGCCCCTCCCGGACGATGCGGAAGATGACGCTGCCTTCTACGACAAGAAAATAGCTCCCAAGGTCAGGCAGCGGGAACAGACTGCCAGCCGGATCGCCGAGTTGGAACGCCGCACCGCGCAGCTTATGCGGGACGCCGATGCTGTGGAGCAGGGATTGCCCTTCCGGCGCATCCGGGCATGGCTGCCGGTGCTGACGGACGATATGCATACCGTGATCGACTGGTTCCAGCCGGATGTGGTGCTGCTGAGCGAACCCGACATGCTGCGCAAGCGGGCAGGGGAACGTCGCAACGGTTTTGCGGAGGACCTCGATTCCGCCATGGGCCGGGGCGAGGCCGTGAAGGAGCAGGAAAACCTGCTGATGCCCTGGGAAGAACTGATCAGCGCGATGAACGGACGCTGCGTGGTGGCAGTTGCTGAGTTTCTGGAGGGACTGGGCGGCGTGAAGGTTCAGGACGCCGTCGACCTCAAGGCCGAACGTGTGCAGGGATACTCCAACCAGATGAAGCTGTTGGCGGCAGACTGCCGGGATTGGATCGCTGCGGGGCACAGAATCGCGCTGCTGTGCGGCGGCGTGGCCCGCGGCCAGCGCCTTGAAAGCAGCCTGCGCGATCTGGATGTGCCCGCTTGCTTTTCCGAGAACGGAGATTTGCAGCCTGGTCGCGTGACCGTATTGCCCGGAACTCTGGGCAAGGGCTTTCTCTGGCAGGATGCGGGACTCATCGTCGTCAGCGACACGGACGTTTACGGCGCAGGCTACCGCAAGGTCAAGAAGCGCACGCACTCGGGTGAGAAGATCGCTGCCTTCACTGACCTCAAGCCCGGCGACTATGTCGTCCATGAGGAGTATGGCGTGGGTGTTTTCCTGGGTACGACGCAGATCAAGATCGGCGGGCCCGGCGGTATCCGACGCGACTTCCTGCAGATTCAGTACAACGGCAGCGACAAGCTCAACGTGCCCATCGAACAGCTGGATCGTGTCCAGCGGTACATCGGCAACCCGCAAAATCCGCCGAAGCTCAACAGTCTTGGCAGCGGCGAGTGGCAGAAGCAGAAGGCCAAGGTGCGCGAGGGCCTCAAGGCCATCGCCTTCGACCTGGTGAAGCTTTATGCCACCCGCGAGAAGTCTGCCGGCTTTGCGTTTTCTCCCGATACCCCGTGGCAGCGGGAATTTGAAGATCAGTTTCCCTACGAGCTGACCCCCGACCAGGCCCAAAGTGTCACGGAGATTACCGCGGACATGGAGGCTCCCAAGAACATGGACCGCCTGCTCTGCGGCGACGTGGGCTACGGCAAGACCGAGGTGAGCCTTCGCGCGGCTTTCAAGGCCCTCATGGACGACAAGCAGGTCGCCATCCTTGCGCCCACCACCATTCTGGCCCAGCAGCATTACAATACGGTTATGAAGCGCTTCAAGGGCTTCCCGGTGCGGGTGGAGGTGCTGTCCCGCTTCCGCACGGCCAAGGAGGTTCGCGATATCCTCGATCGCCTCAAGGCCGGCGAGATCGACATCCTCGTGGGCACCCACCGGCTGCTGGCGAAGGATGTACAGTTCAAGGATCTGGGCCTCCTCATCGTGGACGAGGAGCAGCGCTTCGGCGTGCAGCACAAGGAACAGATCAAGAACATGAAGAATCAGGTGGACGTGCTGACACTTTCGGCTACGCCCATCCCGCGCACGCTGCATATGTCGATGGTGGGCATTCGCGACATGTCCGTGCTGGAAACCCCGCCGGAGCAGCGTTTGCCGGTGCAGACCCGCGTGGTCGACTACAACGACGGCATGATCCGTGATGCGATCCTGCGCGAAATCTCCCGCGGCGGACAGGTGTACTTCCTTTACAATCAGGTCAAGCGTATCGAGGAATTCTATGCGCGTCTGCGCGCGCTGGTGCCTGAGGCGCGCATTGGCGTGGCTCACGGCCAGATGAAGGAGCACGGCCTCGAAGATGTGATGATGGACTTCTACGGTGGCAGCTACGACGTGCTGCTGTGCACGACCATCATCGAATCCGGCCTGGATGTGCCCACAGCGAATACGCTGATCGTCTTTGATGCGGACCGGTTCGGCCTCAGTCAACTCTACCAGCTGCGCGGCCGTGTGGGACGCTCCAACCGGCAGGCGTACGCCTACTTTACCGTCCGCCCGGACAAGTCCCTCACGGAAAACGCTGATCAGCGCCTGGCGGCCATCCGTGAGTTTACGGAGTTCGGCGCAGGCTTCCGTATCGCCATGCGCGACCTGGAGATCCGCGGCGCTGGCAACATCCTGGGTGCGGAGCAGCATGGTCACCTGGCTACCGTCGGCTACGACATGTACTGCAAGCTGATGGAGGAAGTGCTGGCGGAAACCAAGGACGAGCTTTCCGGCAAGGCGCCGCCCCAGCCCCACTTCGAGACCCGTGTGGACGTCAAGGTGGACGCTTACTTGCCAGAAGCCTATGTCAGGGACGACCGCCAGCGGATGGAGATGTACAAGCGCATCGCCGGCCTGGTCACCGATGCAGACCGCGCCGATATTGTGGATGAGCTGATCGACCGCTTCGGCGAGGTGCCGCCTGCGGTGGAGACGCTCCTGGACATTGCGCAGCTGCGTGCCCAGGCCAACAAGCTGGCCATCAGCCAGGTGACCTACAAGCAGGGCGGATTCCTGGTGCTCAGGATCGATCTGAAGCACCTGCCTCAGGACGATGCCGCCTACATCGACGCCATGGCCAAGGCCGACAAGCGCATCATGCCCAGCCGCATGAATCCCGATGTGCTGATTTTTGCCGCGCCGGGGCTGAATGAGTATGGCATCCTCCGCGAGGCCGTACGCGCCCTCATGAAGTGGAATCAGCTTTTTGAGGAAACGCAGGCAGCCGCCGCTAACTGAATCAACAGGGCTCCGTCCATGAGGACGGAGCCTTTTCAGATTCTCCACTTGCAATCTGCGGGAAGCTGTGATATAATATTTCTTGTTCGCTGGTGTGGCGGAACGGCATACGCATCTGACTCAAAATCAGACGGGGAAACCTTGGGGGTTCAAATCCCTTCACCAGCACACGATGGAGCTGTCCGGTTGGGCGGCTCCATTTTTGTTGATATTTCGGGCGCGAATTATGACAATTCAGTCCATTCCTCTTGCATTACATGGTGGGTTATGATACCCTAAGCAGGTAAGATAATAGGAAAGGATGAAAACCATGCTGGTACCTGTTCTTCTCTTTGCGCTGGGTTTGATCCTGCTGATCAAGGGCGGCGACTGGTTTGTTGACGGCGCTACGGGCATTGCCCACCGCTTTCATATCCCGGAACTGCTGATTGGTGCGACCGTTGTAGCTGCCGGTACCACCCTGCCCGAGGTGATGGTGAGCGCGACTTCGGCGCTTTCCGGCCACAGCCAGATCGCTTACGGCAATGCGATGGGTTCCATCATCTGCAATACCGCGCTGATTGCGGCGATCACCATTGCGGTGCGTCCCCCCAAGGTAGATAGCGCGTCCCTGAAGGTGCCGGTGCTGTTCTTCTTTGGCGCGGCGGCGGTGTACACGCTGGTGGCGGTATTCCTGGGTGAGTTCACGCGCTGGGTCGGCCTGCTGCTGCTGGGGATCTTCCTGGGTTACATGATTTATAACGTGCTCCGGGTAAAGAAGCTTCCCGAGCCAGAACCTGCCGAAAAATCGCCTGTGGAGCAGTATTCCAGCCCTATCCGTGATATTGTCAAGCTGGTGGTGGGCGCTGCGTGCATCGCCTGGGGCGCTGATCTTCTGGTGGACAACGGTACCCTGATTGCTCAGGCGCTGGGTGTGCCGGAATCCGTCATTGCGCTGACCTTTGTGGCGCTGGGCACCTCTCTGCCGGAGCTGGTGACTGCCATTACTTCGCTGGTGAAGGGCCACGGTTCTCTGAGCCTGGGCAATATCATCGGTGCGAATCTGTTTAATCTGGGTCTGGTTTCCGGCCTTGCTGTGACGCTGACGCCCTTCACGGTGCCTGCCAGCAAGACCATCGCCGGTATGAATGCCTCCCTGGTGGTGGACATTCCCCTGATGCTCTTCGTGATGGCATTCATGACGCTGCCCGCCATCTTCCGCGGCAAGCTGCAGCGCTGGCAGGGCGTCACGCTGCTGTGCATTTATGCGGCCTACATCGGCTTCCAGTTCTTCGGGTAAGACGGCCTGTTTCGTCCTGAAAGACAGGCGGCGCTGCCCTGCAAAGGCTCCCTCAGGCAAATGGGGGAGCTTTTTTCTTCCATCCGGCAGGGAAAAGCCGAAGCGCGGCGAATCATTGGTTGGATATCAATCACTAAGGAGGATACCCTGTGAGTCAGATCGCGCCGGCCTTCGGCTCCAAGGCGGAGAAGAGGGCCTTCTATAAGAAGTCGCTGTGGATCCTGCTGCCCATCGCGCTACAGAATTTGATGGATACGGCGGTCAATTCGGCTGACATCATCATGCTTTCCTATGTTTCCCAGGATGCACTGGGAGCTTCATCGCTGGCGGGTCAGGTGTATTTTATCATGAGCAACCTGATCTACGGATTGTCCTCCGCATCGGCAATCATGGCGGCCCAGTACTGGGGCAAGGGCGACCGATCCACCGTGGAGAAAGTGCTGGGCGTTGCTGTTCGTTGCGCGCTGATGGTTTCGCTGCCCTTTGCGCTGGCGGCTGCCTTCATGCCCGAGGCGCTCATGCGCATCTTCACCAATGATGCCGCGATGATCGCCGAAGGCGTGAAGTACCTGCAGGCCGTGAGCGCCTCCTATGTGCTCGGCGCGTTTTCCATGATCTATCTGAGCGTCATGCGCAGCGTGGAGCGTGTGATGATCACCGCTGTTATCCACTGCGGTACGGTCGTCATGAACGTGGTGCTCAATGCCTGCTTTATCTTCGGCTGGGGGCCCTTACCGCAGCTGGGCATTGCCGGCGTGGCGCTGGCAACGACCATCTCCCGCGCAGTGGAGGCGATTGTCTGCGTGGTGGACGGCATCATGTGCAAGCGCGTGCGGCTGCGCATCAGATGGTTGCTTGCCAGGGGCGGCCAATTGGTACGCGACTTCCTGAAGCTGGCCGTTCCTGCCGCGGGAAATGACATCATCTGGGGACTGGCCTTCAGCGTGTACTCCATGATCCTGGGCCATCTGAGCAGCGATATCGTCGCGGCGAACTCCGTTGCTTCCGTGGTGCGAAACCTGGGTACAGTCCTGTGCTTTGGTACAGCCAGCACAGCGGGCATCATCCTGGGAAAGACCCTGGGCGAAAACAAGCTGGAAGAAGCGAAGGTCTACGCCAAGCGTTTCATCGGCCTGGCTGTCTGGACGGCCCTGATCGGCGGCGCGGTCATTCTGCTGCTGCGGCCCCTTGTGATGATCTTCATGGACATCTCCGTCAAGGATGCCACCCAGACTGCCAAGGATTACCTTGGTCTGATGCTTTACATCAACGCATACTACATCATGGGCATTTCGCTGAATACCATGCTGATCTGCGGTATCTTCCGTTCCGGCGGCGATGTTCGCTACGGCTTGATCTGTGATGCCCTGGCGATGTGGGGCTATGCGGTGCCTATCGGCCTGTTTTGCGCTTTCATCCTGAAGCTGCCCGAAATGTGGGTGTACTTCATCCTGTGCCTGGACGAGTTCGTGAAGCTCCCTGTGAACTTCTGGTACTATCGCAAGGGAAAGTGGCTGAAGAATATTACCCGTGATGAGGTATAAATGAATATGAAAACGCCCTCCTGCTGTGTGCGGGAGGGCGTTTTCGTGGTGTTTTTTGCGGTTGAAGTTGCGGGGATGGGATTAGTTGTTGTGCTTTGTCGGTCTGTCCTTTCCGGCTGTATGAACTGTTTGAGGGGCCCTCCTTGCGGAGAGTCCCTCAAAGGCGTATGTTGCTTTTTCGCTCTGCGGAGCGGGTGCCTCCGGCGTCCAGGGGCTAACGCCGCCCCTGGACCCGCGCAAGGGTCACAGCCCCTTGACCCTTTTTCCGCCTCTCGTGTTACTTGCGGATCGTGATCACCACATGGCGGTTGGGCTCTTCACCCTCGGAGTGGGTATCCACAGCCTGATTCGCTTGCAGGGCGCTGTGGATGATGCGGCGCTCGTAGGGATTCATGGGCTCCATGCTCACCTTGCGGCCGGTCTTTACAGCGCGGTTAGCCATGCGGTTGGCCAGACGGATCAGGGTGTCCTCACGCTTGGCGCGGTAGTTCTCGGTATCGATGGTCACGCGGGTATAGCCCTCCTGACCGCGGTTCACCTTCAGGCTGGTCAGGTACTGGATGGCGTCCAGGGTCTCGCCGCGGCGGCCGATCAGGATGCCCAGGGTGTCGCCGGTCATCTGCACGAAGACATTGCCTTCCTCGTCGTTGCCCACAACGATCTCCACGTTCACGCCCATCATCTGGGTCAGCTCGGTCAGGAAGGCCTTGGCCTTACCGGCTGCAGACTCAGGATCCACCTGATCATCGGGGATCATGGTGACCACGGGCTTCACGATGGGCTTGACCTCCTTGGGGGGCAGCTCCTTGGCGGGCGCTTCTTCCTTGACCTCGGTGGTCTCGGAGGAAGCGCTCTCGGCATGGGTCTTCTTGCCGCCGCGGCGACGGTTGCGACGGCGGGACTTCTTCACGACGGTCTCACCCTCAGCGGACTCGGCGGATTCGGTCTCCTCAGCCTCGACGGCTTCCTCGGCGGGCTTTTCTTCCTTGACGGGCTTGGGCTGCTTCGCCTTGCGCTGCACGGGGGCAGGACGGGCAGGTTTTTCTTCCTTCTTTTCTTCGGCCTTTTCCTCAGCCTTGGGAGCTTCGGGCTTGGGCTCGGACTTCTTCTCGACGGGCTTCTTCTCAGCCTTGGGGGCCTTCTTGGGCTCGGGCTTCTTGAACAGATCAGCCAGAGGATCGTCCTCAACGGCCTTCATCGTCAGGCGGATCTTGTAGGGACGGGAGCCGAACAGGCCGAACAGGCCCTTGCTGCCCTCCTCCAGCACGGTGATATCCACATCGGAGATCGTGGCGTTCAGGGCTGCGAGGCCATTCTCCAGGGCCTCCTCATAGGTTTTGCCGGTAGCTTCGTAATTCTTCATTGATTATTCACTCCACACAGATCTTACTTCAGGGCAGGTTCGGGATTGGATGCGGCTTTCTTCTCGTCACGGTCGAGTTTCCAGTTGATGAGCTGGTTGCTGATCAGGCTGAAGATGTTGGTGACCACCCAGTACAGGGCGAAGGCAGCGTTGGAGCTGGCACAGATCCACAGGGAGAACAGGGGGAAGAACCACTTCATGAAATTGCCGGTGTTGGGCTGGGGCTGGCCGTCAGCGGTAGCGGCAGGCGTGGGCTGGGGATTCTGCTTTTCGGTCAGCTTGCTCATGACGAACTGGCTCACCGCGGACAGCACGGGCAGGATGAACAGGCCGTTGAAGTTTTTGACCAGGGTCGGACGGGCAATCAGCAGATTCACGCCGTAGGGAGTCTTTTCTGCAATGGGCAGCTTGGGAACGATGGCGTTGATGGTTGCGGTCAGCGCGTCACCCTTGACAAAGGACGCTGCGGACAGATCGGGGATGCCCAGCTCGTTGGCCATGCACAGAACCTGCTCGGGAGTCAGGGTGTTGAAGATGGCGATCCACTGCTTTTCTTCCACCATCTGCAGGCTCTGCAGGGTGGGCCAGGAGCCGGCGAAGGGGCTGTCGGGCATCCACAGGTTCTTCACCCACAGGAAGGGCTCGAACACCACTTCGTTGCCAAGCAGCAGATCGAAGGTCTGCTTGACCAGCTGCTCATTGGCCATGTAGCGCATGGCGCCGTACATGGCGAACAGGATGGGCATGGACAGCAGCAGAGGCCAGCAGCCGGCCATGGGGCTGGCGCCCTCCTTCTTGTACAGCTCGCTCAGCTTGCGGTTGAGCTTCTCCTGATCATGGCCGTACTTGCGCTGCAGTTCCTGCTGCTTGGGGGCCAGGGCGCTCATCTTGCGCATGCCCTTGCGGGACTTGTAGTCCAGCGGCAGCAGACACAGCTTGATCAGCAGCGTGAAGAGAATGATGGACAGGCCGTAGTTGTTGACCAGGCCGTAAATGAAATCCAGAATTGACTTGAGGATATCATTCATCTTGGGGTACCTCCTATTCTTTTTTCATGGTGACGCAGGGATCCTCCGGCACGGGATCGTATCCGCCTTTTGCCCAGGGGCTGCAGCGCAGCAGGCGCCAGACAGCGAGCCGCCCACCCTTGATCGCGCCGTACCGCTCGATGGCGGCTTTGGCGTACTGGGAGCAGGTAGGGCTGTACTTGCACACAGGCCCGCCCTTGCGGGGGCTGATGCTGCGGCGGTAGAAGTCGATTGATTTGAGCATGGCGCTCTGCAGGAAAGAACGTTTCATCGTGCGCTATATCCTTTTGCCCATCGCCTGCTACAGGGGCAGGCAATGGCATCGCTTTGCAGATCTCAGAATTTTCAGTTGCCGGCCGGGTGCTGCCCGACTGCCGGTGACGTTTTATCCTGGTGCAGGGCAGGGGAGAGCGCGTTATGCTTCTTCAGCAGATAACGGACGTCCCGCTGCAGCGACTGAAAGGTGGCCTCTGCGGCTGAGGGTCTGGCGACGACAACGTACAGGCCGTTTTTCACGCCCCCCAGATAGGGCCGAAAGCATTCGCGCAGGCGACGCTTGACCAGATTGCGGGTCACAGCATTGCCCACCTTCTTGCTGACGGAAAAACCGACCTTCATGCCTCTGCCTTTTGCATAGAGCATGACCAGATCCCGACAAGCGACGCTCTTTCCGCGATGATACACGTACTGGAACGCCTTGTTTTTTTGCAGCCGATACTGTCTTTCCATGGTTGACTTCCCTCCATTAACACCGGTTTGTCTCCAACGGATCCAAAGGACGCGCTCCGTATGGGGAGACTGTTCTTTTGCTGCCTCCGAAGAAGCGGAAACCTTGCATGACAATCCGATGCTACGGCTAAAGAGATACGATTGCGGCGAAGAACCAGAATCACATGATGCCGGGCTGAGGACCCGACAACGGACAGCCAATGTTGACATTGGGCTGTACAGGAAAAGCCCGCCCGTTTCATGCGTTTGCACACGGGCGGGCTCTATCCATCGGATTAGTGGAGGTCGGGCGGAATGCCCGACGAGCGCTGTCAACGCAAACGTTGATGGCGCGAAGCCTGCGACAGTCCGAAAGGACTGGGCAGGCCGACTTACACGGTCAGCTCCTTGCGGCCACGACGACGACGGGCAGCCAGCACGCGGCGGCCGTTCTTGGTGGACATACGGGCACGGAAGCCGTGCACCTTGCTGCGCTGACGCTTCTTG
>JAFXFR010000167.1 GCA_017513475.1 Clostridia bacterium
CAGATCGTAAACCATGATCTTCTGGGCGTTCTCCTTATCCAGGCCGTAGGCCAGGGCAGCTGCGGTGGGCTCGTTGACGATACGCTTCACGTCGAGGCCTGCGATCTTGCCTGCGTCCTTGGTGGCCTGACGCTGAGCGTCGGAGAAGTAGGCAGGAACGGTGATGACCGCCTCGGTGACGGTGTCGCCCAGATACGCCTCGGCATCCGCCTTCAGCTTAGCCAGGATCATAGCGGAGATCTCCTGGGGGGTGTAGGACTTGCCGTCGATGTCCACCTTGTAGTTGGTGCCCATTTCACGCTTGATGGAGATGACGGTGCGGGAGGGGTTGGTGACCGCCTGACGCTTGGCGATCTGGCCGACCAGACGCTCGCCGTCCTTGGTGAAGCCCACGATGGAGGGGGTGGTGCGGTTGCCTTCCGCGTTGGGGATAACGACGGGCTGGCCGCCTTCCATCACGGCAACGCAGCTGTTGGTAGTACCCAGGTCAATACCGATGATCTTGCTCATTGTTACATTACTCCTTTTTATATGTCGGTTTGGATATGTCTTGTCAATACTATATTGTTTCCGTCCGATAAGCGGGCGGCAGAACAATCTTCGGGAATGCGCCAAGCCTCAAAAGGCGCTCAATCCGATCGCAGACCGGACACAGCAGCGCGCTGCTTAATCGGCAACGACTTTCACCATCGCGGCGCGCAGCAGATGATCGCCCATCAGGTAGCCCTTCTGGAACACCGCGCAGACGGTGCCGGGCTCGCCCTCATCAGTGCTGCCCTGCATCACAGCGTCCTCGATGTTGGGATCGAACTTCTCGCCCAGACGGTCGACGACGGTCACGTTCAGCTTTTCCAGCGCAGCCATCATCTGCTTGTAGGTCATTTCCACGCCGGTACGGAGAGCGTCGCCTTCCACAGCGGGGGCAGCCAGGGCGCGCTCGAGGTTATCCAGCACTGCCAGCATGGCCTTGACCACGGTGCGCTGGCCTTCGGCGAAGGCGTCGGCACGCACGGATTCGTTGCGGCGGCGGAAGTTATCAAAGTCCGCCTGGGTGCGCTGGGCCATGGCGAGGTACTCATCCGCCTTGGCAGCAGCGGCGGTCAGGGCCGCCAGGTCGATCACTTCCGCCTCCTGGGCGGTTTCTTCCACAGGAGACTCGACGACTTCGGGCTCCTGCTGGGTCATTTCCTGTTCGTTCATACGGCGTTTCGTCCTTCTCATAATGATGTATGGTCCTTTACGTTATTCCAGCTTCAGCACATCGTCCTCGCCCGTGCCGAAGAGCTCCGACAGCTGGCGGCCCATAGTGTTCATGACCTCCAGCACGCGGGAGTACTGCATGCGGGTGGGGCCGATGACGCCGATAGTGCCCTGCTGGCCGTTGCCGGTGGTGTAGGTGGCGGTCACGATGGAGCAGTCCGCCATCTCGGGCACACCGGTTTCGGGGCCGATGCGCACAGTGAAGCTCATCTCGCCCTTCTGGCCAATGATGTCTGCCAGGCGATCCCGTGTTTCCATCAGGCTGAGGAAGGAGCGTGCCTTCTCCATGTCCGCATACTCAGGATAGTTGAGCATGTTGGACGTGCCGCCGATGGCTACATGCGGATGATTGGCCTGCTGCTGGGTGTTCATCACATCGCCAAAGCCCTCCAGCAGCTCCGCCTGGCTCTGCATGCCCCGGATGATCTCCGGCATACGCTCGACGGCTTCGGAGAGGGTCTTGCCGGCCAGCTCCCCGGTCAGCGTGCGGCTGACGGAATAGAGCGCATCCTGATCCAGCTCTTCGCTCACGCGGATGACCGCGTCCCGCACCACGCCTGCGTCGGTGACGATCACGGCCAGGGCCGCATTATCGGAAACCGACACCAGCTGAATGTTGCGGATGCGCGGCTGCGTCCCGGTGGGGGGCAGCACCACGGCGGTATAGTTGGTCAGACTGGACAGCACCTGTGCGGCATGATCCATGACCTCTTCCATCTGGCGGGTACGCCCGAGGAAGTGCGCCCGAAGCGCCATGTCGCTGTCCGTGCGGAGGCGGCCAGCCTGCAGCAGCTGATCGACATAGAGGCGATACGCCTTGGCCGAGGGCACGCGGCCCGCAGACACATGGGGCTGATCCAGGTAACCCAGCTCCTCCAGGTCACTCATCTCGTTGCGGATGGTCGCCGAGGACAGGCCCATATCGTACTTTTTCGAGATCGTACGGGAACCCACCGGCACGGCAGTGAGGATATAGTCGTCAATGATAGCCTGCAGGATACGGAATTTCCGCTCGTCCATGCCCATGAAGCTGCATCCTCCCCTCCAGTTCCGGTACGACCTGTACGTTCCGGTGATTTGTTGACCATTTTTGTTAGCACTCACTCGCAGCGAGTGCTAACGACAGTGATAATATACCCCGATTACCCTCTTTTGTCAATAGGAAAGTCAAAAAAAGTTCGTGAAGGTCAAACTTTTAATCTGTCCTTAATGCAAAGGAAAAGGCCAATCCATATTGATCGGCCTTTGTTTACATCAGTTGACAAGTGAAAGGTACTTGATCGCCTCAGTGTTCTTCGCGGACGCTTCTGCACAGGAGGCAGCGATTGACGCTATTCTCTGAACATTTTCTCCAGTTGCAAGCAATTGTTTCTGCACTCGCAGCTGCTCCTCCATCTGATCGTTCATCGTTTCCAGAACACGGTTGGTTTGTTCCACCGATTGATACAGATTGTACTGATTCTTCTTGATTGTCTCCAACTCTGTGGCGATGCTTTCCACATGAGCGATGATCAGATTCTGCCGTAGCTCCGCCTCATAAAGGTTGTAGGCGCCGTTGGGGCCGGTTAGCTCCGTTACACGGCCAGCCTGCATATATTCCAGCATGGTGGATACACAAGGTAGCGTGCGGTACTTGGGAAAGATTATATTCCTTGCATAAAGCCCCTCGCGGGTCGCGCAAAGTGACATCAGCGAATCATTCAAAGCTGTCAGGTTGCTCTCAATGAATTGTTGGGTTTGTGCAAGGACTGCTGTCCTCACTTCGTTCTGCTTCTGCAGGGCTTCTTCCAGTTCGATATTTGCTTGCTTTTTTTCATGATAGTGAGCGGTGCGCTGGGAGTCATATTCCTTCATATCCTCGCGGTATCTTTCTTCAGCGCGCCGATAGGTATCCTGCTTGTGCTGATGCTCGTATCTCGCCGAGCGCCGAGCGCTCCAGGATACCGCTTCCATGATAACACCTATGATAAGTACGGCAATGCCAATCCACCGCACAGTTGCATCATCCGTTACATTCCCAAGAAAAATATTTAGAGCTCCTATCACAATAGCAAAGAAACATACATAATCAAAGAAGTTAAGCTTTGCGAGATTGCTGACGTCTGCAGGCTTTGTCACGCCCATTCGGGGCTTCACCGGTTCATTCTTTGCTATCGCGGCGACCTTCAGCTGCTTCTTGCGCACCTCAGCACCTGCTTCCTGCATAGCAGGTACGTCAAGCATCTTCTCGCGGATTTTCTGCATATTGAAGCCATGCAGTTCGCGGGCACTTAGGTTTGTCATATTCGCAGGCGCGTCGCTTGCCGCCTGCAAATACATGTTCAGTCTTTCCTGTAAAGCAGTCTGCTCGTAGATAACCGTTTCCACTTTATAGAGATGATCAAGATAAGCTGCCATCTGAGGTGTGGCAAGCACTTGCTCCTGCACAGCCACCGAAGCAGGCTGCGCAGAAAAGGCATATGTCGGCTTGATGAACTTTCTTTCATTACAAGACGGGCAGCATTCAGGCTCCTGTTCCCCTTCGTATACATATCCGCATACGCTGCAGAACCACTTCATAAAACTCGCACCTCTTTCGTTATATGTTATTTACTTATGATCAATATTCTCCAGCGGATCCACGCTGCGGTCAATGTCCAGGCTGCCCGCACGGACAAAGCCGCGGGCCGTCCTTCCGCCAACCGACACCTCCACATAATCCCATGCGCTGTTGTTGTAGAAGCGGGTCAGCCAGGTGACGCGTGCGCCGGGCTGCAGCGTGATGATCGCGGAGTTGCTGCGGGCCGGATCATCCGTCAGGACGCAGCTGGTCAGCACCGTTGCCGGGGTATAGGCAAAGGTCAGGCACTCGTCCGTCGGCACGCCGCCGCGGATGCTGGAGGCCTTCACATAGCCTACACGGACGCCGCCATTGTTGGTTTCATACATCAGCAGGAGCCAGCCGCTTTCCCAGCCGGCCGCGTAGATCGCACCGTTGGTCGATACGGAAGCCTTCCCATTCGCACCACGCCATGCGGAACCTGAGGGCGCGGAATACACCGGCAGATTCTGTCCCGCACGCAGCTCAATGTAGTGAAAGCCCTGCAGCGTATCAAAGCCAGTGGAAAAGTCCGTCCAGATGGAGCGCCCGCCGTCGTTGTAGCGCTTGCCGGCGCGCACCTCCTTGATCAGATCCACATTTGCCCATTCGATACTGTTCAGATGAGGATAGCAGTCCCGGCGGTTATTGCCCGTGCCGTTGGGTCGATACCAGGGCCGGGTCATGAAGTAATACTCATACTCGCCGCCGGGAATAAAATCATATCCGTGGCGTGCAAAAATTTCATTGTACGCATAGCCCAGGGAACAGTAATCCCATGCGGCCACTTCATCCCAGGTAAGCAGACGCTTGTTGCTGTCCGGGAAAATGTACATACGCTCTGCCAGCGCTGCGGCAGGCAGCATCAGCAGCACCAGGAGCAGGCAAAGGATGCGTTTCATGCTTGCAACCTCCATTTCTTCTTTGCTTATTATAATTGGTAGACAACACGCTTGTCAACCGATAAAAGGGTTGCGGTTCAGTCCTCGCATATGGTACAATAGCTTTATGGAGGTGGCGAACTTGTCCCTGAACATCGTCCTTGTCAACCCGGAAATCCCCCAGAATACCGGCAATATTGCCCGCACCTGCGCCGCTACAGGCGCAACGCTCCACCTGATTGAGCCCTTGGGATTCTCCCTGTCGGACAAGTACCTCAAGCGCGCAGGCCTGGATTACTGGCACCTGATGACCTACCGCATCTGGCCGGACATGGAGGCCTTCCTGGCCGCCCACCCGCACGCCAGGATGCATTTTGCCAGCACCAAGGCGCCCCGCGGCTATCACCAGGCCGAATTCCGTGACGGGGATTTCCTCGTCTTCGGCTGCGAGACCCGCGGCCTGCCGGAAAATCTGCTTGAGAAGGTCTATGAGCGCTGCGTGCGCATCCCCATGCGGCCTGAGGCGCGAAGCCTCAATCTGGCCAACTCCGTCGCCGTAGTGCTCTATGAGGCGCTGCGTCAGATGGGTTTCCCGGCCTTGAGCAGTGAAGGCTCCCTGACCGGCCGCGAGGAAGCCGCCGCCCCCTGGCTGGATTACGTCTGACACAAACATAACGCGTATTGGCAGGGTTTTCTTCCCTTCAATCGTTAAGTCATTGTAAAAACTACTTGGAGGCTCTACCATGGCCACAACCAGACAGCGCCGCGCCGGCGCACATCCGGAGTATGCCGTCGATCAGGACGGCGACCGGATCTATACCGAGGACGACTACGCCCAGCCATCCGCCCAGTCCGATGAGTGGGATACCCGCCGCAGCGCCTATCCGCCGGCCGGATGGACGGGCGAGACTGCGCTGACGGACGAGGCCTTCCAGCCTGATTCCGCCGATCTTCCTGAGGAGGACGACTGGTCGGAGGATGACGCCAGCTATCCTTATTTTGCCGCAGAGCACGGCTACGACCCCCGTTACACCTCATCCGACGACTATGCCGAGGATTTTGACCCCCTCGCCGAGGAGCTTCTGACCGAGGAGGAGCAGTCTGAGCTGCGCCGCAGCCGCTGGCAGCTGATCGCAGGTCTTTCTGATTTCGCCGGCGTGGTGCTGGGAACCGCCGCCATCCTGCTGATCGTCACCGTGCTGATGAGCCTGATCAACTGGCTGGTCAACGATCTGTCCCAGTCCTTCATCCTGCTGCAAAAGAACTTCTGATTCCGGAGGGATCCTGATGGCTGAACTGACCTGGGAGATTTTCCACCGGCAGGTGGAGACATGCGCCATGTGCCCTCTTCATGAGGGCATCCGCCACAAGGTGCCCGGCCAGGGAGATCCTGCCGCACCGCTGATGTTCATCGGCGAAGGCCCCGGTCAAGTCGAGGATGAGGAAGGCCTGGCCTTTGTCGGCCCGGCTGGTCAGCTGCTGACAAGGATGCTCGCCGCCATTTCTCTCCCCCGCGACCGGGTGTACATATGCAACATCGTCAAATGCCGCCCGCCGAACAACCGCGTCCCGGAGGAAGCCGAGGCCAACGCCTGCAAGCTGCATCTGCGCAATCAGGTGGCCCTCGTCCGCCCGAAGGTGATCGTACTGCTGGGCTCCACGGCTGCAAAAAACACCATCGGCCCGGAGGTGCGCATCACCCGTGACCGGGGACGCTGGTTCAACTCAAAGGGCACGTGGATGCTGCCCACCTACCACCCCAGCGCGCTCCTGCGCGACCCTGATAAAAAGCGGGAGGCCTGGGAGGATATGCAGACCCTTCGGGACAAGCTGATCGAGCTGGGCCTGTACAAGGACATTTTCGGAGGTACCGAATGAGAACCATCATATCCATGAAACCCGAGTATCTGCAGTCCTCGCTGGAGCTTGTGGAACAGGTCTTCACCGATCACGAGAGCGCCGAGGAGGGCCGCACGGTCCGCGCCCTGGTGGAGGAGATCCGCAGCAAGAAGTATTACCTGCCCGAGCTGGAGCTGCTGATGCTGGAGGACGGCGAGCCGGTGGGCTACGTCATGTTCAGCCGTTTCCACATTGAAGGCAAGTATGAGGACCGGCTGGTGATCCTCACCCCCGCCGCCGTCAAGACGAACCTGCAGCGTCAGGGCATCAGCCGCGCGCTGATCGAACACGGCTTCAAGAAGGCTGCCGAGATGGGCTTCACCGCCGCGCTGGTGGAGGGCAATCCCGCCAACTACCGCGCCCGCGGCTTCGTGACCAGCAAGAAGCACGGTATCGTTGCTGGGCCGAAGATTCACCTGCCCCACGAGGACTGTCTGATGGTCGCCGAGCTGGCGCCCGGCGGTTTGGAAGGCATCCACGGCGAAGTGGATTATTCCATTTATGAAGTACTGAGCTGAACGCATCGTCATCCGGAATACAGGAACACCCTCCGCAGAAGCCTCTGCGGAGGGTGTTCATCTGTTCATCGGCAGAAAAGGGCATGCGTGCTTCATCTGCACGTTATTTCTTCCGAACTGCACAGCCCATGATACATCATCACCAGTCCTGCACTGACCAGCATGCTGCCAATAATATCGCTCAGCCAGTGCACCCCTGAGAACATCCTGCCGATGACCATGAAGGCTGTAAAAGCGGCAATCGCTGCGGCAATTCCGCACCTGATCGCCCGGTGATTGATACGCGTATTGAGCTGCATGATCGCCGTCGGCATCACACACAGAACCAGCATCGTTGTCGATGAGGGATACGACGCCTCCAGGCAACCGTCAATCAAGACCGGCCTGTAATTCACCGCAACCGCTTCAAAGACAATATACACCGTCATCACTGCAAGGTAGAAGCCTCCAAGAATGAGAATGCTGCGGTCTATCTTCATAAGACTTTTCCGCTTGACCCATTGCGCAAGCCCAAGGAGCGCAAATCCCATTGCCAAAGCGATCGGCACCAAGCCCAGCCAATCCGTGATGATGTACAGGGACATATGCACCCCCGTCAGATCGTGGAATGCCTTGTTCACCGCCGCGAATCCAACCGTGGATCCGCGAGGGCCGATCTCTGCCACATCCACGCGGCAAACCGCAAACGTCCATAATGCAAATGCTGCAAAAGCGCAAACTGCAATGACGAGCCTCTTCTGTTTTGTGCAGGTCATGATGATCATCCCTCCTGTGTGTATTCAGTCCCGCCTGAACACACCCTACAGGAAGGTGCAGAAAACCGCAAGAAACGACGCGTCACAACTGTGACACTTTGCGTGTCAGCATCATTTCAGCAGCACAATCACCTTGATCACCAGGAAAACGAACAGAAGAGCAGCTGCATACGGCTGCGTACTGATAATCAGCAGCATTGCCCCAGCCGCACTCAGAAGCAACGATACCTTTTGCTTGTTCTGTACCCACAGCGCCTGCCGGCAGTTCTGCATCGCCAGCATCAGGATGCCCCATACCACCATTCCGGCCGTGACGGCAAAATACGAGATCTTCAGGTATGGTTGAATTGCCGTCAGCGTCAGCAATGACACCGCCCGGACTCCGCCGTCCGCCGCTTGTCCGAAGATCGGCAGAAAGAAGAACAAGGCTGCGCTGTTGTCGAGCAGCCCGTACAGCAAGTCGCGCATGCGCGCTTCCTTCTGTCGGTTGTCTTCGTCCGCAATGGTCAGAAGCTCATCCGAAGACAGCAGTTCATCAATCGTGATGCCGAAGTATTTCGATACCGCCTTGAGCGAATCGATACTGGGGTATCCCCTGCCCGATTCCCATTTTGATACGGCCGTTCGAGACACAAAAAGCGCCTCTGCGAGTTCTTCCTGGGTCAGACCTTTTCTTTTTCTCAGCGCCTGCAGTTTCTCACTTAATTCCATGTATTCACTTACCTGCTTCATGTCGGATCCGCTGCAGCGTCTGCTGCAGTTCGTCAAAGATGCGCGCGCTGGCCGCCATATGGGCGATGGCCTCGTCGTAGGTCACCGGCCCGCCAAGGATGTTGCCGCACTTGCCGCCGGCCTCCTCCACAAGCAGGGTCGCTGCGCAGTAATCCCAGGGCTGCAGTCGCCACTCGAAGTGGCCGTCGCTGCGGCCGGCTGCCACGTCGCACATGTCCATGCAGGCGCTGCCCGTACGACGGATGTCGGCGACCCTGGGCAGCAACGCCGCAAAGGAGCGCCCCGTCACGTCGAAGAGCTCCTCATAGTAGGGCCCCGTGCCAAAGCCAATCAGCGCTTTCTCAAAGGGTATGTCCGCCACATGGAGGCGCTCCGCGTTGCACCATGCGCCCTTGCCGGGCTCAGCGTGGTAGAGCTCGTCCCGGTAGGGGTCGTAGATCATGCCGAACACCGGCTGCTTGCCCTCCACCGCGCCGATGGAGATCATCGAGCAGCGGCGGCGGCGGAAGTAATTCGTGGTGCCGTCGATGGGGTCGATGATGAAGGTGAACTTTTCGGTCAGCTGCTGGCCCTCGCCCTCCTCGGCGAGGAAGCAGGCCTCCGGGAAGGCCTTCGACAGCTCGCTGATGAGGAATTCCTGCACGGCCACGTCGCCCTCGGTGACGAAATCCGCATGGCGGCCCTTGGAGTACACCGCCGGGTCGGCAAAATCGAGCATCAGCCGGGCGGCACGGCGGATGATGGGTTCGATGGCGTTACGCATGTTCAGCCTCCAGATGCAGGATGATGACCTCGCAGCCGCAGTTGATGCGGGGCGCCCAGGTGGCGTTGGTCACGCCGCGGGACACCAGCAGGCGGTCATCGTAGTAGAAGCCGCTGGTCAGCTTCGGGAACAGCCACTGTCCCGGGGAGTAGATACCCTGCCTGCCGATGCGCACCTGCCCGCCGTGGGCATGCCCGGCGACGGTCAGGTCGATGTCCCGGTTGAGCACGGCATCCGCGAAGTATTCCGGGTGGTGGCACATCAGCAGCTTGAAGCCTTCCTGCTCCGACATCGCCCGCATGAAGGGCTTTTTCTCCGCCAATTGCAAGGGAAGCTTGTGCTCATCCTTGCCCGCGCGGATGCTGCTCAGGCCACCCAGCACGATGCCGCCGAAGGCCACAAAGCGGTCATCCAGCACAGTGACACGGCTCTTCTCCACATGGGGCCAGTAGTCCGCCAGCGTCTTCAGTTTGCGCTCGTGGTTGCCGATGGAATAGAACACCGGAGCCACGTCGGGAGCCTCTTTCAGGAAGCGCACCGCGTTGTCGAAGCCGTTGGTACGGTGGTCGTGGCGGTCAACGAGGTCGCCCGCGACGAGGATCGCATCCACGCCCCGGCAGGCAGACAGAACCAGGTCGACGTCGCCGTTGTGGAAATCCGGGCAGATGGCGAAGGTCAGCGGCTGCGCGATCTTCGCCGAACGCACGGTGATGTGGTTGATTTCAAGCATAGAGAACTCCCTCAGTCATCTAGTCGGCCCGCAGCAGGATAAATCCTGCTGCAGGCTTCGCTCTGCGAATGCACGCATTCGCTATCGCTCGTCAGGCAAGCCTGACCTCTCCAGCGGCTGACAGCTCCCTTGAGGAGGGAGCCTTTTGGATTAGTGGTGACGGGTGGATTCGCGGGTCTTGCGGCGTTTCTTCTGCACCTCGTTCTTCTGGGGCGCCTCGCCGCGCATTTCAAGCAGCTGGTCGCGGAGCTTGGCGGCGCGCTCGAAGTCCAGATCGCGGGCGGCAGAAAGCATCTGCTCCTCGATCTGCTTGGCGATGGCGGCGCGTTCCTCCTCCGTGAGGGGCGCGGGTGCGGATTCCTCCACCTTTTTCGTGATCTCCAGCACCTGATGGATGCTGTTGCGCACGCTCTCGGGGGTGATGCCGTGCTCCTCGTTGTAGGCCTGCTGCAGGGCGCGGCGGCGGTTGGTTTCGCCGATGGCGCGCATCATGCTGTCGGTCATGACGTCCGCGTACATGATGACCCGGCCGTCCACGTTGCGAGCGGCGCGGCCGATGGTCTGCACCAGCGAGGTCTCCGAGCGCAGGAAGCCCTCCTTGTCCGCGTCGAGGATGGCGACGAGGCTCACCTCCGGCAGGTCGAGACCCTCGCGCAGCAGGTTGATGCCCACCAGGATGTCGAATTCGCCCAGCCGCAGCCCGCGGATGAGCTCCATACGCTCCATGGTGATCACGTCGGAGTGCAGGTAGCGCACGCGCATCTCCATACCGCGCAGGTACTCGGTGAGGGACTCGGCCATGCGCTTGGTCAGCGTGGTGACCAGGACGCGCTGCTTGTTTTTCACGACCTTGTTGATCTCGCTGACGAGGTCGTCCACCTGGCCGGTGGCGGGGCGCACGTCGATCTTGGGATCCAGCAGGCCCGTGGGGCGGATGATCTGCTCCACGATTTGCTGGGTCTTGCCCATTTCGTAGGGGCCGGGGGTCGCGCTGACGTAGATGGTCTGGCCGATGCGCTCCTCGAACTCCTCAAACAGCAGCGGCCGGTTGTCAAAGGCGGACGGCAGGCGGAAGCCGTACTCCACCAGCTGCTCCTTGCGGGCGCGGTCGCCGTTGTACATCGCGCGGATTTGCGGCACGGTGACGTGGCTCTCGTCGATGAAGCACAGGAATCCCTTGGGGAAATAATCCAGCAGGGAGTAAGGCGCGTCGCCGGGCTGGCGGCCGTCGAAGTAGCGGGAATAATTCTCGATGCCGGAGCAGTAGCCGATCTCCCGCATCATCTCAATATCATAGTTGGTGCGCTGGGCGATGCGCTCGGCCTCCAGCAGCTTGCCTTCCTGGGTGAAGCGGTCGATCTGGTCGCGCAAGTCGCGCTCGATCACGCCGATATTCTCCTCCAGGTGAGTCTTGTCCGTGGCGTAGTGGGTCGCCGGGAACACCGCGCAGTGCTCCAGGCTCGACAGCACATGCCCGCTGACCGCGTCGATCTCGCTGATGCGGTCGATCTCGTCCCCGAAGAACTCGATGCGCAGGCCATGCTCGTTCATGCCGGCAGGGATGATCTCCACCACATCACCCCGTACCCGGAAGGAGCCGCGGGCGAACTCAATATCGTTGCGCTCGTACTGGATGTCGATCAGCTGGCGCAGCAGATCATCGCGTTCCAGCGCCATGCCGGGACGCAGGCTGATCATCTGGCCCTCGTATTCGCTGGGGTCGCCCATGGAGTAAATGCAGGACACGGACGCGACGATGATGACGTCCTTGCGCTCGCGCAGCGCGGCGGTGGCGCTGTGGCGCAGGCGGTCGATCTCCTCGTTGATGGAGGCGTCCTTCTCGATGTAGGTATCCGAGGAGGCAATGTAGGCCTCGGGCTGATAATAGTCGTAGTAAGAAACGAAGTACTCCACGCGGCTGTCAGGGAAGAAGGCCTTCAATTCCGAGCAGAGCTGGGCCGCGAGAGTCTTGTTGTGGGCGATGACGAGGGTGGGGCGCTGCACCTTCTCGATGACGGAAGCCATGGTGAAGGTCTTGCCGGAGCCGGTTACGCCCAGCAGCACCTGAGCGTCCATGCCCTGCTGAACGCCGGCTGCCAGGGCCTCGATGGCCTGGGGCTGATCGCCGGAGGGCTTGTAGGGGGCTTTGAGGACGAATTTGCCGGTCAGTTCGGACATGGGAATCACCTCGCAGGAGTAGAATGGCTGTTCTGTTATGATAGCACACCCCGCCCCGCTTGTGAAGGGGAACAGGGGAAATCCCTGCATTTTCCCCGATTCGCTGTTTATGGGGTGGACATGTCCGGCCTGAAAATGGTATGATGAATCCGAAAAAGGAGGCATTCATATGGACATGAGCAAGATGGGCGCGTTCCTGCAGACGCTGCGCAAGGAACAGGGCTTGACCCAGGAGCAGCTGGGTGAAAAGCTGCGCATCAGCAGCAAGACGATCTCGAGGTGGGAGACCGGCACCTACATGCCCCCGGTGGAGATGCTGCTGGCGCTGTCGGAGCTGTACGGCGTGAGCATGAACGAGCTGGTCGCCGGCGAGCGGCTGACCCCGGAGGAGCTGCCGGCGAAAGCTGAGGAAAACCTGGCCTCTGTGATGAAGGAAAACGACGCTTTCCATCTGGAAGAGCGAAAGAATTACTGGCAGGAAAAATGGCTGACCGATCATCGCTGGTCCATAGCGCTGCTGGTCGGTGTATTCACCGCTGCATCGCTGCTCTACTTTTCCATCGATAAGGTGGAACCGGTCGTTCTCATTGCACTGCTTTCCATCGGTCTGGCCATTTTTCTGCGCAACCGCCGCGACGCTTATGTGGAGCATCACCTCTATGACGATAAACTGGACGACTAAGTCCATCCACCCCCGCAGGGAGCTCATCCTCCCTGCGGATTTCTTTGCCGCCAGGCTCCAAGGCGAAAATCATCCTTCCCCGTAGATTTTCCCCGGCAAATGTATTATAATGAACGCAACACATCCCGTTACGGAGGAACCGCGCATGAAGAAAACCCGCGAGGAGCTGCTGGCTCTGCTGGCAGACATGTCCATTGAAGAAAAGGCCGGTCAGCTGGCGCAGATCCCGATCGTCGCCTGCATGGACGGCGTATCCGAGCCCACCGGCCCTATGGAAGAGCTGAGCCTCACGCCGGAGCAGGTGGTGCTTTCCGGCAGCGTGATCTCCGTCCTGCGGCTGGAAGCCGAGGCCTGCGCCAAGGTCGTCCGCCAGCTGACGGAGGCTCATCCCCATCATATCCCCCCGCTGGTCATGAAGGACGTCATCCACGGCCATCAGACCATGTTCCCCATCCCGCTGGCCATCGGCGCTACCTTTGACGAGAAGATCGCCGAGACGCTGGGCGAATGCGGCGCGAAGGAAGGCGCTGCCTCCGGCGTGCACGTGACCTTCGCCCCGATGGTGGACGTGGTGCGCGATCCCCGCTGGGGCCGCGTGATGGAGAGCCCCGGCGAGTCCCCCGTGCTGTGCGCCGCCATGGGCGCGGCGATGGTGCGCGGCACCCGCGGCGAGGACATTTCCGCCCCTGACCGCATCGCTGCCTGCGCCAAGCATTTCGTGGGCTACGGCATCAGCCAGGCCGGTCAGGACTACGCGCCCATCGACGTCAGCCACACCGAGCTGTACAACACCTATCTGCCGCCCTTCCAGGCCTGCGTGGACGCGGGCGTGGACATGGTCATGCCCGCCTTTGTCGGCGTGGATCGCGTGCCCTGCGTGTGCAACGAGTGGCTGCTCAAGGACATCCTGCGCGGGCGCATGGGCTTCGAAGGCATGATCATCTCCGACTGGGATGATCCCAGGCAGCTGATCGCCCACGGCGTGGCGGAGGATCAGCGCGAGGTGGCCCAGCTGTGCCTGAACGCCGGTCTGGACATGGACATGATGAGCTTCGCCTACCTGACGGAGCTGGCTGACCTTGTCCGCGAAGGCAAGATGGACGAGGCGAAACTGGACGCCGCCTGCCTGCACGTGCTGGAGCTGAAGAACAACCTCGGCCTGTTTGACAATCCCGTCAAGAACGACAGCGACGATGTGCAGCGCGCCGTCTGCAATGACCCGGAGATCCACAAGGCCGTGTACGAGGCCGCCCTCAAGAGCTGCGTGCTGCTGAAGAACGAGGGCGCGCTGCCCCTGCGTCAGGGCTGTAAGGTCGCCCTGGTGGGCAGCCATGCAGATGAGCACGCCATCCTCGGCGGCTGGACGCTGGACGCATACACCGAGCGCACGAAGACCCTGCTGACCAGCTTTAGCGAGGACAGCCGCATCACCCTGACCACCCCCGAAGAAGCGGATGTGATCCTCCTGGCCACCGGCGAAAAGCAGGCTGACACCGGCGAGGACTGCTCCAAGGCCCATCCCTTCCTGACCGCTGAGCAGATGGACGAGCTGCGGCGGCTCCACGCGCTGGGCAAGCCGGTGGTGCTGCTGCTCTTCTGCGGCAGACCGCTGATCATCACCGAGGCGCTCCCCTACTGCAGCGCCGTACTGAACGTGTGGTTCCCCGGCACCGAGGGTGCCGACGCCATCCGCGCGCTGGTCATGGGCGATGAGAATCCCTCCGGTCACCTGAGCATGACCTTCCCCCGTGCGCTGGGCCAGGTGCCGATCCACCATGACCGGCTGAGTTCTCCCCGCCCCTGGAAGGAAGGCGCCATCTACGTTAACCGCTACAAGGACGAGTCGAACTTCCCCCTCTATCCCTTCGGCTACGGCCTGAGCTACACCACCTTCCAGGTGGACGCGGCTGCAGAAAGCACAACCATCACCGCCAGGGTGACCAACACCGGCTCCGTTGTCGGCGAAACCGTGGTGCAGGTGTACGGCAGGATCCGCCACTGCAGCCACATTCGCCCGGACAAGCGGCTGCTGGCCTGGCAGCGCATCGCCCTCCAGCCCGGCGAATGCAGGGAAGTCACCTTCCCCATCACCCCGGATATGCTGCGCATGTACGACGCGCAGGGCAAGGCCATCGAGCCCAAGGGCGTGTGCGATATTGCTGTGGGCGAAAGCAGCGACGTGCCCTACACCCTCGAGGTCACTTTCTAAGCAAAAACAGATCCCGCAAGGAGTTCATTCTCCCTGCGGGATCTGTTTTTTGTTCTCATTAACGCGGAACATCCGCCTGTCCTTACTTTTTCAGGCGTTTGTCACTCTTCACAGCCAGCGCGGTGCCAATGGACTGCATCACCTGGGTGATCAGCACCAGGACGATCACCGCTGCATACAGTACATAGGAATTGTAACGCTGACGGCCGTACATATCAGCGATTTTGCCCAGGCCGCCGCCGCCGACCACGCCGGACATGGCCGTGTAGCCCATGATGGTAGTGATCGCCAGAGTGAAATTGCTGATCAGCGAAGGCACGCTCTCGGGCAGCATCACATGCAGGATGATCTGCATCGGCGTTGCGCCCATGGACTGCGCCGTTTCAATGATGTTTGGGTTGACCTCGCGCAGACTTCCCTCCACCAGGCGGGCAATAAAGGGGAAGGCCGCGATGACCAGCGGCACGATGGACGCCACCGTACCCACGGAGGTTCCCACGATCATGCGGGTCAGCGGGATGACAGTGACCATCAGGATCACAAAGGGAACGGAACGCAGAAGGTTGATGCACACATTGATGATCTTCATCAGCAGCGGCGGCAGCGGGCAGATGCCCTTCTCGTCGCCAACCACCAGAAGCACGCCCAGCGGCAGACCGATCACGATCGCAAACAGCGTAGCCAGGATGGTCGCATACAGCGTCTCCCACAGAGCGAAGGCAAGATCATTCTTGATGACGTCCAGTGCGTCCATCAGCTTTGTATTCACCGGATTCATGCCTCCACCTCCTTATTCTCCGGGTAATTGACTTCAACGGACACGGTGACGTCCGGGGTCTGGCGCAGGAACTTGACCGCCTTGGCCAGTTCATCCGGCCCACCGGGGATCTCCAGCAGGATGTAGCCATACGCCCTGTCGCCCACCGCGCGGGTGGATGCGCCCAGAATGCTGGCCGCCACGCCGGTTTCCAGCGCCATCTTGGCAATCAGGGGCTCATTGGCAGCAATGGCGCCGTTGAAGATCAGGCGTACGCGCTGACCATGCTCATTACCCAGGGCCACATTGGCGTCCGCCATTTCCGGATAGACAAGGTTGCGCGTCGCTTCCGCCTTGGGATTGGCAAAGACGTCCGCCACTTTGCCTTCCTCCACCACCGCACCGTTCTCCAGAATGGCGACCCGGTTGCAGATTTCCTGCACAACGCTCATCTGGTGGGTAATCACGATCACCGTGATGCCCATCTTGGCGTTGATGTCCCGGATAAGCTCCAGGATGGAGTGGGTGGTCTTGGGATCCAGTGCGGAGGTCGCCTCATCGCACAGGAGCACCTCGGGATTGGTCGCCAGAGCACGGGCAATGGCCACACGCTGCTGCTGACCGCCGGAGAGCTGCGCAGGATAGGCGTTTGCCTTATCCGGCAGGCCAACGGTTTCCAGCATTTCCATCGCGCGCTGATAGGCCTGCTGGGTGGGCATGCCCGCCAGCTTCAACGGCAGCATGACATTGCGCACACAGGTGCGCTGCATCAGCAGGTTGAACCCCTGGAAGATCATCGTCACCCGACGGCGCATCTGGCGCAGATCGTTTCCGTTCATTGCGCCCAGGTCCACGCCATCCATCAGTACAGCGCCTTCGGTGGGGCGCTCCAGCATGTTGATGCAGCGCACCAGCGTGCTCTTGCCCGCGCCGGACATACCGATGATGCCGTAGATATCACCGTTGTTGATGGTCAGGTTCACATTCTTCAACGCGTCCACAGGGCCGTCCGTCGTGCGGAAGCTCTTGGAAAGGTTGCGTACTTCAATCATTGGCCATTCCTCCATCATACAGGGAAAACCGGCAGCCTTTTTTCAGACTGCCGGTGCTTTTGCCGGGCTTTACTTGGTCTTCAGGGCATCCAGGGTGGTCTGCTGGCCGCCGTAGAGGCCCATGGGCTCCACGTGGATGGGAGCAACGATCACGATGTGCGTGTTGTTCTCGGCGTTGAAGTTCTCCTGGTAGGGGATGTGGGCGAAGTAGTTGGCGTACACCTCACCGGATTCAACCACCATGTTGGGCTGGATGTAATCGGAGAACTCGATCACATTCAGGGTGATGCCCTTGGCAGCCAGGATCTCAGCGGCGATCTTGAGGATCTGCGCGTGGGGCGTGGGGGAAGCAGCCACGGTGATGGTGGTGCCGGCCAGCGCAGCGTAATCCACGGTGGGATCATAGCCGTCGGTGGGGTTGGCCACAACGGAAACGGCAGCGCCGCCGTAGGTACCGGTGATGAACTCAGCAACCTGCTTGCTGGTCAGGGCCGCCACCAGCGCCTTGGTTGCGTCGGCGTCCTGGTTGCCTTCCTTGACGCACAGGACATTGGCATAGGGAGAATCGGCGCTCTCGATCAGCAGGGAATCCTTCACGGGATTGAGGCCGAAGTCCAGCGCGAAGTTGTTGTTGATGACAGCATAGTCCACGTCAGCCTTGACATTGGGAACCATGGCAGCCTCCACCTCAACAAACTGGATGCCCAGGGGATTCTCGACAATGTCCTTGGCAGTGGCAGTCACGCCGGCGGCGGGATCCAGCTTGATGATGCCGTTGGCTTCCAGCAGCATCAGGGCGCGGCCTTCATTGGTGGGGTCATTGGGCACGGCAATCTTGATCGCCTTGGCTTCGGGCTGCTTGTTCAGCATCAGCACAGCAGTCAGGGCAACGATCGCAGCAACGATCAGAATCAGAATGACAACGAGCTTCTTCTTCATGGTACATACCTCACTTTTTGTTAACGTTATGCATCAGCAGCCGGCGGGAACAGCGCAGCACATTCGTCTGCTCTCCCGGTTGCACAGTGCCATCTTACGGGCGAGAACCTTCATCAGGCGTCTCCCTCCTTCACCCCGGCAGGGCATTGATAATGAAACAAAAGAGGAAGCTTTCATCTCTCCGATGCAGCTTCCTCATTGTCCGCCGTGGTACCGGAAAACCCTTATCGGGGATACCGGCCAGCGTTTATTGAAAAGCGCAGCGAAGCATGCTCATGCGGCACATGCACATGGGCATCAGCATGGACATCATCATTGCCAGCTGCTTCATCATAGCGCTTCTCCAATCCTCAATGCTCCACCAAACGGTGATACACAGAGGATAGCACACAGGCCCTCCCTTGTCAACCCTTTTTGCCACGCGATGTCCGTTTTTCCTTTGTATTTGCGCATCACAGATGTAAAATCTTGCAGAAGGCTTGCAATTCCCTGCCGGAAAGGCTACAATATTCATGTATGCTAAATTCTCCATGCATGAGGTGCATTATGAAATACCGATTCCTGACTCTGCTGGCCGCCGCGGCGCTGCTCATCATCCCCGCCCTTGCGGAAGATGCGCCGGATGAGTCTGCCCCGGAGCAGGTGGTGATCGAGACACCCCTGCTGACCTATGGCATGTCCGGCGATGAAGTGACGCACCTGCAGCTCAAGCTGCAGAAGCTGGGTTATTATGACGGCGAGATCACCGGCTCCTACGGCGATCTCACCCGCGCCGCCGTCAAGGCTTTTCAGTCCGACTTCTCCCTCCTGCAGACCGGCGAGGCAGACACTGAAACCCAGGAAGCCATCTATGCCGCCCAGTACCGCCCGCTCCGCCTTGGCTCGGTGGGCGAGGACGTCCGGCAGCTGCAGATCCGCCTGACCACCCTGGGCTATTATTCCGGTAAGATCTCCGGTACTTATCTGCCCGCCACCCAGGAGGCTGTGGCCCTCTTCCAGCAGTGCGCCGGCGAGGAACCTACCGGCAACGCTGATATCGACACCCTGACGCTGATCTACGCCGATGATGCGCTGACCTATCAGGAAGGCGTGATGGCGCTGCCCGAAGAAACCCCGTCTCCCATGGAGGCTCCCAGCCTTTCCCCGACGGACGATGGCGTGATCTACCTCACGCCCGCCCCCACCGTAGCCTTCAAGAAGCAGCTCAAGTATGAATCCAAGGGCGAAACGGTCAAGCAGGTGCAGCGCCGGCTGACTGAGCTGGGCTATTACGAGGGCAATATCTCCGGCAACTTCCTGGGACACACCCGCAACGCGGTCAAGGCCTTCCAGCAGCAGAACGCACTGAAAGTTGATGGCATCGTCGGCGAAACCACGTGGAACGTACTCTTCAACGACCCCGACGTCCGCGGCGCCTACGACGAGCCCAAGCCTACCCCCGCCCCCACGAAGGTCCCCTACGCCATCACCGTGGATGTGCGCAACCAGGTCACCACCGTTTACGGTCTGGATGAAAACGGCGAGTACACCAAGGTCGTCCGTCAGATGCTGTGCTCGACCGGCACCAAAGCAGCGCCCTCCGATGTGGGCGATTGGGTCCTCTCCGGCCGCACCGCCCGCTGGTGCTACTTCCCCAAGTGGGGCGGCCATGCCCAATACTGGACGAAAATCAACGGTTCCATCGCATTCCATAGCGTCATCTACAACACGACCAACACCATGGATCTGTCCGTCAGCAGCTACAAGAAGCTGGGCCAGCGTGCCAGCCACGGCTGCATCCGTCTGACCGTGGCGGACGCCAAGTGGATCTATAACAACTGCGGCCAGGGCGTGGTGGTCACCATCACCGAGGATCTCCCTGCCGATCCGGAACTGCGGCATGCACTGAAGCTCCCGGGGCTGAACACCGATACCATGCTTCCCTACCGCACTGCCCAGCCCACTGCCGCCCCCGAGTACGTTCCCGGTACACTGCCCTACCGTGACTTCCGCACGATGAAGAAGAACTCCAAGGGCGAGGACGTTTACTGGCTGCAGTGCAAGCTCAAGGAGCTGGGATACTACAACGGCCATATCGGCGGCGTATACCTGGACGGCACGGTGAATGCCGTCAAGGCCTTCCAGAAGGATCACGGCCTGAAGGCAGACGGCATTGCAGGCGAAGACACACTGCGCCTCCTCTACCGTGAGGAGCTGGCGACACCCACGCCCATGCCAACACCTACGCCGACCCCCACGCCCACACCCTCCCCGACGCCCAGCCCGACGCCGACGCCTTCTCCCACCCCAGCTCCTACCGAAGCGCCGGTGGTTGTCGACCCGGAGGATCTCCCCTTTGAGGAAGAAGAATAACACAAAGACGCAGCGGTTTCAGGCCACTGCGTCTTTTTTGTGCTTACTTTTTTATTTTCCCGGCCAGCCACCTGATCAGAAACGCCGCGCCGGCTATCACCGCTGCCTTCAACAGCGTGACCGCCGCACCGGTGATCACCATGGGCAGCGCCTGCTCCGGCGGCATCCCGGCCAAACGCCCCGCCACATCCTTGCCAGCCCACATGATAACGATCGCCGTCGCCCCCAGGATGAAGGCGGCAATCCGCCAGGCGGGCTTTTTCTGTGATTTCTGCGTCATTTTCATTCCTCCGGCCAGAACAATTCATCCAGCGTTTTGTCCAGGGCTTTGCAGATGGCCACGCAAAGCTTCAGCGTCGGGTTGTAGGAGCCGGACTCGATCAGGCCGATGGTCTGCCGGGTCACGCCAAGCTGCTCCGCCAGCTGCTCCTGGCTGAGATCCTTCTCAATGCGCGCAATTTTCAGCCGCTTATTCTTCATGCTCTGCCTCCTGCACTTCCTTGTCCGCCCGCCTCTCGCCCAGCTTCAGCATGGCAGTGAACATCATGTAGAACAGGATGCCCCACATCGCGCCCATGCCGATGATCTTCACGATGCCCATGGGATCAAAGGCGCCGTCCTTGATGCACTCGGGGCCACCCATCACGATACCGAAGAACAGCGCACCCAGGGCCGTAGAGCGGGCAAGCTTGGCTTTACCGGTGGTTTCCGCCTTCTTGCCGCCCCACTGGAACAGTCCGCGCTTCACCGCCAGCACGGTGTACGCCAGCGCCGGAATCGACCAAACGATGATCGACGGCGCGTACCAGGCGATATGTTCCTGATCCAGCATGACCAGCAGGAACTCGCCGAAAACCAGCGTTTGCAGCATATACCCGAAGGCCTTGGCCAGGCAGGCCGTGCGGATTTCCCGGAGGATTTCATCCCCGGCGCGCCACACTCCCTTGACAGTCATCAGCACTGCCGCAACGCCGAGGCCCACAGCCAGCGCAACCACATCCAGCAGACAATACGCTGCGCCGCCCAGGCATACCTTCACAATCAGCACGATCACCTGCAGCGCCAGCATCACAAACAGCAGCTTCGCCGCCAGGGCATTGCTGCGCTTTTCAATGCGTTCGTCCGTCTTCTTCATGGGAAATCTCCTCCTTTTCCTGTTGACGGATACAGTATAGCACACCACTTTGCAAATTGCAATATATATTTTGCATTTTGGTCGATAAAAAATGCGTGCCAGCAAATAAAGCTGACACGCACAGGTTTACTTTGTGATCTCGCCCCGCAGCGCAGCCGGCAGGATGATTCTGCGCAGCTGGAAGAGCATCTTCTGCCGGGGAATCATCGCACTATACAGGCCGCGGAAAACATCCCGCGCCTGCGCGATTTCTTCCGCATAGGGTTCGGCATGACCGTAGAACATCAGGCTCTGGGCTTCCGCCATCTTCTGCAGCGACAGAGGCAGTCTGCCACTGGCATCCGCACGGACAAACAGAGTGGCAGGCGTTTCCGACTTTTCCCGGCTGAAGCCCATTTGATGCAGCGCATCATGGGCAGCCTGCGTATAGGCCATCCATCGGCCGAACGCCGTCTGACTGATCCTGGCCTGTACATCCGGCTGAACCAGAACGACCCGCAGAACAAGCAGCAGCGCTGCCAACAGCGCCAGCAGCCAGAGCCACGGGGTGCCGGCAGTTGACGTTGGCGTTTCCTGCTCCGATTTACCCGGCTGCTCCCGGGGCTCCTCGCTTGGCTGGGGCGTCTGCTCCGGTGACGCCTCGGGCTCCTCGCTGGGCTCCGGAGTTGCCGTCGGGGCCGCTTCGGGCTCCGGTGTCTGCTCCGGCTCGGAGGAATCATCCGCACTGCCGCCGTCGGGCGGAGGCGGCGCATAGGTCACGTTGATGGGTGTAGCGTCAAAGGTCACCCAGCCAAAGCCGCGGAAATAGACTTCCGTCCAGGCATGACCCTCCTTGCCGGTAACGACCGCCACGCCCGTACTGTCCGGATAGGCCACATAGCCCTCCACATAGCGGGCAGGCAGGCCCACCATGCGGCACAGCACCGTCATTGCGGAGGCAAAATGGGTACAGTAGCCTTCACGGTTGATCAGCAGAAAGGTGGATACGAAATCCTGCTCGGGATTTTGCTCGGGCACATCCAGATTGTAGGTGTAGCCCGAGGCCAGAAAGCGCTGCAGAGCAACAGCCTGCTCATAGGGGCTGTCTGCGCCCTGGATGGCTTCCTGCGCCATTTCGAAAATCTCCGGCTGGAGATGCTCCGGAAGCTGAAGGTAGGTATCGCACATCTGCTGCCAACGGGGATCCGGCGCTGCGCCGGCACGCGTCACCAGGGCTGCCAACCCCGGATCGTGGGCAGTGAACAGAGGCGCTTCCGCCGTCCATGCATTGCCGCTGACCAGATTGGAGGTGGCAAACACCTCGCTGGAGCCGTTGAAGTACGGAACCAACTCCCCCTCCGGCGTCAGCTGACGCAGTCGCTGGGGCACGAAGATCGTGGATGCGCTGTCCTGCAGCATCTGCACACGCACCTGCTGAGGCGCCAGCAGAGCTGCGTCCTGCGCGCCGTCCAGCAGCGGCAGATCCTGATCAAAGGCAGCCGTACGCAGCTTTTCAAACCGCGGCGCCGACATCAGGTAACGCCGTCCGCCGATATCATCCAGCCACACACGGCCGGTATAGACATTCTTGATCACGCCCCGCAGGTAGGTTCTCCGGGGAGTGACCACCCGCATCACAGGCGTTTCATGGGGCTTTGCAGGGCCGCCCAGCTGGCTGATGCCCTGGGGATAGTAGCCCTCGCTGGCCAGGGTGAACACATCGCGGGGCTGGGTATAGAAGAAGGTATCGTAGATGCGCTGGCGCAGATCATCAGCAGCCTGCTTCAGCGGCTGAAACACTGCGCCGCCGGCCAGCACACCCGCAAAGGCGATGGCCGTCACTGCCGCTGCCAGGGGCAGAACATGCAGCGTGCTGGTTCTTTCATCCCCTGCCCGCAGCAGCAGTGTGACGCAGGCAAACGCAGCAGGCGCCAGGCAGATCAGAGAATCCGCCATGTTGCCCAGCCAAAGCAGCACCGCGATCAGCATCAGCAGGATCAGCGCAGGATAGGCGCCCGCGCTCCGATGGGTGATAAACCAGCTGACCGCCGCGCACACCACGCACGCCAACACCGCAAAGGGCGCGCCGACCATCGGGAGCGCCGTGGTCAGGCCGGACATGTGCAGGATCAACGCCTGGAAGACCTCTCCCATCACGCCCGCACCGCCGATCATCAGCCATACCAGCGCCACGAAGAGCACCGCGCATCCGGCGCCCAGGAGCACCTTCCTGTTCAGCGTGACGACGGTTATTCCGCTCGTCAGCACCAGGAGCGTCCCCGCAGCAAGCCAGCCGTGCCGGAGCAGCCCCGTTGCTCCCAACAGCGTCAGCACCAGGCCCAGAGACATCAAATATGCCAGTAATCCATGGGATACGGCCGCACGGAACTTTGCATGCATGAGGGCGCCTCCTTTCGTTGCAGATTCAAGCTTGACGTCCGCAAAGGAGCGGACATTTCCCGGTTACAGCTGCACCGGCGTTACGTAGCAAACCTCGACGCCCGCACTTTGCAGCTTGGAGATGAGAGGCAGCTTCGCAGGATCATCGGGGTTAAAGGTCACATAGTACAGCCGCAGATAGGGACCCATGCGGCGCATAGCCACCATGACCTCCACCATGCGGGAGTTAAGGCGCGCGCTGACCACAATGGTGCAGCCCACCTTGCGCATCCGGCGCATCTCCAGCATGAGCATGCGGTCAAACTTGTCCGGAGCAAAGAAATCCACCCGACTGAGAGCTTCCAGAATCACCGGCATCCCCATGCCCTTGTCCAGTTCAATGGGATGATCCCCGTGGATGGGCAGCTTTGCCGGATGATCGGTCTGAATATTCTGCTGCATGACGGAGGCGGCCGTTTCCAGCAAAGCGTCCCGCAGGTCAAGCTGAGCGTCCTCGTCCGCCGTTCGGGGGGGCTGGGAGCAATCCAGCAGCACCAGCGCATCCGGCATGACAGGCGCTTCGAAGCGGCGCACCATCAGTTCCTGCTTGCGCATGGAGAGCTTCCAGTGGATCTTCTTCATCGCGTCGCCGGTCTGATAGGCGCGTACATCCGAAGGGCTAGTGATGTCTTCCGATGCACGGGCCATGCTCTCCGTTCCGGACTCGCCGGCTGCGTAGGTCAACTCGCCCACATCAAAGGGCAGCGGCAGCACAATCAGCTCTTTTCCCTGGATCTTCGGCAGCTTTTCCACCGTGAACATCCCCAGCAGGTCGCGGATCTCCACCCGCTTCACACCGGGGGTGGTCACGCCTACATGGGCCGCATGGAAATTCAGCCGCAGCAGCTGTTCCCGGCCAGGCCGGCCGTTCAGCTTCATCGTCTGGGCAGGTCTGTCCGGCCCGGCAGCAATCTCCACCAGCGGCGGAGCAACGGGAATGACGCCCCCATATTTCAACGCGACTTCCAGGATGACTTCTTCACCGCGCTGAACGGTGGTTTCTGTCAGGCGGACGGTGAGCGTCAGCGTCCGCGCTGCCCACCACACGCCCAGGAAGCCGGAGAGCATCAATGCCCATACCATCAGCGCCGCCCCCAGAAAGACCGTGCTCCCCGTAGAAAGGGCCGCCACCGTTAGCGCTCCGGCGATGGTTGCCGGCAGAGCAATGCGGCAGCGGATGCGTTCTTTCGTCTGCATGTTCATCACAGCTTCACCGGAACAGGGGTGCTGGAGAGCACCTTGCGCACCACACTCTGGGCGGTGACGCCCTTCATGCGGCTCTCGGGGCTGAGCACCAGGCGGTGAGAGAGCACAGGAATGGCCATGTGCTGCACGTCCTCAGGGATAATGTAGTCGCGCCCGGCCAGCAAAGCGCAGGCCTGCGCACCGTGAATGAGCGCAATGGCTGCACGGGTGGACGCACCCAGAGAAAGCGCGGGCTCCTGACGGGTCGCCGCCGCCAGGGAGGCCACATACATGCGTACCTCGGGGGAGCAGTACACCTGCTTGACCATCTCCTGCAGGGCGATGATGTCCTGCCCGGAGCAAACAGGTTCAATGGTCGCCATGGGCTTCACCACACCGGAGTAGCGCTCCAGCACGTCCATCTCCTGCTCCACAGTGGGATAGCCAATGGAGATCCGCAGGAAGAAGCGGTCCATCTGCGCCTCAGGCAGAGGATAGGTGCCCACGAATTCGCCGGGGTTCTGGGTGGCCAGGACGATAAAGGGCTTGGGCAGCGGATGGGTCACGCCGTCCACGGTGACCTGCTGCTCCTCCATGACCTCCAGAAGGGCGGACTGCGTTTTGGGGCTGGTTCGGTTGATCTCGTCCGCCAGCACCACCTGTGCCATGACGGCACCTTCCTTATACTCCATTTCGCCGGTCTTGAAATTGACCAGGGTAAAGCCTGTCACATCAGAGGGCATCAGGTCCGGGGTAAACTGGATACGGCGGAAGGAGCAGGCCAGGGACTTGGCCAGCGCGGAGGCCAGGGTGGTCTTGCCCAC
>JAFXFR010000168.1 GCA_017513475.1 Clostridia bacterium
CCAGTCCGTGGGCAACTTTATCGCCCTGGCCAACAGCGGCTTTTATGACGGCCTGATCTTCCACCGGGTCGTCCCCGGCTTCATGATTCAGGGCGGCTGCCCCAAGGACACCGGCACCGGCGGCCCCGGCTACTGCATCAAGGGCGAGTTCGCCATGAACGGCTGGAACAATCCCCTGAAGCACACCTATGGCGTGCTGTCCATGGCCCGCAGCATGATGCCTGACTCCGCTGGTAGCCAGTTCTTCATCATGACCTCCGACAGCCCCCACCTGGACGGCCAGTACGCCGCCTTCGGCAAGGTGCTGGAGGGCATGGAGACCGCTGACGCCATCGTGAGCGTCAAGCGCGACATGCGCGACAAGCCTGTGGTGGATCAGCGGATGAAGTCCATCCGCGTGGAAACCTTCGGCCAGGTGTACCCCTTCGATCAGATGTAAGCCACTTTGTGGCGTTAACAATCGGCGCAGACCGTGGCGATAATGGGTCATAGACTCCGCCGGTTTGCGCCGTTTTTATTGAGGAGAAAAGTATGGACAAGCAGAAAATCACCATCCGCGTGGCAGGCAAGGAGTATACCCTTGTGTCCGCCGACAGCCCTGAGTACATCAGCCGCGTAGCGAATTATGTGGATCGCCGCATCATGGAGACTGCTTTTGCGACTCGCATGAACAAGGAAAGCGTGGCGGTGCTGGTGTCGCTGAATATGGCGGATGAGCTGATGAAGGCCCAGGACGAAAACGCCCGTCTCCGCCGCGAACTGAATGCGCTGCGAGAAACCGGAAAGTAAGCGGAGAAAGCATCTATGAAGTTGGAAAATCTGGCCCCCGCGGGCAACCGTGAAGCCCTTGACCGGGCCGTGGCAGCAGGCGCTGACGCGGTCTATTTGGGGTACGCTGCGTTTTCCGCCCGGGCCGGCGCAGGCAATTTCGATGAGGCGCAGCTCCGAGAGGCCGTGCATTTTGCTCACCTGCACCATGTGCGGGTGCACGTGACGGTCAATACGCTGATCAAGGACGGCGAGCTTTCCGGCGTGCTGGAGGTGCTGCGGCTGCTGAATGAGGTGAAGGTGGACGCCGTCCTCGTACAGGACCTGGGTGTGATGCACCTCTGCCGCACCTGCTTCCCGGATCTGCCGGTCCACGCGTCCACCCAGATGGCGCTGCACAACGCGTCCGGCGTGGAATTCGTCAAGCGGCACGGCCTGACCCGTGCGGTGCTGGCGAGAGAGTGCTCTCTGGCGGAGATCCGCAAGGCGGCGGACGTGGGCATCGAGATCGAGGTGTTCGGCCATGGCGCACAGTGCGTGGGCGTGTCCGGACAGTGCCTGTTCTCCTCCATGATCGGCGGCCGCAGTGGCAACCGCGGACGGTGCGCCCAGCCCTGCCGTCTGCCCTACACCTACCGCGGAAAGACCGCTGCGTGGCTCAGCCCCCGCGACGTGTGCATGCGCGATTTCCTGCCCGAACTGGTGAAGGCGGGCGCATGCTCGGTGAAGCTGGAGGGCCGCCTCAAGCGTCCGGAATACGTGGCGACCATCGCAGCCAGCTACCGCAAGGGCATTGATCTGCTGGAGACGGACGCTTTCCGCCCTGCGGACGAAGCCGAGCGTGACAGCCTCACGCAGATATTCTCCCGAGGCGGCTTCATGAATGGCTATGCCATGGGCGCGCAGGATGCGGGGGTGATCTATCCCGACCGCGTGAACCACGGAGGCGTGCCGATTGGCGTGATCGAAGCCATCGCAGGCGGTATGGCCCGGGTGAGGTTGACGCGCGACCTGCACGACGGCGACGGGCTTCAAATTCGCAATGACCGCGGCGACCATGAGATGATCTATTCCGGGCATGATACGCCCGCAGGGAGCATTGCCGTGCTGCGGCTGCGTCCGGACATGAAGGTGCGTGCGGGGGACACCGTTCACCGCCTGACCAGCAGCGCCCAGCTGGAAGCCGCCCGCGCGATGACCATCCCAGCTATCCCCTGTGACCTGACGCTGGTGGCGCTGCCCGGCGAACAGCTGACCCTTACCGCGACAGAAGGTACGTCCACCGTGACGGTGACGGGCGATGTGGTTTCCGCCGCCCAGAAGCGCGCCTTGACCGAAGACGACGCGAAGAAGTCCCTGGCCAAGATGGGTGACACACCCTTCGAACTGCGGGACTGCACCGTCTTTACTGACAACGCGTTCGTGGCGGTGTCGGCGCTCAATGCCATCCGCCGGGATGCGCTGATCGCCCTGGAAAACCAGCGCACGGAGGATTTCGCCCGTGCGGGAATCTGCGAATGCCCTGCCGATGAGCTGCAGCTGCCCACCGGCGATGTGCCGGAGATGATCATCTTCCGCGACATGGCCCAATACGAGGCCGTGAAGGGCCTTTCCGGGCGTTTGGTGTGGTATCCGGAGGATTTCCGTGAAGAAGCGCTGGAACGCCTCCTGGGGGCCCTGGAGGCCGGCATTTGGCTGCACCTGCCCATGAAGTGCGAACAGGCGACGCTCGACATGCTGCACCGCGTCGTCACCGCCCATGCGGAGAAGCTCGGCGGCGTGGTGCTGGGGAGCGTTGGCCAGCTGGGCAAGCAGTGGCCCGTCCCGATGGGCGCGGGCGAGGGCATTCCCGTGACCAACCGGCGTGCGGCGCAGGTACTGTACGCGGAGGGCTGCGAGTTCGTGACCGCCAGCGGCGAGCTGTCCGCGGCGGAGCTGACCACGCTGATGGCCGGAAATCCGCCGATGCTGGTGCCGGCCTGGGGGCGCGCCCAGCTGATGCTGCTGCACCACTGCCCGGCCCGCACTTATCTGGGCCTGTCGAAGGGACACGCCTCCTGCCGCCTGTGCGACGACGGCAAGGACGATGCGCTGGCAGGCACTGCGCTGATCGACCGGCGGAATACCGCATTCCCCCTGCTGCGGCAGCGGCTCCCGGAGGGCTGCCTGGTGCGGCTGATGAACAGCGTCCCGACGGACATCGTGGCCCGAGTCCGTAGCGCCGGCTGGCCTGCGATGATGACCCTGAACGGCGAATCCGGCGCGGAGATCGCGAATGCCGTCGCCGTCTGGAACGGCGAAAAGGGCAGGGGAGAATCCACCTCCGCCCACTGGAACCGGCCGGTAGAATAAGATTTGTTGTTATGTTGTCCCTCGACGAAAATGAGGATAAATTTTATGATGAAAGAAAGAACCCTTCGCGTCCTGGAGTTCACCAAGATCCGGGAACGCCTGGCCTCCAAGGCCCTGACGCCCATGGGCGCAGAGCTTTGCATGGCCCTGACGCCCTCCTGCAACCTGCCGGAAATCGAAGTCTGGCAGGCTGAAACCGAGGAGGCAACCGTCATTTTGCAGTACCTGGGCGGGTTGCCGCTGGTGGCCTTCGATGACGTGCGCGCCTCCATTTCCCTGGCTGAAAAGGGCGCGACGCTGTCCCCCAAGGCGTTGCTGACCATTGCGTCGCTGCTGGCTGCGGCCCGGTCTGCCCGCGCGGCCCTGGATACCGATCGCGACAACACGCCTTTGCTCAAGCAAAAGGCCCAGGGTATCGTGTCCCTGCGGCACATCGAGCAGGACATCACCAACGCCATTATCTCCGAGGAGGAGATCGCTGACCGTGCGTCCTCCGAGCTGATGAACATCCGCCGCCACCTGCGCGGCGCCACCGAGCGCATCAAGGAAAAGCTCAACCAGATGGTGCACAACCCCAACTTCCAGAAGTACCTGAGCGATTCCATCATCACCGTGCGCAACGACCGCTATGTTATCCCTGTGCGCTCCGACTGCCGCAGCATGGTGCCCGGCCTGGTGCACGACCAGTCTGCCACCGGCGCGACCCTCTTCATCGAGCCCATGGCGGCGGTGGAGATGGGCAACGAGCTGCGCCAGTGGGAGGCCAAAGAAAAGCAGGAGATCGAGCGCATCCTGGCTGCCCTGTCGGCGGAAGTAGCGCCGCATGCGGATGAAATGCGCGCGACGGTGGAGATCCTTGCTGAGCTGGATTTCATCTTTGCCAAGGGCCTGCTGAGCCGCGAGATGTACGCCGTCACGCCCAAGCTCAACCAGAACGGCTACCTGAACATCATCCGCGGCCGTCATCCGCTGATCGACCCGGAGAAGGTCGTGCCCTCCAACCTGTGGCTGGGCAAGGACTTCACGTCCCTCATCATCACCGGCCCCAACACCGGCGGCAAGACCGTCACGCTGAAGACTGTGGGCCTGTTCACCCTGATGGCGCAGGCGGGCCTGCAGGTGCCGGCCGACCTCGGTACGGAGCTGGCGGTGTTCGAGCAGGTCTTTGCGGACATCGGCGACGAGCAGTCCATCGAGCAGAGCCTGTCGACCTTCTCCAGCCACATGACCAACATCGTGTCCATCATGCAGGAGGTCACGCCCCGCGATCTGGTGCTCTTTGACGAGCTGGGCGCGGGCACCGACCCCACCGAGGGCGCGGCGCTGGCCCAGGCCATCCTGACCCGCCTGCGCAACATCCGCGTGCGGACGATGGCCACCACCCATTACAGCGAGCTGAAGGCTTTTGCGCTGTCCACTCCCGGCGTGGAGAATGCTTCGGTGGAGTTTAGCGTGGAGACGCTGCGGCCCACCTATCGCCTGTCCATCGGTGTGCCGGGCAAGTCCAATGCGTTTGAAATCAGCCGCAAGCTGGGCCTGATGGAGAACCTCATCGAGGACGCGAAGAAGCTGCTGTCCGGCGATTCCATCCGCTTTGAGGACGTCATCGCCAACGCGGAATACCACCGGCAGGTCGCCGAGCGCGAGCGGGAGATCGCCCGCCAGGCCAGCGAAGAGACCATCAAGCTGCGCGACGAGGCAGAGCGTCTCCGCAAGGAGATCGAGGAAAAACGGGAGTCTGCTATCCGTAAGGCCAAGGAGGACGCGCGCCGCATCATGGAGCAGACCCGCCGCGAGGCCGAGGGCATCATCTCCGACCTCAAGCGCATGAAGAAGGAGCAGCAAAGTCCCGACGCGGGCATCAACGCCGTCCGCAAGCAGATCGAAAAGAGCGTGGATAACCTCTCCGAGGGTCTTGTACAAAAGGTCGACAACGGCCTCGCGCCCAAGACCGTCAAGCCCGGCGACAAGGTCGATATCCTGACCATCGGCAGCCAGGGCACGGTGCTGGGCACGCCCAACGCAAAGGGCGAGGTCGAGGTGCAGGCGGGCATCATGAAGCTGAAGGTGAACCTCTCCCAGCTGCGGCTGATCAAGGAGAAGCCTGCTGCCAACCAGAAGCCCAAGCAGTCCAGCGTGCGCATGCACACCGGCGCCATGGAGCGCACCGTCCGCATGGAGTGCGACGTGCGCGGCATGACCCTGGACGAGGCTCTGGCCCAGGTGGATATCTACCTGGACAACGCCATTCTCGCCGGCATGGGCGAGGTGAGCATCATCCACGGCAAGGGCACGGGTGTGCTGCGCAGCGGCATTCAGCAGCATCTGCGCCGCCATATGCATGTGGCCAGCTCCCGCCTGGGCGTGTACGGCGAGGGCGAATCCGGCGTGACCATCGTGACGCTGAAGTAAGGGAGGGATTCCCATCATCACCCTGATCGCCGGCACGAGTCATACCGGCAAGACCAACCTTGCGCAGCGTTTACTGGAGAAGCATGGCTGGCCCTACCTGTCCCTTGACCATCTGAAAATGGGGCTGATCCGCTCCGGGTACACCGAGTTGACGGTGGAGCAGGACAATGAGCTCACCATCCTCATGTGGCCCATCGTGCGGGAAATGATCAAGACCGCCATCGAAAATGAACAGCACCTGGTCATCGAGGGGTGCTATTTGCCCTTTGACTGGCGCAAGGACTTCGGCGAGGAATACCTGCCCCACATCCGCTTTGTGTGCCTGGTAATGACCGAGGAATATCTGCGGAACCATTTTACTGACTTGCGTCGTTATGCCAGCGTGGTGGAAAACCGCGAAGAGGAGCCGGAGCTTGATCTGACGGAACTCATCCGTGATAACGCGGCCAATTTGGCGAAATGCCGCGAGCATGGCTGCGAGGTCATCCTCATTGATGACGAATATCGGGTTGAACTGACGAATTAACAGTCCCTTCACACCTGTGTCACACTTCCATGCTATCCTGTCCCCGGAGGTGTCCTTATGAAAGACAAGCCTTACATCCTCATCGTGGATGATGATCCCAATATCGGGCACCTGGTGCAGCTGTATCTGGAGCAGGCGGGCTATGACGTCAAGGTGGCCCTGCGGGGAGACGATGCGCTCAGCGAGTTCCGCAAGCTGCCGCCGGATCTGATGATCCTCGACCTGATGCTCCCCGGCGTGGACGGCTGGCAGGTTCTCAAGACCGTCCGCAAGTCCAGTGCTATTCCGGTCATTATGCTGACGGCCAAGGACGAGACCTTTGACAAGGTACTGGGCCTGGAGCTTGGCGCGGACGATTACATCACCAAGCCCTTTGACGCCAAGGAACTGGTGGCCCGCGTGAAGGCGGTGCTGCGCCGTACCCAGGGACAGGAGCCTGAAAAGTCCGACAGTCTGAGCTTTCCGGGGCTGACGGTGAGCCTGAGCTGCTACGAGGTCTTCTACGAGGGCGCGAAGGTCGATATGCCGCCAAAGGAGCTGGAGGTGCTCTACTTTCTGGCCAGCCACCCCAATCAGCTTTTTACCCGAGGACAGTTGCTGGACAGGGTCTGGGGGTATGACATCGAGGTGGAGTCCCGCACGGTGGATGTGCATGTCAAGCGTCTGCGCGATAAGCTTCCGGAATGCGAGAAGCACGGCTGGTGCATCACCACCATCTGGCGCAGGGGCTACAAATTCGAGGTGCTGCAATAAACATGGGCCGGGCTGCTGCAGTCCGGCCTTTTAAGGAGACGTAAAGAATGTTTGCACGCATCATGGCCGTGGTGCTTACGGTGATTGTGCTGCTGACGGCGGTGCTCACCGGTATCGGCTGGGTGGCGCTGAAGGATCAGCGGACGGAAGCCGTGATGGAAACCCTGCGCACCGAAGCCAGAGAAATCGCCTATCTGGCTGCCCAGAAACGTCCTGAAGGCGCCTTCTACGGCGGACGCCAGCCGGATCAGCAGTACATCCACTGGAAGGCCGGCGAGATCTACGAGGAGTACGGCGCGTACATCCTGGTGGTTGACCGTACGGGCCGTATGATGGACAACATGAACGCGGCTTATGCGGACAATCCGGATTTTGCCGCGACCCTGGATGGGAAAATGATCATGGACGGTCTGCAACTGGTGCTGCAGGGAGAAGAGATCGAACTCCATGTCAATGTGGGCGGCAATGATTACTTTACCGTGGGTGTGCCCTTTGTGCATCGCGGAAATGTGCTGGGAGCGGTGTTCATGCAGACGCCGGCACAGGTCATTGAAGCCGGAGCAGCCGGGCTGCTGCTGCCGATCATCGGTGTTGCGGCGACGGTCAGCATTTTGGCAGGGCTGGTGCTGTTCTTCATCCTCCGGGGGGTGATGAAGCCCCTTGCACGTCTGACGGAGGCTGCGCATGCCATGGCAGAGGGCGATTTTGTCGTACGGGTACCGGAGGTGAAATCTCCCCATGAGGTGCAGGAGCTGTCTGCGGCCTTCAATGTCATGGCAGACGAGCTCAGCCGGGTGGAGAACAGCCGCCGGGAGTTCGTAGCCAATGTCAGCCATGAGCTGCGCAGTCCCATCACTGCTATCAGCGGCTACATTGAGGGCATGCGGGATGGCGTGATTCCCGCGGATCAGCAGGATAGGTGCCTGACTATTGTGTCCGACGAGGCCAAGCGGCTCAGCCGTCTGATCGGCGATCTGCTGACTCTTTCCCGCATGGAAAGCGCCGATACTGCGCTTGACTGCACCGACTTCGATATATGCGACCTCATTGAACGCGTCTTTCTGCGCCGTACCGGCGATCTGGAAAATCACGGCATGGATGTGGACTGCGACTTTGATCCGGAACCCTGTCCGGTTCATGCGGACATGGCCCGCATCGATCAGGTACTGGTGAACCTCATCGACAACGCCATCAAGTTCACCCCCGACGGCGGCGTGATCACCCTGCGGGTACGGGCGGAGAGCGGCCTGTGCACGGTGACGGTGCAGGACAACGGTGTGGGCGTGCTGCCGGAGGACCGGCCGCGGGTGTTCGAGCGCTTCTTCACGGCGGACAGGGCCCACACCTCCGGCAAGGGGACGGGCCTGGGGCTGTCGATCTGCCAGCGCATCCTGGAGATGCACGGGCAAAAGATCCGCCTGCTGGATACGCAGGAGGGCGCGGCCTTTGCCTTCACCCTGCCGCTGGCGAAAAAGTGAATATGAAAACGGACGGGCAATGACGCTCGTCCGTTTTGCTTATTTCTTGGTCGCTTCCGCCCATTTGAGGACGGCTTCCGCAGCCGCTTTTGTCATGCCGGGGACGGCAAGCAGCTGCTCTTCGGTGGCCTCGCGGATGGCTTTCAGGCTGCCCAGCTTCGTCAGCAGCGCCTTGCGCCGCTTCGGGCCGATGCCGGGGATGTCCTCCAGCTGGCTGTGGATGCTCGCTTTGCCGCGCAGCCCGCGGTGATGCGTGATACAGAACCGGTGCGCCTCATCGCGTACCCGCTGGATGAGATGCAGCTCCGGCGTGTGGTGATCCAGCAGGATGGGCTCCTCGCGATCCGGCAGGAAGATCTCTTCCTGCTTCTTTGCCAGGCCGAACATGGCAACCTCCGCGCCCATATCCAGCAGCGCCTGCCGGGCGAACCGCAGCTGCTGCGGGCCGCCGTCGATCAGCACCAGATCCGGCAGATCGCTGAACTTGCCTCCAATGGGGGACAGCCCTGCGGCTTCGCGCTCTGCCTTTTCCTTCAGGCCATGCTCAAAGCGCCGGCCCAGCACCTCGTTCAGCGAGGCAAAGTCGTTGGCGCCCTCGACCGTCTTGATGCGGAAGCGGCGGTACTCCTTCTTCGCCGGCACGCCGTCAATGAACACCACCATGCTGGCGACGCTCAGCACACCCTGGGTGTTGGATATGTCGTAGCCCTCGATGCGCCGAGGCGGCCTCTCCAGCCCAAGCGCGCGGCCCAGTGCGGCAGCTGCGCCGGTGGTGCGTTCCTCCCGGATGGAGGCCTTGGCGTTGCGTTTTTCCAGCGCGTCGGCGGCGTTCTTGGCGGCCAGCAGGATCAGGTCGTGCTTTTCGCCGCGCTTGGGGGTCGCCAGCGTGACCGTCTGCCGGGATGTGCCGGATGCGCCCTTCTGCTGCCGGAGCCACTGCTCGATCTGCTCGCGGCTGCCGTCGGGCAGGGCCTGTACCAGCACGTGCCGGGGGATGAGATTGCCGTCCTCGTAATACTGGGTGATGAACTCCGCCAGCACTTCGCCGGGCTCCTCGCTGCCCTCGCGGGGGAGGGCGAAGTGGTCGCCGCCGATCATGCGGCCGCCGCGGACGTAGAAGATATGCACCATTGCGTCCAGGCCGTCCTGGGCCAGGGCGATGATGTCCTACTCGCTGCGGTCAGTCTGGATGGCGATTTGCCGTTCCATCAGGCCCTCCACGTCGCGGATCTTGTCCCGCAGCGCGGCGGCGCGCTCGTACTGCATTTTCGCGGCGCAGTCCATCATGTCCTTGCGCAGCACCTTCAGCACCTGGTCGTAATCGCCGCCCAGGAAGGCCAGCACGCCGTCCATCATGTCCCAGTACTGCTCCTCGGTGCACTTGCCCGCGCAGGGTGCCATGCATTTGCCGATCTCATAATTCACGCAGGGGCGGCTGGGCTTCTTCAGCGGCAGCTCCTTGCGGCAGGTGCGCAGGGGGAACACGCCGCGCACCGCCTCGATCACCTGACGCACCGCCGTTGCACCGATATAGGGGCCGAAGTACTTCGCACCGTCCTTGTTGGCGCCCTCGGGCATGCGGCGTGCCAGCTCCAGCCGGGGGAAAGCCTCCTTCAGGTTGACCTTCAGGTAGGGATAATGCTTGTCATCCTTCAGGAGGATATTGTAGTGGGGCCTGTGCAGCTTGATCAGGTTGCACTCCAGGCACAGGGCCTCAAGATTGGAGTCACACAGGAGGATGTCGAAATCGTCGATATTGGCGATCATCGCGGCGACCTTGGGGGTGTGCTCGGTATCGCGGAAATAGGAGCGCACCCGGTTTTTGAGGTTCACCGCTTTGCCGACGTAGATGATCGTGCCCTCCGCGTCCTTCATCAGGTAGCAGCCGGGGGATTCGGGCAGCATGGCGATCTTGGTTTCCAGCTTTTCGCCCCAATGCAGCTTTGCCACGGAGTTCACCGTCCTTTCAGAATGCGTTGATGTCCTTATTATACGGGATACCGCAGGTGAAGTCAATTGAAACAAGAAGCGCCCCCCATGCAGAGCGGAGCGCTGGATGATGCGAAGGTTGCTTATTCCAGGCGACCCTGGGTATACGTCCCGTCCACCAGATCGGCGACGCCTGCCAGCAGCATGATCAGACCCTGCACGCGATGGGGCTGGACGATGTAGCAGCCCCGCTGATGCTTGTCCTCAACCACAAGATCCGCGGCGAGCAGGGGCTTCAGGTGATGGTATACCTGCCCGGTGGAGGAGTAGCCGCAGTCGCTGACCAGTTCGGCCACGGTGCGGGGCTTGCGCAGGATCGCCAGCAGCATGTTCAGGCGATCATTGCTGCCCACACAGGCCAGAACTTTCTCTGCGGTGCGGTTTTCGATCAGGGGGAGGAGTGTATCGGTGTTCAGACTGTGCTTGACCCAGTTGGACTGCCGACCGCCTGAGGAGAAAACGCCCATGTAGGTGATGCGTCCGGTGTTGCCGCTCTCACCGCAGACATCCTGCAGTTCTTCCATGATGCCGGAGACGCGGTCATCAGGGTGCATACCGACGATCTTCTCCACATGGCCTGCGCTGGGATTGGGTCGCTGACCATTGGTGAGCTTCATGAGCTTCTCGGGATCAAAGCCGGGTGGAAGCCGCCGCTCCAGGGCATCCTTCAGTTCCTTCATGTGCTGCTTGAGTGCGTCGATTTCTTCGGCGAAATTGCGTTCCATAATGCACCTCCAGGGCAAAATGCGGAAATCCGTAAAACCAATATATCATAATGACCGGGCGGCGTCAATAGGCGAAGAAAAGAAATTTTGCAATTCCGGAAAAGCAAAAGAGCCGCCATGCACAGCACAGCGGCCCGTTGATTGTTACTTTGTTGTCGGCCAGGCAAGGGGATACTCGTCCACCACGTAGTCCAGCTTGCGGCCATGCTCCTTGAGGGTGTTCATGATGGCATCAACGGTGCTTTCTTTTGTCAGCACGGTGGGGATGAAGTCGTTCTTGTCTGCGCGGGAGGAAATGCGGATCGGGATGATGATAAAGCCTTCATTGGTGATTTGCTGGCCCTCCTCCGTCTCGCGGATGCGGAAACGGGTCTGGAACAGATAGGAGGTCATGTCGCTGGGCTTGGAGTTGCCCGCGAAGCAGAAGTTGCCCAGGCTGTAGCAGATGTACACGCCCTTGTACTGCTCGATGGGCTGAATGCGATGGCTGTGGTGGCCCAGCACCAGGTCAGCGCCGGCGTCCACGGCCAGGCGGCCCATGCGAACCTGATTGTCTGTGGGGGAATACATCAGCTCGTTGCCCCAGTGGAAGTTGACGATGACGATGGGGTACAGTTCCTTGGCGGCCTGGATATCTGCAGGAACCTTGTCCCACAGCTGGTCATAGCGGTCGATGCACAGGTAGGAGAGCATGGCGATCTGTACGCCCTTGACCTCGATCACGCCGATCTCGCCGCCGCCGGACCATACCACGCCCGCGTTGGACAGGTGGTTCTGGGTTTCGATGTAGGCGTCCTCGCCGTGGTCCATCACGTGATTGTTTTCCAGGGCTACCGCCTCCACGCCGTTCTCCGTCAGCATGTTCACATACTCCGGCGGCGCGGAGAAGAGGAACTGATTATTCTTCTTGGAGGAGGGCACATGGGTGCTCTCGGTCAGCGTGCCTTCAAAGTTGACGATGGTCAGATCATCCGCCAGCAGGATGTCACGGATGTTCTTCATCGCAAACTGGTAATCGCCGCCGTGCTTATTGAGCTCCTTGTCCCAGATGTTGGAGGACTTGCGGGAGTCGCCGCCGACGGTGAAATCGCCTGTGGCAGTGATGGTGATGAGGATGGAGCCATCGGCCTCGCGGAAGTTTTCAGCGGGCTCGCCGTCCACATCAACGGCGTCCTCCTCGCTGATGAAAATATCCTCTGCCAGCTCAGGATCGACCTCGGTCAGCGCATCCTCCAGCGTCCAGTCATCCTCCTCTTCTGCGAGGACGGGACAGAACAGAATCAGCAGGGCAATGAGCAGCAGTGTGAATTTACGCATTGGCAATTTCCTCCGGTAGGAAGTCAGCAGTATTACTTGAGGCCCTTGACGAAGGCCTCCATGCGTTCCAGGGCGATGTTGAGCTTGTCGATGCCGGTGGCGTAGGAGCAGCGGATATGGCCCTCGCCGGATGCGCCGAAGGCCGTGCCGGGCACGCAGGCGATCTTGTGTTCCATCAGCAGGCGATTGCAGAATTCCTCGCTGGTCAGCCCGGTGGACTTGATGGACGGGAACACATAGAACGCGCCGCGGGGCTCGAAGCAATCCAGGCCCATCGCGCGGAAGCCCTCGACCATCAGCCTGCGGCGTCGGTCGTAGCTCTCGCGCATCTTGCGCACATCCTCATAGTCGTTCAGGCGGCCGTTTTGAAGCGCCTCCAGCGCGGCCACCTGGCTCATGCGGCTGGCGCACATGATGCCGTACTGGTGGATCTTGAGCATCACGGAGATGATGGCCTCCGGGCCGCAGGCGAAGCCCACGCGCCAGCCGGTCATGGCAAAGGCCTTCGAAAAGCCGTTGAGGGTGATGGTGTAATCCCACATGCCGGGCAGGGACGCGAAGGAAACATGCTGCCGCCCGCCGTAGGTGAGCTCGGCGTAGATCTCGTCGTTGAGCACCATGATCTGCTTTTCCCGGACGACCTCGGCGATGGCCTCGAGGTCTTCCTTCTCCATGATGCCGCCGGTGGGGTTGTTGGGGTAGGGCAGGATGAGGCACTTCGTCCGGGGGGTGATGGCCTTGCGCAGGGCCTCGGGGGTCAGGCGGAACTCGTCCTCAGCCTTCGTCTCGATGCCCACGGGCGTGCCGCCGGCAAACACCACGCTGGGGGAGTAGCTGACGTAGCTGGGCTCGGGCACCAGCACCTCGTCGCCGGGGCCGACCATGGCGCGCAGGGCGATGTCGATGGCCTCGGACGCGCCCACGGTCACCAGGATCTCCTTCTTCGGGTTGTACTTCACATCGAAGCGGCGCTCCATGTAGTACGCGATCTCCTCCAGCAGCTGGGGCAGGCCACGGTTGCCGGTATATTGCGTTTCGCCGTCGATGATGGAGTTGATGGCGGCATTGCGGATGTGGTAGGGCGTGACAAAGTCAGGCTCGCCAACACCCAGGGAGATGGCGTCCTTCATCGTGGCGGCAATGTCGAAGAAACGGCGGATGCCGCTGGGCGGAACCGCCGCAACGGACGGATTGATAAACTTATCGTACATCACGGGACGATCACCAGCCTGTTGTCAGTCTTCTCGCCCTCAAAGACGATGCCGTCCTCCTTATAGCGCTTGAGGACGAAGCAGGTCTGGGTACCGGTGACCTGCTCCAGCGCGCTCAGCTTGGAGGACACGAACAGCGCCAGCTCCTTGAGGTTGCGGCCTTCCACCAGCACCAGCAGGTCGTAGCCGCCGCTCATCAGGTACACGGACTTGACCTCTTCAAAGCGGTAAATGCGGCCGGCGACCTCGTCAAAGCCCTTGTCCCGCTGGGGGGTGACGTTGACCTGGATCATGGCCTCCACGCGCTCGCGGTCGGTCTTGTCCCAGTTGATGGTGGGTGCATAGTGCAGGATGACGCGCTCCTCCTCCAGGCGGTCGATGGTCTCAGCCACGACTTCGGTGGTGGAGCCCAGCATCACAGCCAGCTTCTCCAGGGGCAAACGGCAATCTTCACGGAGCAGATCGATGAGCTCCATTTCAAACTTCGTCATCGGGAATCAGCCTTTCTGAAAAGGAATAACAGTATTATTCTACAACATCAACGGATGATGCGCAAGTTTTTCTTGTGTGCGGAAGACGGTGCTTACACCTTCCGGATCGGATGCCGGATCACGGTCTTCCGCTTGTCCGGAGTGGTCTTTCGCGGGTCAGAGAGATAAATCTCATGATGGAGCCGGTCGGCGCTCAAATCATTGGCATAGCCCTGCGCTGCAATGTGCTGATTCATCAGCGCCACGGATGCAGGCTCATCATCATAGGAACCCAGGTGCATGATCTGTACACACAGCCCTTCGCGGATTGTCAGCATTTCAGCGGCGGAGCAATCCAGCTTCTTCTTGCGGGCAGCTTCTGCCAGGGCCCAGTCAAAATCGGCCCGGGTGACGAAATCAGGCAGGCGGATCACGGAGATCCAATGGAAATCGGCCTTGTTGGCGCAATCGACGCCGGTTACGCCTTCCTGCCACCAGAAACCCTCCAGCGGAGGCACCACGTACTCATAAAAGCCCTCGATCTTGTGATCGCTCTTATAGCTCATTTTGATGGTATAGGCGAGGGCATAAAGGACGGAAATGGCTTGCTGGTATGCGCCGTTTTCTGCATTGGGATCGCCTTGGCCGCGGATGGCGATGTAGTTTACTGCGGGGACTTCGATAATCTCCGGCTTGGCTTTGGGCTGATAGAGTTCTTTGTACTCCTTTTTGAAATCAAAAGCCATAAGCAGCCTCACTCAATGAACATCGCATCGCCAAAGCTGAAGAACCGGTACTTCTCCTCCACGGCCTCGCGGTACACGTCCAGCGCGGTCTCGCGGCCCATGAAGGTGCTCACCAGCATCAGCAGGGTCGACTGGGGCAGGTGGAAGTTGGTGATCAGCGCGTCCACGGCCTTGATCTTCTTGCCGGGGTAGATGAAGATGGCTGTGTCGCCCGCACCGGCGTGGATGACGCCGTCCTCGGTGGCGACGGTCTCCAGCGTGCGGACGGAAGTGGTGCCCACGCAGATGATCCGCCCGCCCTTTGCCCGGATGGCATTCAGCGTGTTAGCGGCCTCTGCGGTGACCTGATAATACTCCGAGTGCATGACATGGGTGTCCACATCCTCCACGGTTACCGGGCGGAAGGTGCCCAGGCCCACATGGAGCGTCACCGGCACGATGGTCACGCCCTTCGCCTTCACCTTCTCCAGCAGCTCCGGGGTGAAGTGCAATCCGGCAGTGGGCGCGGCGGCACTGCCCTCGTTCTTTGCGTAGACGGTCTGGTAACGGGTGCGGTCCTGCAGCTTTTCGTGGATGTAGGGCGGCAGGGGCATCTCGCCCAGCTGGTCGAGGATCTCCTCGAAAACACCATTACCGGCCATCCCCGGGACATGCCCGGTGCTGGCTTCGCCCGGCGATTGCATGCAATCGCTCGGGCTCGTCGGGCGCTGCCCGACCTGATCCCACATAAACCGCACGATGCGTCCGCCGATCTCCGGCACGCTGGACATGATCTCACACTTCAGCAGCCCATCGCCGAAGGAGCACACCGCGCCCGGCTTGAGGCGGCGGCCCGGCTTGACAAGCGCCTCCCAGTCGGTGGCGTTCTCCCGGCGCAGGAGCAGGATCTCCACGGGCACCTGGGGGCCGTTGGGGTCAGCAGCTTCCTTTACGCCCAGCAGGCGCGCCGGGATGACCTTCGTTTCGTTGATAACCAGCGCGTCGCCGGGGTTGAGGTAATCGAGGATATCGTAGAAATGCTTATGCTCACGGGTGCCGTCGCCCCGATGGACGACCATCAGCCGCGAATGATCGCGGGGCTCCACGGGGGTCTGAGCGATGAGCTCTTCGGGCAGGAAATAGTCGAAATCAGCGGTACGCATTTGTTGCAGACGATCCTTTCGGTATTACAGTTTCTTTTGCATGATGTACAGCGTGCACATCGTGCCGTCCTCCTGGCGGATGGCGTCGGGGTGGAGGCCCACGATTCGGAAGCCGGCTTTCTCATACAGGCCGCGGGCGCGGGCATTGCCCTCGATGAATTCCAGATCCATCTGGAGGACGCCCTCGCGCTGGCGAGCGAGCTTCTCCATGGCATCAAACATGGCGGTACCGATGCCGTTGCCCCAGTAGGCCTTGCGCAGCGCAATGGCCACGGAGCAGCTGTGCCGCGTCTTGATGCGGTTGTTGAAGGCCAGATGGCAGTTGCCTGCGATGTGCCCGTCCACCTCGCAGAGGATCATGCAGTCGTTGGGGGACTCCACGACATTATGCAGGAAGCGCTCCTCGCCCTCGACGGTGTAGGAGATCTCCTCCGGCGTACGCAGGACGTAGGGGGTATCGGCTGCGGTATCGTAGAGATACTGCACCAGATCAGCGGCGTCTGCCTTGGGGTCGGGGGAGCGGAGAATACCGGTCCGGCCATCCTTGAGCGTGAAGGTGACGGGGGAGAAAATCATACGGGAGCACTCCTTTCATTGGTGAAATAAAGCGGGCCGGGGAAGCAAGTGACGCATCCCCGGCGCAATCGCTATCTTTACTTATTTCGCCACGCGGGGCATCAATTCCTGCATTGCAGGTTGTAAATTACTCCGCCAGCGCCTTGCGGCCATTGTCGATGGCCATCTGCACCATATCCGGGGCGGGCGCGCCGGGGATGCGGCGCTTCTCCACGCAGGAGAGCATTGAAAGGTCATCGAACACATCCTGCTCAAAGACGGGGTGGAAGCTCTTCAGCTCCTCCAGCGTCAGGTCAAGGAGGGCCTTGTTCTCGTTCAGGCAGTGAGCCACCAGTTTGCCCACGACCTCGTGAGCGTCGCGGAAGGCCACGCCGTGCTTGACCATGTAGTCCGCCGCGTCGGTGGCGTTGGTGAAGCCGCCGGATGCGCCGCGCTCCATGACCTCCTTGCGGAAGGTGCAGGTCTTGAGCATCGCGGTGAACACGGTCAGGCCCTTGACCAGCGTGTCGCGGGCATCAAAGAAGGCTTCCTTGTCCTCCTGCATGTCCTTGTTGTAGGCCAGCGGGATGCCCTTCATGACGGTCAGCAGGGCCATCAAATCGCCGTAGACGCGGCCCGTCTTGCCTCGGATGAGCTCGGCCACGTCGGGATTCTTCTTCTGGGGCATGATGGAGGAGCCGGTGGCGTAGGCGTCGTCCATCTCCACGAAGCGGAACTCGTTGGTGTTCCAGATGATCAGCTCCTCGCAGAAGCGGGAGAGGTGCATCATGCAGGTGGAGGCGGCGGCGAGGAAGTCCAGCAGGAAGTCGCGGTCGGAGACGCCGTCCAGGCTGTTCTCCGTGATGGCGGAGAAGCCCAGCAGCTCAGCCACTCGCTCGCGGTTGAGGGGATAGGTGGTGCCCGCCAGCGCGCCGGAGCCCAGGGGCATCACGTCCGCCGCGTCAAAAGCGTTGCGGAAACGCTTGCGGTCCCGCAGGAACATCTGGAAGTAAGCCATCATGTGGTGGGCCAGGGTGATGGGCTGGGCCTTCTGCATGTGGGTGTAGCCGGGCATGATGGTGTGCAGGTTGTCCTGTGCGATGTCCAGGATGACGGCGAGCAGATCGTCGAGCATCTCCTCGGTTTCCCGGCAGGCCAGCTTGGCGTACATGCGCACGTCCAGGGCCACCTGGTCATTGCGGCTGCGGCCGGTGTGGAGGCGCTTGCCCGCCTCGCCGATGCGCTGGGTCAGGATGGTCTCCACGTTCATGTGGATGTCCTCTGCGTCCACCATCCATTCGATCTTGCCGGCGTGCACGTCCTCGAGGATGCCCTTCAGGCCCTCGACGATCTTGTCGGCGTCTTCCTGCGGGATGATGCCCTGCTCGCCCAGCATGGTCGCGTGGGCGATGGAGCCGGTGATGTCCTGTTCCGCCATGCGCTGGTCAAAGGAAATGGAAGAATGGAAATCGTCCATCAGGTGATCGGTGGACTTCGAAAAACGTCCGCCCCAAAGCTTCATATGTCAAGCCTCCTTGCGAGATTGCAAAATACCCGTATAGTATAGCAGATTTTGCTGTAATGATCAACGGAAGAACAAGAAAGATGCAATCGACGTGAAGTTGAGCCGGGAGAAAATGTGAGAGAATGTTGCGCGCATCAGTATCATTGTGGTATACTGTTTCTATGATTCTTTGGCATTCCGACACAAAAGTCAGGAGAGCGCGATATGATAGATAATATTGAGCTGACAATGGAGCAGAAGCAGGATGCCTGCCTGGCGGCGTTGTATGCGATTGAAAAGACTCAGCGGGGAGACCGGGAAAGGGCGTTTTCACTCGTTGATAACAGTATTTATCCGGCGTATGTCCAGCAGGAACAAAGTGCGATGAGGCAAGCTGCGGGTTATATTGGCTTTGGTTTGCAACTGCTGGGAAAATTGTACCTCAGAGACGATACGCCGGTCTATCTTCTAGAGAAGAGTGCAGGGGCCCATGCTGAGAAAGTGTGCGAGGAAATGAAAGCAGATGTAGACATTGCTTATCAGGCGATGCTCAAGTACCTGGACCACATCATTCGAAGGATGCAATCTGGCGATGTGTCAATTAGTTCGTGCTACGAGTTGTTAAAGCAAGTCGCCGATTTCCAGAAATGCCCTGCGGAGGTGCTCAAGCAGATCGGCATCAATGAACGGATACACTGCCCGGAAAGAGTATCCCCTGTCATGGGGGCGATGGAAAGGAGTTCAGAAGCCCGACGCCGATATCAACTGATTGTGAGGGATGCGTTCCGTCAACGGATTTCGCAGAAGAGTGAGATGTCGATAGAGCAAAAGCGGGAAAAGACATTGGCTGCCCTGGCGGCTATCGTGAGCGTCCTACAGCAGCAGGAGAAGAAAGCCCTGGCCAGGGAAGTTAAGAGCTTGCATGCGACGGTTATCCAGCGCTATGACGATACTTATGCAATGCTGAAGGAGATGAGGAGCCAGGTGAAGCAGTCTGACAGTGCGGTAGAAATATGCTACTACCAGATATGCCAGGTGGCTGCCAAACGTTCAGATGCGGCGACGGCGCTGCTGGCTATGGCGGCGGAAATGGAACTGTACATCCGCTCCGCTGTCCGAAAACTGGTGGAATCATTAGGCAGATACGATCAGGTGATGGCGGACATGCGTGATGGCGTGCATGGCATTCTTTATCCTGCGGAATGATGAAGTAAGGAGACGGCGCACCATCTCCTTTTTGCTCTTCGGAAATACAAAATAAGAACAATCCCGGGTGCAAAAAGCCTTGCATTTTTATTCACGCAGGCGTATAATTCCGTTTGTCAACCCGATAACAATCCGAAAAGGAGATTGATTGATATGGCTAAGATGCGTGTTCTGCTGGCGTACTCCGGTGGTCTGGATACGTCCATTATCGTTCCGTGGCTGAAGGAAAACTACGACTGCGACGTGGTCTGCGTGGCTGGCGACGTGGGTCAGGGCGAGGAGCTGGAGCCCCTCCACGAGAAGGCTGCCAAGTGCGGCGCTGAGAAGCTGTACATCGCTGACCTGCGCAAGGAGTTCGTCGAGGAGTTCATCTGGCCCACCCTGAAGGCCGGCGCGATCTACGAGGGCAAGTACCTGCTGGGTACCTCCTTCGCCCGTCCCCTGATCGCCAAGCGTCTGGTGGAGATTGCCCACGAGGAAGGCTGCACCGCCATCTGCCACGGCTGCACCGGCAAGGGCAATGACCAGGTTCGCTTTGAGCTGACCATCAAGGCCTTCGACCCCGATATGAAGATTATCGCCCCCTGGCGTATCTGGGACATCAAGACCCGCGAAGAGGAGATCGAGTACGCCGAGGCGCGCAACATCCCCGTGCCGGTCAAGAAGGATCGTCCCTACTCCATGGACCGCAACATATGGCACATCTCCCACGAGGGCGCCGATCTGGAAGATCCCTGGAATGAGCCGCCGGCTGACCTGCTGCTGACCATGGTCACCCCCGACAAGGCGCCTGACCAGGCCGAGTACGTCACCGTCGACTTCGAAAAGGGCGTGCCCGTTGCCATCAACGGCGAGAAGCTGGACGCCATCGACCTGCTGACCAAGGCCAACGAGATCGCCGGCCGCAACGGCGTCGGCTGCGCTGACCTGGTGGAGAACCGTCTGGTGGGCATGAAGTCCCGCGGCGTGTACGAGACTCCCGGCGGCACCATGCTGTACGCTGCTCACGGCATTCTGGAGTCCATCACCCTGGATCGCCAGACCAGCCACTACAAGGAGCTGATCGCCAACAAGTTCGCCGAGCTGGTGTACGACGGCATGTGGTACACCCCCCTGCGCGAGGCCCTGTCCGCCTTCGTGGACAGCACCCAGGAGGCCGTCAACGGCACCGTGCGCCTGAAGCTCTACAAGGGCAACTGCATCAACGCGGGCGTGAAGTCCCCCAACAGCCTGTACCTGGAAGAGATCGCCACCTTCGGCGACTCCAAGGATCTGTACAGCCACAAAGACTCCGAGGGCTTCATCAACCTGCTGGGCCTGCCCATGAAGGTCAAGGCCATCGTGGACGCCAAGAACAAGTAATTGCAAATGAAACGCCCTCCGGCCGAGATGGTCGGAGGGCGTTTTGTGTTATTCGGCTTTGGCAAACGCCGCTTTATATGCCGGCAGCACCCGCTTCCAGAAGAGGAAGGCGTTGATCACCAGCAGCGCGCTATATAGGAAGCGTGCAGCGAGCTCCGGGATCAGCAGGCCTATGCCGTTCATGTCGCCGCCGCCAAAGAATCCGCACAGCACGCTCAGATAGAGCGGGTCGATCAGCAGCAGCGCGATAGTCACATAATACATGCAGGCCTTGAAGACCTTCGAAGGGAACTTTCCGATGCGGTCTGCCGCAATGCTCAGGCACCAGCCGGCGATCAGCGTGGCGATGGAGCCGACGATGCAGAAGATACCCATCTGCAGATCGGTCATCCGCTCTGCATAGACGTCGATCTGCACGCCCAGCCCGCCGATGTTGATCTGTTTGAAGACGCCGATGATGAGGGCGTAAACCAGATGTGCACCTTCGTGTATGAGGTAATAGGCGGCAATGGCGGCCAGCAGGCCCGCGTATTGCCGGAGTCGTTTGTTCATGGGACAGCTCCTTTGAGGATCAGGATTCGGTGACGTGCTTCCCACAGATGTGCTCCGGGGTGAGCTTCAGCAGTCGGGTCTCATGGGCGAAAGCCATGATCTCCCGGGCAATATAGGCCTCGTCGTCGGTGAATTTTCGGCTCAGCGCCGTCGCTGCGCGGACGATCTCGTCCATGTCATCGACGATCTCCATCCGGCCGAATACGATCACGCTGGTGACGTGCTTCACCCAGTCGCCGGGCTTTGTCCAGCCCTCGTCATACACGCAGTAGGACACCTTATCGCACCGGGAAAGCGCGTCCTCCCTGTGACCGCCGTGGCCGCAGTGGAACCACAGGCAGCCGCTTTCGGCGTCGTACCAGTGGTTCATGGGCATGCCGTAGGGGTAGCCGTCGTCGCCCTGCACGGACAGTATGCCGCGCTTTTCATTTTCCAGCAGGCGGATGCATTCCTCGCGGGTGGCGGCCTTGTGTTTGCGGGTCAGTTCGCGGAACATCAGCATTCCTCCTCAGGTGATTTTGTTCAGGAAACGGCGGATACGCTCGGTGCAGTCAGCCTTGCGGGCAGCCTTGGTACGCCAGCTGTCAGACAGGGGGAAGTACACCTTGTCGTTGGCCTTCGCGCCCAAATCCCATTGGCTGTCCGGGCCGATGTTCAGGTAGAGGAAGGCCGCCGCGAAGTTCAGCTTGTCCTTTGTGCCGGAGTATTCCGACAGCAGTTCCAGCGCTGCCAGCCAGTTGCTGGTTTCCTTTGAAGCGAAGGCTGCAGGCGGGTGAATCAGCGGCTTGTCATAGATATAGTACACGCCGCGCTCGAGGATATGCTGAATCATTGCCGATTCCGCTTCCGGGGACAGTACGCCAGGCAGCAGCATCGCATGGTAGAGCGCCGTGAAGCCAATGGGCTGAGGATGACGTTCCCTGCGGTGAAATTCGGCTTCATATACGGCATTCCAGGCAGCTTCATCGTATGTCCCGGTGGCAAAGCCAGCCTCCACGATCTTCGCCCAGCGGCGGGCGTAGGCCAGTGCGTCGGGTTGCTCCGGGTCAAATCGGCGGATCCATGCGGCGAGCATCAGCGGCTCGTACATGGCCCAGTCAATGCCTTTTTCCCAGTAGGTATCGATCTTGCGCTCGCCCCGAAGACAGGAGGCCATTGTGTTTACGATGCAGCGGATTGGCTCATCGGCAATGGTGAATCCCAGCGCATGCAGTCGGCGCAGGGCCTGCTCAGTAGTTAACGGTTTGCCGGTGGGCTGCGCCAGACCGTGAAACATCGAGCCCCATGTACCATCATCCCGCTGCGAAGCGAGGATGGCAGTCGCCCATTTGCCCGTACGGTGGTCAAGCATGAAGCTCGCCCCCGCACTCCTTCACAAACGCCACCGGATCAATGAAGGCAAAGCGTACCTTGTTCATCTGCGCACGGGTAAAGGTTGCGGTCAGCAGATTCTGATCACCCTGGGTGGCCTTGACCTCCACGGTCAGCACCGGCAGTGCGGCGAACAGGTCGCGGGCAATGCGCAGCACCATGCCGGAGAGGTAGGTGTCTGCATTCCTGGCCAGCAGATCAGGCCGCACGGCAAAGGAAGCACGCAGGACGTCCGCGTTCACGGTGGTCACATCCAACGCAGCGACGTAAGGCGTCAGGTCGGCCATGGGGTTCTCGTATTGCAGAACAGCCAGATATGCAGCGATATCGCCCTTCAGGACGCCCGCTGCATGCTGGTGATATACGGCCCACTTGTCCGGCGGGGTCAGGCCGTCGGTGGGGGTGGGGGAGACGAGGATGTCCGTCCAGTCGATGGTCTCGTCCGCCGTCTTCCACAGGTCACGGAAGGGCGGCAGCGCGGGCTGCTTTGCCGGAACGGGGGCGTCGGCAGACTTGTAGGTAGCGGTGTTTTGAGGGGCTTCATCGGGGTAGAGATCTCCCACGATGTCAGCCATGCCCTTGAGCAGGGCCCGGCGGATATCAGTCATGCTTGTCCACCTCCTTGTCGGCGCCCGTATGGCACTGCACGCAGGGCGGCTGTGAAGCGGTATCGAAGTGTTCAATGGTCACGTCGGCATCGCTGATGACGGCGTTGTCGAACAGCCAGCGGCTGAGCGGGTTGATCAGCAGGGCTTCCACCTGGTTGCCCACGCCGCGGCCGCCGTTGGACAGATCGGCCAGCGCCGCAGCGGACAGCTCTGCGTAGGCCTCGTCGGTGACGGTGACGCGGATGTTCTTCTGCTCTGCCAGGCGGCGGATGATCTTGTCCACCTGAGCCTTGAGAATGGCCTTGCCGGCTTCCTCGCGGATGAAGTCGAACACAACGATGTTTTCGCCGATGCGGTTGAGGATCTCCGGGCGGCCCAGCTCCAGCTTGAAGTGGTCTTCCACTGCCTGGCGGAGGCGCTGCTGTACCTCGGGATAGTCCATGTCCATGGTGACGTTCTGATAACGGCGGCCCATTTCGTCCTTGACGTACATGCCCAGATTGCTGGTGAAGATGATGATTGTCTCGGAGAAGTACACCGTGTTGCCCTGGCCGTCGGTGAGACGGCCGTCTTCCAGGATTTGCAGGAACTTGTCCAGGATGGAGGAATGGGCCTTTTCGATTTCATCGAAGAGCACGATGGCGAAGGGGTTCTTCTTGATGGCGTTGGTCAGCTGACCGCCGGCCTCGTAGCCCACATAGCCGGGAGGCGCGCCCATCAGCTTCTGGTCGGAATGGGGCTGCCCGTACTCGGACATGTCAAAGCGGATGCAGGCGCTTTCGTCGCCGAAGAGCTTCTCTGCCAGAGCCTTGGCGGTTTCCGTTTTGCCGACGCCGGTAGGACCTGCGTAGAACAGCACGCCCTTGGGCTTGGCGGTGGAGGAGGAACTCAGGCCGTTCATGCCCGTCACCGCGCGCTTGACCACATCCAGCGTGCGTTCCAGGGCTGCGTCCTGGCCCTTGATGCGCTTTTCGAAGTCCTGCTTGGCGGTGCGCAGGCTGTCCATGGACAGGTTGGCCCAGGGGTTTTCCTTGATGCCGTACTTGTACAGATCGACGATGGTACACAGGTCGCGGATGGGCGTCTGCTCCCGCTTGGACAGGCGGCGCATGGCGTCCAGTTCGGTGAAGGTGAGGCCCTCGGTCAGGCCGACAAACTTCTCCCGCAGGCGGGTCAGCTCGTCGGGATGCGCCTCGTAGAAGGGCATGTCGGTGCGGTAGACCGTGCTGTCGAAGAAGGTGGGCCAGGACTTGCCGGAGATGAGGCGCTTGCGCTCTTCGCGGTCGGGCGCTTCGATGCGGATGGTCTTGCACAGCGGGTTGTTCAGGTAGAACCACGCGGGCAGGTCATTGAGCTTCTGCACCAGCAGGATCAGCAGGTTCTGCCTTTTGCCCATGGGGGTGCGCACAGTGGCGGCGCTCATGGCGGACTGCATCAGCAGATTGAAGCTGTTCACATCATGCTGATCCATTCGCTCGGGGGTGATGATGTAGTGGCTGGCCAGCTCCATCACCACGGCGGTGGCGTCGTTGGTCTGGCTCATGGCGCGCCGGATGATATTGGGCGCGGTCTGCTGGGTATTGCCCTTGAACTCAGCCGGAACAGCTCCGGAAACGACCTCACAGCCATTGGTACGGGCGAATAAATCCAACATTTTTGGTGCATAAGGATTCATGAATCCCACCAGGTTGGAATAGTAAACAACCTGCCCGTAGCCATTGTCGGTCAGGTAGCCGTTCAGGTATTCGGTCAGGGGGACGAGCTTGTCCTCCGGGATGGAGCCCTCAATGGGATATCGGCACATGTCAGTGACATTGCCCTCCAGGATGATCAGCGGCTTGACCGCGCTGAACAGCTCCAGCTCGCGGTGCCATTTGGAAATCAGGGGCGCCATGGATTCACCCTCCTATGCATGTCATTTCATCCATTTTACCACGCAGCGGCGTTTGTTGCAAGAAAAAAGAAAGGGGAGCGTCGGATAACGCTCCCCGCTGCATTTATGCCTGGGTGCGGAACTGATCGTAGAAGGAGTCGAACTCATCTTCCGGGGCAACAGGCTCTGCCTGCTGGGCGGGAGCGGGCTGCGCCTGGGGTTCGGCATAGGGGTGCTCCTGAGGTTCCGCGTAGGGATGCTCGTGCTGCTTCTTGTACTTGCGGCGGCGGTCGAAGATCAGCTTGAACAGCATCACAACCAGCAGGATGCCGCCCAGAGAGAACACCAGCGAGAAGACGCCTCCCAGCAGCCCGAAGACCAGCTCAAACGCGCCGAACACAAGGCCAAAAACCATCTCGACCATACCGAATACGAAAGAGAAAATACCTTCGATCAAACCAAACATTCTTCATGTCCTCCTCTTGACGATACTCATGATACCACAGCTTTTTGGTTTCATCCAGTAGGTTTTGATTAGAAATGGATGAGGATATCCTAATGATGGCGCGCTGTTTGACAAAGCCGGCCGATTCCTCTATAATGCGTATACAGCGTATGAGAAATGGAGAAAACGCAGATGCAGCATATCAGCTTTGGCGAGTGTCTCAGGCATTGCCTGCAGGAAATGAATCTGTCCGCCTCGGAGGCGGCGAGGCTGGTGGGATTCCGCAGCCGCAACAGCATCTTCCGCATCCTGTCCGGGGAGGCGAGCGTGGACATCAAGCTTCGCTTTATGGAGGCGCTGCATGCGGCGCTGGGCAGCAGCTGGCCGGAGGAAAAGTGGCATGCCCTGCAGGAAGCGCTGATGGTGGAACGCCTGGGCCCGGAGCGCTTCCGGGAGAACCGCGCGTTTGCGGACGTCCTATTTGGCCTGGACGATTCGGTGGATTTTGTGGCGATGCGCCTGCTGGATGACGGCACCACCCAGGAATACTCCCTGGAGACGGTGCTGCGGGAGGTGGCGGCTTCCCCCAGGGCGGAGATTGTCATTACCGGCTGCTATGACGCAGGCGTAGCCAGGCTCCTGGAAAGCTGCTGCGGAGAGGCCGGTGCACATGGCCGGCTGACCATCCGCCATTACATCGATACTGCGGAGTCAGAGGTCATCCAGAACATCCTGGCGCTTTTGCCGCTGATCTCCCGCCCCTGGTATAATGCTCGCCTGGTGGATCCCGGCTCCTGCCCGGAGGAAATGATGGCGCTTTACCGGCTGTCAGCCCTGCATGTCAACCGTTGGGATGAGGCGGGAAAGCAGCATGGCGGCATGTTCATCCGCTTTGACAAGCGCTGCTTCGCCAGCCGCATGCAGGTGCAGGGCGCCTGCACAGCCATCAGCGTGCTGGATCGCTGGCGCTTTGACCTGGAGCTGCTCAAGCCGCTCAGCAGCAGCGACGGCCCGGAAATGTTCATTGAGTATACCTCCCATTATGCCGAGCTGGAGGAGAACTGCGCCATCCTGAGCATCAAGCCGGATGCGCATTTCAACTGTATTCCCGTGCATCTGCTGGAGCAGGCGATCGTGGAGGGCTTTGAACAGTCCGGTGAGGTGGCCGGCCCGGAGCTGCTGGCCCTGATAGACGGACTACGGCAGATCCATGCCCAGCGCTTTGACAATATGATGAACAAACACAAGATCACCCACCTGGTTTACAGCCTGCCGATGATGGAACGTTTCATGCAAACCGGTGTACTGAGCGATCACTTCTTCCTGCAGCGCGCATACACGGTGGAGGAGCGCAGGGAAATCATCCGCGTGCTGCTGGATACCATGCGCAGCAGGCCGTGGTTCAACGTGCACTTCCTGAAGGAAGGCATCCCGCCCCTGTGCTATGAGATGACCTTCTATGACGGTAAGGGCGTACTGCTGATGGACGCCTATACCGGCTACGATCTGGCGGCGGATCACTCCGAAGCGCTGATCACCCTGCCGGCGTTTATGGACAGCTTCAAACGCTATTTCACGGAGGAATTGCTGAAGCATTATGTTATGTCCCGCACACAGACGATTCAGGAGCTGGAACGGCTGCTTGTTATGAATGTTCAAGAATGATTGTGATGAACACATATTTTTGTGTACACCAAGCCTTGCCATGGTTGCGCATTTGTGCTACACTAACGTCCGCTAGTTAAGGGAAAAACATGTTGTTTTCTGCAAATAACATGCCGTTTTACACATGCACAAAGGAGCTGTTTCCATGGCAAAGCATTGGAGTGACGATCACGCTTTGATCGATGCAATATCAGGTAATCTTTATGCGGCACTTCCGCTGCTGCCCAAGCGACTGGTGCATGTGGATGAGCTGACCCGTCAATTCGGCATGCCTTTTTCCCATATCCAGATCCTGTGCATGCTCTCCGACAAGGAGCTGACCATCGGTGAGATCAGCGCCAGTCTGGGTATTGCCAAGCCCAATATCACCCCGCTGCTGGACGCCATGAACGAGCGCGGCCTCCTGGAACGCTGCCGGAATGCTGCCGATCGCCGCATTGTCAATGTTCGTCTGCTGCCGGATGGCGTCGTGATTGCCCAGCAGCTGAAGGAAAGCATGGCTGCACAGGTGCAGGCATGGCCCCGCGGCTTCAGCCACAGCGATCTGAAACGCCTGAATAATGCGCTGGCTTATCTGATTGAATTCAGCACCCAGCTGGCAGATTCTGAACGGCGCTGAAATGCATAAATATACAAAGCTCCTGCTGCGTGGAGACGCGTTGTGCAGGGGCTTGTTTTCGTGCGTTCGGCCGGGAAAATTGTTACATATAAATGCCTCGGAAAATGGCTCAAATGGTTGACAGTAACAGTAAAATATGGTAAGATGAAAGCTGGGTATTTGACTTTACTCACGCTATTGTTGTACCAACTTGTTTGTTGATAAAAGCAGTTCCTTCAAAATATAGGCGAAAGGAAGCTCCGGGTGCGAGGGCCGGCCGTTTATGGCCCGAACGCCTGCCGGGCCAGGCTGACTATGAGCACAAACCCGAATGTGAAAGGCAGCAGCGCTGTCAAGCGGGGAAATGGGTATCTGTACATCAAACGGGTACAGGATATCGTCCTCTCCCTGCTGGGGCTGATTATCCTGTTCCCTGTCATGCTACTCATTTCACTGATTATCGTGATTGAGAGCCCGGGCGAAAGCCCCATCTTCGTCCAGAACCGTGTCGGCAAGGATGGAAAGATTTTCCGGTTCTTCAAGTTCCGCACCATGTATCCGGACGCGGAGGCACATCTGGAACAGCTGCTGGCCAAGAACGAGATGAACGGCCCGGTGTTCAAGATCAAGGATGATCCCCGTATTACCCGGGTGGGCCGATTCCTCCGCCGCACCAGTGTGGATGAGCTGCCGCAGCTGTGGAATATCCTCAAGGGCGATATGAGCCTGGTGGGCCCCCGTCCGGCGCTCCCGCGGGAAACCGCCCAGTATGACGAGCATGCCCGGAAGCGCCTGGCGGTGACGCCCGGCCTGACCTGTTACTGGCAGATCCAGCCCAAGCGCAACAGCATCAGCTTTGAAAAATGGGTCGAGCTGGACCTGAAGTATATCGAGGAATGCAGCTTCCTGGTGGATTGGAAGATCCTCTTCGGCACTGTTGGCGCAGTGCTGCACATGGAGGGTGAATAAGCAGCCGGCAGCGCAGGAAGGAACGTATGATAAAAGTCTTGATGGCCGGCGTGGACCGGAGCACCAAGGGCGGCATGTGGAGCGTGGTGGAGAATTATCTGCAGGATGCAGGACTCTCCCGCCAGGTGCAGCTGAGGTACATTCCGACCGCGGCGGTGGGCAGCAAGCTCAGGAAGGCCGCGTGCTTTGCCTGGGGCATGGGGCGGATCCTGCTGGATCTGATCCTGCGCAGGCCGGATGTGGTGCATCTGCATGTATCGGAGCGCGGCAGTGTCAGGCGCAAGGCGATGATCGCATCGGCAGCACGGTTCTTCCGCAGCAAGGTGATCCTCCACATGCACGGCGCCGAATTCGAAAGCTGGTACGCCTCGCTGGATGAGGCTGCCCAAACGGATGTAAAGCGGTTCCTGCAGCGGGCGGACAGCATCCTGATCCTGGGTGGGTACTGGCGCGATTTTGTCGGCGGCCTGCTGGAGACGGAAGACAAGCTCCGCGTGCTGTACAACGCAGTGGCGGTTCCCGAAAACAACGGCTATCGACCGGAAAACAGAGAGATCCTGTTCCTCGGCGAGGTAGGGGAGCGCAAGGGTGCTTACGATCTGCTCGAAGCCATGCAGCGTATCGATGCACAGCTGCCACCGGACAACCATCTGGTGCTGTACGGGCCCAATCCCGACGGGGATATCGAACAGCGTATCCGGACGCTGGGGCTGGATGAGCGCGTACAGTACTGCGGCTGGGCGGACCGGCAGCAGCGCGAGGCCGCCTTTGCAGCGGCGGCGGTCAATGTCCTGCCGTCCTACCATGAGGGCCTCCCGATGACGATCCTGGAGGCGATGGCCCGGGGCGTCCCCTGCATCACAACACCGGTAGCGGCCATCCCCGAAGCGGTGGATGATCAAACCGGAGCACTGGTTTCCCCGGGAGATGTGCAGCAGCTGGCGCAGGCGATCCTGCAGCTGCTGAGCAGTCCGGAGGAACGGAAGATCAAGAGCGAACAAGCCTATCGGCGGGCGCGGGAGCGGTTTTCGCTGGAAAGCCACTGCGCACAGCTGATGAGCATTTATCAGGAACTGGCCGGGCCGCATGCCTGATGCGCGCCGCCGGCGGCAAGGAGGTGGAGAAAACACAGATGAGACAGCGATTATCACGCATGCTGGGCGCATGGCTGGCGCTTTTGCTGCTTGCCTCTGCAGGAGGCGGAGCACGGGCGGAGGAAGCGGGCTTCCGGCTGCAGATCAATGAATATCAGCTGTACTTCGCCGGTGAAGTTTCGGCGGGGGTCTCCTGGAGCACTTTGGAGGATACGCCCCAGCCGGATATGGTTTTCTACCTGCAGCTGCGGGAAGACATCCTCAAACCCATCTTTACCATGACGCTGATGCAGGAGCAGGGCGATTATGCTATGACCCTGACTGCTCCGGACGGTACGCCGGTACCTGTCAGCTTTGTCATGGCAGAGCGTCCCCCGGGACTGACCGAGGACGAGAAATATGCATTCATCTGGGCGCAGGCGGATGTTTACGTTCTCATGGAAACGCTGATGATCGAGCAGATCGGGGCATCGCCCGGGACGGAGGAGCCCTTCCGGATCGAGACGGCCGCCTTTGAAGCAACCTGCTCGCCCCGCTGGAAGAGCCTGCTGTATACCGTGTATGAGGAAGACGGCAGCATCCGGTTCCTCACGGGCATCGGAGACAGGCAGTACCTGCTGTTCACCCTGGTGTACAACAGCAGCGACGGCGATTATGTCATCACCCGGAAAACACCGGCTGGTGACAGCGTGAATATTTCCTTCCATATGGCCGCAGCGCCGCAGGAGCTGACCGGAGAGGAACGTCAAACGTTCTATCAGGCCCAGGCTGCTGTGAATGAAGTGGCCGCAAACCTGATCCTGAAATAACCCAAGGCACCCGGTGGTGCGCTTCTCCCCCGCGCGGGCAAAATCCGGTTCACCAAGGTTATCTTGTTTTCACATAGACGGTTACTCTACTTTACTAGGAGGATGTACGATGAAAATCCATTTTTCCCATCGTTGTCTGTCCATGCTGATGGTTATGATCATGCTCTTCACCATGACGCCTTCTTACGTCCTGGCCGAGGAAGTTCATGACCATGATCACGATCATGCGGCGGAGGGCGCCGTATCCGTCATCCAGGTTGACGCGCTGTCGATCAGTGCCTCTGCGTCTGCGACCTATGTGTACGCGGGCGAAGAAGCCGTGACCGTTACCGCGAAGATCTCCGGCGGTCTGGCGCCTTACACGGTGAGCCTGCAGGCCGTCAAGAACGGCAGCGTGGTCTTCACCGATACCGCGTCCACCGACGGCAACTCCGTGAAGCTGTCCTACACCCCTGCGGCCTATGGCGACTACGAGCTGGTCGTCACTGTTCATGATGCCGCGCACAGCCAGGATCTGACCACCGTCTCCCTGGCCGTTGCCGAGCATGACATGGAGAATGAGGCTGCCTGGGCTGCGTCGGTGAGCGGTGCGTCCGTCTCTGCTGATTGGGGCAAGAGCCTGCTTTCCGTGGCCAAGACTCAGATCGGCTACAAGGAGAGCGAGAAGGACTTTGTCCTCAAGTCCGGCGAGAAGCAGGGCTATTCCCGCTACGGCGCCTGGTACGGCACTCCCTACGCCAGCTGGAACGTTTCCTTCCTGGCCTTCGTGGCGGAGTATGCCAAGATTCCCAATGACGCTCTGCTGTCCGGCTCCAGCTACCGCAGCTGGGTCAACGGCTTCAGCGCCAAGGGCGCCTACATGAAGGGCGATTACACCCCCAAGGCGGGCGATATCGCCTTCCTGTCCGGCAGCCGTGTGGCTGTGGTCGAGAGCGTGTCCGGCGCGAACGTCACCGTCATCGAGGGTGATGTGAACGGAGCCGTTACCCGCAAGACCTACGCCATCAGCAAGGTTGTGGGCTTTGGCAACACCGCGCTGATGCAGGGCCTGCACAACGGCACTGCCACCGCTGTGCCCACCGCCGCGCCCGAGGCCACCAAGGCCCCCGAAGGCAATGTGCCCGTGGAGACTGCGGCTCCCACCGCAACCCCTGTGGCGACCCCCGTGCCCGAGGAGGAGGAGCTTGTCTTCCAGGCAACGCCCACCCCTGCCCCCGGCACCACCCCCGTCCCCAAGGACGACAATGATCCCCTGCAGAACGTCTCTGACGCGAACAGCGACCTGGTGGGCGAGCTGGATGCTTCGGCCACCGCTATTCCCGTGCAGTTCTCCGATGCGTACTACCTGGTGCAGGGCGAAATGCACGCGCTGATGGAGAAGTACTTCGGCACCGCCACCCCCACTGAGGATGAGATCGTAGCCTTTGTGGAAGGGCTGGAGCTGGCGGACGTTTATTATGCAAAAGTAGAAATTGATGAGATTGGTATCCTCGCTGAGAGTTTGGGTATCGATGTATACACTTTTGTGGCGCTTGAAGAACGGGAAGCGTTGTTCTTTACCTTTGTCAAGGCAGTTAATTACAAATATGACTTGATGATGGGAACGCGAGCAAGTGGAACGTTTGATGTGCTGAAAGACAGTGACGGTAACACTGTTTTGACGGTTTGGTATAGCGGTACAAGTGGTGCTCTTCAAACGGATGGATCATATTTGTTTACTGCTGCCAAAGGAACTCTGTCAGGAAGTACCACGACTATTAAGATAACAAATACTTCAAGTGTAAGGTCAACGCTGACTTTTACATACGCCAAGTCCGGAGGCGGAGATGTTAGTGGTATAAGCAGTAGCCCGGTGACAATTGTTCTGGCTCCTCAAGAGGTGTTGGAAATTCTCTTGACAGGTGGCGGTTTCTTGACTGGCGACGGCAAACTAAAACTGTCAGGTTTTTCGCTTACGCCTCTTCCAGATACCGCTGATGTAAAGATTTATCCTAGTAGTTTGGGTAACGTCAGCGTAGAGTATTACGACGCAGATGGTAATAAGCAGAATGCTGAGGTGTTGACGGATTCTGCGCCTCTGGAAGTGAAGGTTAGAACGGCACAAGGCGTTAAGCTAAGTCCTGCTCCTAATGCTGGGACTATGTTTATGACCTGGGTTGATCCGGAAACACAAACGAAAGTTGCCACCAACAACAACACCTTGTATCCGGAAAAAGATAGTTACGTTCGCATTCAGCCTTTGTTTACAGAAAATGGTGAGGCTGTCTGGGATGTTGATGGCAAGCTGTATGTGGGTCTAAACAATGCGATCACAACGGCACAAAATACGGGAGTCAAGAAGATTACGCTGGCTGCTGACGGCGTATTGCTGCCGGGAGAGTATACTATTCCTAGCGGATACACTGTGCTGATTCCCTTCGATGATGCCAATACACTGTACACCACTTCTCCTGCCAGCCGAGTGGTGGAAGGCGGCTGGATTAGCGGCGATACGCAGATTGCTTATGCCACCCCGACTGCGTACCGCACTTTGACGATGGCTAAGGGTGCAACGCTGACCGTTAACGGCTCCATGAGCCTGTCTGCGAAGCACCATGCGGGCGGCTCCAATCAGCAGGCTGGTTGTCCTTCGGGCCCTGTCAGCTTTGTCAGGATGGAGGAGGGCAGTAATATTACTGTCAACGGTACCCTGTACGCGTGGGGCTTTATTACCGGTTCCGGTACGGTGACTGTCTCCAGCGGCGCTAACGTCTATGAGAACTTCCAGTTCATGGATTTCCGCGGCGGTTCGGCGACTACGAGCATTGTAAATGGTAATAGCGCTGACAAGGGCGTTTTCCCGCTGAATCAGTATTATGTCCAGAACATTGAAGTTCCTATGACCCTGTACGCGGGTGCAACTGAACACAGTTATACCACGATCTTCATGAACAGCAGTGCGCATAGCGCTTCTGTTCCGTTCATCGGCAGCGGCAACTCCATGTTCTCGCTGACTGCTGGTTATGTAACGAAGTGGTATGATGGTTCTACTGACCGCTTGATTGTCACGATGGGCGGTACCGGCGTGATGTCGATTTCCCCTATTGCCATGACCATTGCTGGTATGTCCATCGAGTCCAAGAATTATGAACTGCCAATCCAGAGCAACATTACCGTAAATATTACGGATAACAGTACAGTCCATCTGGGTCAGGATATTGCGATGCTGCCTGGTTCCAAGATCATTGTTGAAGAGGGATCTGTCTGTTCTCTGGGCGATACCAATAACGTTTCCAATATATATATCTACGACGCAGACGAATGGGCGGGTTATGCCAGCTCCACCAACAAAATGCTCATTCCTGTTGCGTATGCACCGGGGCGTACTAACAATCGTACGACGGCTGACCTTGTTGACGTGTCGATTGAGGTCAATGGTACGATGGACGGCACGAATGGCCTTGCATACACCACGACCGGTGGTGCAAACATCTTCAGTTCCAGTGCGGCAACAGCATCTTCGGAGAATCCCCCGAAGATCATCCTGTCCAAGGGCGCTCAGACTGTGACTAAGATGATTAGTCAGAGTAACACGACCCCCAATTATGTTAATATTAATATCACGATGCCTCCGCTGCGCAATGCTGACGGCTCGTCCACACTGTTCCCCTCGGACGCCAGCAGCACAATAACCTTTGTGTACGTGGACGGAACGTGGAAGTGGCAGTGCTACGAAAAGCAGTATGTGGATTCCACCACGGGCGAAACGGTTACCGAGATTGTGCATGATACCACTACCCGTTATGAAAATGCAGTCAGGAACGAAAACGGCGACTGGGTGCCGACGTCCTGTTCTGAACCTGCGGTGAAGATTGTGGGTTGTACATGCAAGGGCTACACCACTACCGAGCTGGAACCTGCTACGCTTCCCCACACTCCTGGCGATGCAGCCACTTGTACGACTCCTCAGGTATGTACGGTCTGTAACGCTGAAATCAATCCGGCGCTTGGCCACACGTATACCGAAACCTACACCTGTGTGGATATTATCTGTGATACCTGCGGTGAGGTTGCCGTTCAGGGCGATGGTGACCATAAAAATCAGGAAACGATTGCTGCAGTGGCTCCTACCTGTCAGACAACTGGTTTGACTGAGGGCAAGAAGTGTAGTGATTGCGGTACCATTATCCTCGAGCAGCAGGTGGATCCCGTGATTCCCTGTGATTGGGTTGGCAGTGATCCGGTACCTGCTGATTGTAATACTCAGACGGATGGATATACCGTCTACACCTGCAGCATGTGTAAGGCTACTGAGAACCGCGACATAGTGGAGTGGGAAACCACGCATATCTATGAAGGCGTTCAGGAGCCTGCCTCGTGTACCGAAGGCGGCTACACCACATACACCTGTAGTAAGTGTGGCGACGAATACATCGGTGATGTAGTAGCGGCATTGGGTCATGCTTGGGAAGATGACGGTGAATATGTTCCCGCAACCTGTGTTGCGGCGGGCTATCAGCCGCAGAAGTGTACCTTTGTTGACGAAAACAATAAGGCGTGCCCCGCGACGCAGAATCTCGTGAATGCAGATGATCCCGCGACTGGGCTGCATGACTATTCTGTTGTCAAGGCAATTGACAAGGTGGAAGCGGTAACTGGCGAAGATGGAACTGTGACCTACAAGACGCTGTCTTGTACGGAGGATGGCTCTGTTACATATGTTTGCAGCATGTGTAATGAAGCGACCGAAACTGTTACCATTAAGGCGCCTGGTCATCAGGAGATCGTACTTGACGCTGTGGCGGCTACCTGTACTGCTACCGGTCTGACGGAGGGCAAGAAGTGCTCTGTCTGTGGTACGGTTACTGTGCCGCAGGATGTGATCGGAATGATCGATCATGATTACCAGTACGATGTGACGCCCCCGACCTGTGAAGGCCAGGGCGTGACGGTTACGACCTGTAAGAATTGTAACTACAAGTCCGAGTCTTTCCAGGATCCCACCGGACACAACTATGTGGAGGATACGGGTCATGAACAGTACAAGGCCGCAACCTGTACTGAAGACGGTGTAAAGGTTGAAGTCTGTAAGAACGCAGACTGCCCGACACCCGTGAAGACCAGCGTCATCACGAAGCTGGGCCATGACTACGAGTCTGAAGGCGGCACCGTTGAGACCGAACCTACCTGTTCTGCGGCTGGTTACATTACCAAAACCTGTCAGCGTGAAGGCTGTACGGCTGAGCCCGAAGTGATTGCGGGCAAGCCTGCTACCGGCATCCATGACCAGGATATTGTGATTCCCGGCACACCTGCCACCTGCACCACTGCGGGCACAACGGATGAACTGAAGTGCTCCATGTGCAACAGGACGCAGGTAGCGTCTACGACGATTGATGCGCTGGGCCACGACGTGGCTGAATGGACCGTGACTCCCTCTACCTGCGTCACTGCAGGTACGAAGACCGGCGTCTGCGGTCGCTGCGGCGAATCCGTGACGGAAGCGCTGCCGCTGCTGGATCACTCCGCCGAAGGCATCCACGAGAATCGCGACGGCCAGGCGCCGACGTGTATCGAGAAAGGCTACAGCGATTACACCTGGTGTACCGTATGCAAAATCGTTGTTGGCGATTACACCGAGATTCCTGCTACCGGCCAGCATGATAAGAAGACAACGCTGGAACGCGTTGAGCCTGATTGTACGACCACCGGTCTGGAGGCCGGTAAGGCATGCTCCATGTGCGGCGCGGTTCAGGAAGGTCGGGAAGTCATTCCTTCTCTGCATGACAGCGCGCCTGAACTGACGAAGGATACCATGATCCCTGCGACTTGTTACGCGGATGGTCACGATGTCGGCAGTAAGCAGTGTCCCAAGTGTCTGGAGTGGATTGTGGATGTTCCGCTGAAGAAGGCGGATCATGTGCGGGCAGATGCTTACACGAGCCGGGTTGAAGCTACCTGTGAAGCGGACGCTTATGAGATCTGGCGTTGTAAGTGGTATGATGGAGTCAACTGTACTCATGAAGAGACTGTGACTTATGAAGGTACTGCTCATGGTCACGACTACACTGAGACTGCTCAGGGCGTGACCAAGGAAGGCGATACCTACAAGCTGACCAACTGTCTGGTGGCTGGCTCTGTGACATACACCTGTACGTACGACAATACCCATACCTACACTGTTACCTACGATGCCAAGGAAGCTCATACCGGCACTTGGACGTACATTACCGATGAGGAACCCACCTGTCAGGAAGCTGGCCGGGAGGAGTTTACCTGTACGGTTTGTCCCTGGCATGAGGAACGTGAAGTCGGGCCGCTTGATCACACGGATGCTCATCAGCGCAAGGATGGGAAGAATCCTCATTGTACGGCGGATGGCGTTGGTGAAAACGGCTATTCTTCCTATACATATTGTTCGATCTGCGATCTGGAGATCGGCAAGGAGACCATCTACTACGAGCCTACTAACCGCGACCATCACAGCTACACGACTGTCCCGGCCCAGGCTGCGACCTGTGATGAGGACGGCTGGGAAGAGTACGAGTACTGTACTGTCTGCGGCAGCAGCGAGGTGCCTGCTGACAAGGTGATTGAAAAGTTCCACCAGGAGGAGATCACGATCACCGAGGCAATTCCTTCTACTTGTACTACGAAGGGCCACTTTAAGGGCGCAAAGTACTGCGAGGCCTGTGATACCTGGCTTGATACCATTCAGCCTGATTTGGTTCCCCATAGCTATACCGGTAATGTAGTTGAGCATGTGGATGCCACCTGCTATTCCGAGGGCTACACGACTACCGAGTGTAAGTGGTTTGATGAGTGCGGAACGACTGATACCGAGACGATCAGCAAGGTCGATCATCAGTACGATGGCGGCGTCAGCACCGACATGGTGAAAAACCAGGAAACCGGTGAGTGGGTGCCTGCTGACTGTACCGTTGGCGGTACGGTGACCTACACCTGTACTGTTGTGGGCTGTCCTGATACCGAAGAGGATCACAGCTATGTTGTTACTGTTGAGGCAAAGGCCGAGCACAGTGGCGAGTGGAATGTGATCAAGGCTGCAAACTGCCAGGAAATCGGTTCTAAGGATCGTACCTGTACGCTGTGCGGCGTATATGAGACGGCTGAGATCGAGAAGGTGATCCATACCGAGGACGATGCCTACACCGTTTATGCGGAAAAGATGGCGACCTGTATGGAGCCCGGTCACTCTGCGTACAAGCACTGTAACATCTGTAATCTGGACATTGACAAGGTGGTTTACGAGGTCGGCACGACAGACGATCACCATGATTTCCAGCTTGTCAAGGGCACGCCGGCTGAATGTGAAAAGACCGGCTTGGCGGATGCATATCAGTGTGTGCACTGTAAGGCATGGCGGGATATTGAAGGCAATCCCATTGAGGAGCAGCCCGTTATCCCGACGATCCATTCCGGTATTGCCGGCATTACGGAAGAAATCACGGTGACCTGTTACCGTGACGGCCATGCTGCTGGCAGCAAGTACTGCTCTGTTTGCAAAGAATGGTTCGACGGCGAAACGACTCCCGCAACCGATTGCGTTGTGGAACTGTACGAGCACAAGGATGCCACTTGTACCGAGGCTGGCTACACGACCATGCGCTGCAAGTACTATACCGGCAACGCTGATGAGTGTGACAACACCACGAGAGAGACGCTGTCCGCGCTTGGTCACGAGTGGACCAGGCCTGACGCCGAAGAGGAGTGGACGGAAAGCAAGGCGGCTTCCTGCTACGAGAAGGGCATTATGACCTGGACCTGTGAGTGCGGCGAGAAGACAACGAAGGAAATTGATCTGGTTGCCCACACCTACGACCAGGGTGTCCCCGCCCTGACGACCACCAAGTGGAACGCAGAGACCGAGCAGTGGGAACGCTGCCAGGGCGCTGATACGGTGACTTACACCTGTACTGTCTGCCCCGACGGCACTACTGGTCATACCATGACCAAGGCGGCTGTGATCGTTGATCACACTGCGAAGTATACCTCCATGCCCGGCAAGGCGCCTACCTGTGCCAATGGCGGCGAGGATGGTTACACCGATTACTTCTACTGCGAGATCTGTGGTATTGATGAGATCGGCAAGTCTGACATTCCCTTCGATACCAACAACCGCGAGCATCACAAATACACCACCGTTGAGGCCCAGGCCGCTACCTGTGATACTCCCGGCTGGGAAGAGTACGAATACTGTACTGTCTGCGGTACCAATGAGGTGCCTGCCAACAAGGTGATCCCTGCTGATCATACCGGCCGTGTGACATATGCGGAGGGCAAGTCCCCCACCTGTTACGCTGACGGCTATGCAAAGGGCGCTGTGTACTGCGAAGACTGCGGCGTTTGGGTGAGCGGTTTCCAGCCGAAGAAGGATCATGTTGTTGAGGTGCGTCAGAGCCATACGGATCCCACCTGTTACGCTGACGGCGTCACGGTGTACCAGTGCGAATGGTACAACGGCGTTGATTGTACTGAAACCAGAACCGAGTACGACACCAATCGTCCGGATCACGTCTTCACTGTGGTTGATAAGTTCGAAGGCGTGAAGGAGACGGCCGATGGCTGGGTGCTGACCAACTGTGTCGAAGACGGTTATGTGACCTACAAGTGCGCGAATCCCGGCTGTACTGCAACGGAAACCACCGATTACAAGGCATTTGATCAGCATCAGGATGTTCAGATCGACGAAGCTGTTGCTGAGACTTGTACAGAGACTGGCCTGACTGAGGGCAGCCACTGTGAGGCCTGCGATACGATCCTTGTTGAGCAGGAGATCATTGAAGCAATTGCTCACAAGAATGCAATCGAGAAGACCGTAGCAGCAACCTGTTACTCCGTTGGCCATGCTGAAGGCAGCATGTTCTGCCCGGATTGTAATACCTGGACGGTTGACAACGAGATCCCCGTACAGGAGCACAAACCCATCGAGGTAGACCGCGAAGAAGCCACTTGTACCGAAGCTGGTGAGATCTTCTACGAGTGCGAATGGTACAATGGTACTGACTGTACCAATGCTTATTCTGTGCCCGTTGATGCTCTCGGTCACGAGTGGGAGCGGGATGGCGCTACCCCCAACTACCAGGTTGATACTCCTGCTACCTGTTACGCAGAAGGCCTGGAGATTTGGACCTGCTGCGACTGTACCGAAACCACGTCCCGTCAGATTGCCATGCTTGACCATGACTATGCTGTGACGGCTGTGAACGCTGTGCAGAATGGCGAGGGCCAGTGGGTGTGGGCATGGACCGGCGAGGCATCCGAACTTGACTGTACTGTCGATGGTTCTGTGACCTACAAGTGCCAGAACGCCGGCTGTACTGTTGATAACTCTACTACTCATACCTACACGGTTACCGTTTCTGCTCCTGGCCATACCTGGGATGAGGATGGTAAGGCGGCTACCTGTACGGAGCCTGGCTACGGCAGCATTTGTACCGTCTGCGGTGCAAACGACGCCGGCAAGGAAATTGATCCTCTGGGTCATGACTACGTTGTCGTCGGAACCAATGTTCAGGGCAACGATGAGGATGGCTGGACGCTGATCGACTGTACTGTGGCTGGCTACGTTGAGTACACCTGTAAGCGTGAAGGCTGCACGGCTGAAACTACCGGTCATTACATCAAGAAGACCGAGGGTTACGAAGCCCGCGAGCATACCTGGAGCGACTGGACGACCGTGACTCCGGCAACCTGTACTGCAAAGGGCAGCGAGACCCGCGCCTGTGAAGCCTGTACTGTTACCGACCAGCGCGACATCGCTGTTACTGATCATCCCTATGGCGAAGAACTGACCCTTGATGCTACCTGTGGCGAAGACGGTAAGGTCTATCAGATCTGTACTGCATGTTCTGATGAGAAGCTGATCCGTACGATCCCCGCCACCGGTGAGCATACCTGGGAACTGACGGAAGAATCCGTCGGCGTGAAGGTCGTTGACGGCAAGTACGTCACCACCAGCTGTACTGAGAATGGTACTGCTGTGAAGGCCTGTACCGGCTGTAACGCGACCGAAACTGAAACGGTTATTGCGCTGGGCCATCAGTACGGTTCTGAGCAGACCATTGACGCTACCTGCGGTGAGGACGGCAAGGTCTACCAGATCTGTACTGAATGTGAAGCTGAACATGTTGTCCGCGTTATTGATGCGACCGGCGACCATACCTACGTGATGACGGAAGATTCTGTCGGCGTCGAGGAAGTGGTTGACGAAAACGGCGAAGTCACTTACAAGGCAACCAATTGTGCAAACGGCGGTACTGTGGTACTGAAGTGCTCTGTCTGCCAGAAGACCGAGACGATCACGATTGAAGCCAAGGCGCATGTCTACGGCGAGTGGACGACGACTGTTGAACCCAAGTGTGATACCAAGGGTGAGAAACAGCGCGAATGTGCAAACTGTGACTACATCGACGTTGAAGAACTGCCCAAGCTGGGTCATGATTGGGAGACTGTTCCCTATATCGCGCCTGTGTGCGGTACCGCCGGCCAGACTGGCGGCATCCAGTGCAGCCGCTGCGGTGAGTGGGATGGCGACCCGTCTGAAACGATTGACGCTCTGGAGCACGTGTATGACAATGGCGTCATCACGACTCAGCCCACCTGTCTGGACAAGGGCGTGAAGACCTTTACCTGTACTCAGAAGGGCTGTACGGCCAGCATTGCGGGCCACAGCTACACTGAGGAGGTGGATGCGCTTCAGCACAACTATAATGCTGTTGTGACTCAGCCTACCTGTCTGGTGAATGGCTACACGACCTATACCTGTACCCGCTGCGAGGAAGGAACCGAGGGCCACAGCTACATCGCTGATGTCGTTAATGCAAAGGGCGTGCATACCTGGGATAATGGTGTGCAGACCAAGGCTCCTACCTGTGTCGCTAAGGGTGAAACCACGTATACCTGTACCTATAAGTACTGTGACGTCGAAGGCGGCGCGAAGAATGTCGTCGCTGATATCGACCCCACTGGTGCACACAACAAAGATGTGCTGGTGCCCGGCACCGAAGCGACCTGTACGGAAGCCGGTCTGACCGATGGTTACAAGTGCTCCGTGTGTGGCAACTGGCAGGAGGAGCAGGAACCCATTCCTGCTATCCATGACACCATCAAGGGACTCGATACCGCGATTGACTCTACCTGTACGACGCCTGGCCATGATGTGGGCAGCAAGTACTGTGAGGTCTGCGAGACGTGGTTCGAAGACGTCAAGATTGATGTGAAGCAGCATGCGTACACTGTTGTTGTTGAAGAAGGTGACGCTACCTGTTACACAGATGCTTATGTTGTCAAGCAGTGTACCTGGTACAAGGAGTGCGGCAAGGAAGAAACCTTCGTTGAGGAGAATTCCAAGCTGGGCTGTGATTGGGAAGTTGTATCCACCGATGGTGTTGTGGCTGAAGGCGACGGCTGGAAGCTGCTTGACTGTACCATTGCTGGTTCGGTGGAGTACAGGTGTAAGAACGATGCTTCCCATACCAAGGTTGAACCCATTGCTGCTACGGGCCATCGGAATACAGCTGTGATTCCCGGCCAGGCTGTGACCTGTGAGAAGGATGGCTACGAAGATGGTCTGAAGTGTACGGACTGTAATACGGTCATCACGGAACGCAAGGTTATCAAGGCTGAAGGCCATGTCTGGGATAACGGCGTGGTAAGCAAGGCGCCGACTTGCACCGAGATGGGCGATACCACCTACACCTGTACCTTCAAGGATTGTGATGTTGCTGGCGGCGCGAAGCTCACGCTGACCGACATTGATGCAACTGGTCACGATTACGAATGGGAAGGCGGCAAGGTCATTACCGAAAAGACCTGTCTGGAAGACGGCAAGATCACCTATATCTGTAAGACCTGTAAGGCTGAATGGGTTGATCCCGATTCCATTGATAAGGCAGCCGGCAGCCATACTGAGACCCTGGTAGAGGCTGTTGCACCTACCTGCGGCTCTGTGGGCTATTCCGCTGGTGTGCAGTGCTCTGTCTGTAACGAATGGACTGTGCCGCGCACAGAAACTCCCAAGCTGGAGCATACCTACGATTCCGGCGTCATCACGACTCAGCCCACTTGTGTGGACAAGGGCGTGAAGACCTTCACCTGTACGCAGAAGGGCTGTACCGCTGATATCGACGGTCACACCAAGACGGAAGAAGTGGATGCTCTGGGCCATAAGTACGATGCCGTTGTGACGGCTCCCACCTGTAATGATGGCGGCTACACGACCTACACCTGTAAGCAGTGTGAGGAAGGCACCGAGGGCCACAGCTACGTTGCTGATGAGACGGACGCTCTGGGCCATGACTACGACACCGTTGTGACTGCTCCCACCTGTACGGAGGACGGCTACACGACCTACACTTGTAAGCAGTGTGAGGAAGGCACCGAAGGCCACAGCTATACTGCTGATCCTGTGGACGCTCTGGGCCACGACTACGATGCCGTTGTGACTGCCCCCACCTGTACGGAGGATGGCTACACGACCTACACCTGTAAGCAGTGTGAGGAAGGCACCGAAGGCCACAGCTATACTGCTGATCCCGTGGATGCGCTGGGCCACGACTACGATGCCGTTGTGACTGCCCCCACCTGTACGGAGGACGGCTACACGACCTACACCTGTACGCAGTGCAAGGAAGGCGACGAGGGCCACACCTATACTGCTGATCCTGTGGATGCGCTGGGCCATAAGTACACCACGCTGCCTGCAAAGGCCGCGACCTGTACTGAATCCGGTCTGACTGCGGGCAGCTGGTGTGACCGTTGTGAACTGGTCCATGTGGAGCAGAAGACTGTTGAAGCAAAGGGCCATACCAAAACCGATGTTGCAGCTGTTGCTCCCACCTGTACCGAGACTGGTAAGACGGCGGGCGTCCAGTGCTCTGTCTGTAAGGAATGGATCACCGAGCAGGAAACTGTGCCTGCAACGGGCCATACCGAAAAGACCATCACTGGTAAGGCTGCGACCTGTACGGCCGCTGGTTTGACTGACGGCGTACAGTGCTCTGTCTGCAATACCTGGATTACCGAGCAGGAGGACATCCCTGCGAAGGGTCATACTGAGGAAGATATTCCTGCGGTTGCTCCCACCTGTACGGCTGTTGGTAAGACCGCCGGCAAGAAGTGTACGGTCTGCGGCATCATTACCGTTGCTCAGACTGATATCCCCGCTACCGGTCATACCGAAGAGACAATCCCTGCGGTTGCTCCCACCTGTACTGAAGCGGGTAAGACTGCTGGCGTGAAGTGCTCTGTCTGCAACACGATTCTGACTGAACAGAAGCCCATCACTGCTACCGGCCATACCGAAGTCATTGATGCGGCCGTTGCACCTACCTGTACCGATACTGGTCTGACGGAAGGCAAGCACTGCTCTGTGTGTAACACCACGCTGACTGCACAGACTGTTGTGGATGCGCTGGGCCATACGGAGACGATTCTCCCGGCCAAGGCTCCCACTTGTACCGAAACCGGTTTGACCGAAGGCGCGTACTGCTATGTCTGTAATACGTCGCTGGCCGCTCAGGAAGAAGTCCCTGCAAATGGCCACAAGGAGACAGTGGATCCTCGCGTTGAGCCCACCTGTACCGAAACCGGTAAGACGGCAGGCTCTCACTGCTCTGTCTGTAACGAGATTCTGGTTGCTCAGGAAGAGATTCCTGCAAATGGCCATGTCGAAGTTACCGATCCTCGCGTTGAGCCCACCTGTACCGAAACCGGCAAGACCGAGGGTTCTCATTGTGAGACCTGCGGCGAGATTCTGGTGGCGCAGAAGACCATCAATGCCAAGGGCCATACCACTGTGACGGATCCTGCTGTTGATCCCACCTGTACCGAAACCGGTAAGAAGGAAGGCTCTCACTGCTCTGTCTGTAGTGAAATCCTGGTTGCTCAGGAAGTTATTCCTGCGCTGGGCCACGATGAGAAGATCGATGAAGCCGTTGCAGCTACCTGTACCGAGTCTGGTTTGAGCGAAGGTGTGCACTGCGAGCGCTGCTCCGAGACGCTGGTTGCTCAGGAAGTTGTGCCTGCTCTGGGTCACGACGAGAAGATCGATGAAGCGATTGCTGCTACCTGTACCGAAACCGGTAAGACTGAGGGCAAGCATTGTGAACGCTGCTCCGAGATTCTGGTTGCTCAGGAAGAAACTCCTGCGCTGGGTCATAGCTGGAATGAAGGCGAGGTCACCAAGGATTATACCTGTACTGAAGCGGGTATCCTGACCAAGACCTGTCAGAACGGCTGTGGCGAAACCGTGGAAGAGCCTATCAAGGCAGCGCACAGGCCTGTGATTGATGCCGCGGTTGAGCCTACCTGTACCACGACTGGTCTGACGGAAGGCAGCCATTGTGAAGTCTGTAATGAAGTGCTGCAGGCCCAGGAAGAGCTGCCTGCCGCCCATACCTGGGAGACTGTGGAGATTGTCATTCAGCCTACCTGTACTGAGAATGGTGAACGCACGGTTCGCTGTACAGTGAGTGGCTGTGGTGCGGTTGATACACTTGTCATTCCTGCACTTGGACACACCGAAGTCATTGATCCTAAGGTTGATGAAACCTGTGACAGTGATGGTTTGACGGAAGGTAAGCACTGCTCCGTTTGCGGAAAGGTACTGGTTGCACAAAAGACCATTGAAGGTGGTCATCTGTGGAGCAAGGAACCCTGTTTGTACACCGGTGCAACCTGTTCTCGCTGCAAGGAAACTAACGCAGATCTTCTGGAACACAACATGGCGGATGCCACTTGTGAAAAGCCCTCTATCTGTAAATACGGATGTGGCTACACAGAGGGCGAAGCTCTGGGACACACTGAAATTGTGCTGGAAGCTATCCCGCCCATGTGTGATGCAACGGGTCTGACGGAAGGTAAGCAGTGTACTGTTTGTGGAGCGATCACGGTTGCCCAAAAGGTAGAACCGGCCCGCGGACATCTCCTTACGCAGTATACTGCCAAGAATCCCACCTTTACCTCTGAAGGCTGGAATGCCTATGAAGAGTGCAGCCGTTGCGGTTACACCACCAAGGTTTCTATCCCTGCATGGGGTGAACCGACGATTACCTCCTACACGGAATTCATGACTTATCTGCCCTATCTGGAGCAGTGGGCTATGGAGTACGCTAGGGAGAATCCCGGCACTGATCCTGTAGCACTGGTCATCAAGTACATCCGTACTGGTGTTGACCGCTACAACTCCGGCTCCTGGGGCATCATGGCCGGCTATGAAGACGCTGGCTTTGCCAAGTTCGTTGCCCAGAAGGAAGACGAGATCAACGCAAAGTATACTTCTCCCGATCAGATGATCAAGGTTTCCGGCCTGAAGAATCTGACTGAATTCACCCTGCCCAACGGTGATCGGGTGGACATCGGCCATATGTTTGGTACGATGGACATTACCTATCACAACAAGGGTAGTGTGAACCACGCTGATGTCGGCGGCTGGGCAGGCGACCTGGTCGACCTGCTGAGCACTGCTGATCATACCGATCATGCGGATGTGATCGCCAGCGCCGGCGATGACTTCGAAGCCCTGGTCACGGTGATCCGCGAGGATCTGCTGGGCAAGAGCTTCAACCACGCCGATACGTTCTCCATGACCGATATTTACGGTGACCTTGACGCCTTCTACGTCATGGACAACCTGGATACGGCCAACTACGAAGCGGGCGACATGACCGCGCTGTTTGAAAGCTACTTCACGCCTGACCTGGACGATGTGGATCGTGCAGAATACCTGCTGACCCACCGCCTGAACGGCGCTTCTACCCGTTCTGCTGTCCGTGAGGCTGTGTATACCGCTTACACCAGCAACAGTGTCATCTCTACCCTGGAGGGCACCCGTGAGTTCAACAACCCCGACAACCTGGATGTGACCCGTCAGGCTGTCTGCTATGCCTTTGCTGACTACCTGTGTGAGCTGGCTGGCGACTACGTTGACACAACCTCCAACCAGTGCCTGAACGTGTTTGAATCCTCCTACAGCACTCTGGCGCCCGGTATCACCATGGAAATCCACAAGGCTACCACCACCGCGGACGGCAAGCAGATGGTTTACTATCTGGCCTATGCGGATGTGGGCCGCGATGACGTCCATGTGATCGCCAGCTACCAGAACCGTTACCCCGAGAAGTGGGGTATGTCCCGTGTGCTGGATCAGGCAAACGGCGTCCAGGAGCTCTACGGTAATCCTGAGAACGCGCCGCTGTTCCCGGATGAAGAGTATGTCGAGAACTTCAATGTCATTGCCGGTATCAACGGTGCAGGCTATGACATGGGTACCGGTGAGCCCGGTGGTCTGCTGGTCATGCATGGCCGTGTCTACCACCCGGTCAACGGCAACGGCTTCTTCGGCATCCATAAGGACGGCTACGCTGTGATCGGTACCACCGAGGAGTGGAATACCATCTACTACGGCCAGATTGACGAGGCAGTTGCAGGCTTTGGTACCATGCTGGTGAAGGACGGCGAGATCGTTGTCCCGCCCACCGGCAGCTACTACAATGACCGCGCAAGCCGTACGGCAATCGGTATCACCAGGACCGGTAAGGTCGTCTTCATGGTCCTTGATGGTCGCCAGGAGCCCTGGAGCTGCGGCGGCAGCATGGCTGAAATCGCCGAGATCATGAAGAACGCCGGCTGTGTGCAGGCTATTAACCTGGACGGCGGCGGCTCCACCACCTTCGTTGCACGCAAGCCTGGCTCCGAGACTCTGTCCGTGGTCAGCAAGCCCTCCGACGGTGCTGCCCGCAGCGTCTCCACCGGTCTGCTCATGATCTCCACTGCACCCAGTTCCACCAAGTTTGATCACGCGCTGGTCGAAGCGGATTACGCTTACCTGACCATCGGCGCCGAAGTCCAGATGCGCGCCAAGGGCCTGAGCGCCACGGGTAACGTGGTTGACCTGCCCACTGGCACCCGCTGGGAGGTATCCGATGACATGGTGGCTTACATCTCCGATACTGGCGTCCTGGTCGGTCTGGACAACGGTACTGTGGATGTGTACCTGAAGCTGGGTGAAACGACGATTGGCCAGAAGACCATGCATGTGGTTGTGCCCGATCAGCTGTACTTCACCAAGGCGAAGGTTGACTCGGTGTACGGTTCCTCCGTGGAACTGCCGCTGAGGGCCCGCTACGAGGGCAAGGAAGTTGCCATTACTGCAGACGATATCTCCTTCACGCTCAGCGATAACACGGTGGGCACGATGGAAGGTATGAAGTTCGTTGCGGTGGAGGAATCCAAGATTACCACCGTCAGCGTTACTGCTACCCTGGTTGAAAACGATGAAGTGGACGCCAGCATTCAGGTCATCCTGTACAAGCAGGGCGAAAACAGCTTCGACTTTGACCGGGCTACCGGCGGCGATCGTCTCCTGGCATGGCAGCGTACTGTGTCCAACTCCTACACGGCGGACAACTGCACCTACTACATCGTCGATCCTGAGCAGGACATGGTGACCACCTACGTCCTGGCGCTGGATATGACGCAGATCCCGATCCCGCAGCGTCTGAACGATCTGATCTACATGCTGCCCGGCCACGATATGGAAGGCGCCTGCGCATGGACCTTCCTGCTCCAGCTGGCAGAACGTATCAGTGTTCTGACCACGGTGCGTCCGGAGATCCACATTGACCCCAACTTCACTGTTGATTACAGCGAAGTGAAGCTGGTCAATGACTACTTCACCCTCGACGAGATCATCTACGACGAGGAAAACAATACCCTGACCCTGGTTCTGCACTGGATTGACCAGACGCAGCCCATTCCCGAGGCAGAGGCCAACCCCCTGTGCATGGTGACCGGTCTGAAACTGATTCCCAAGCCTGATGCTCAGTGGACTGAAAAGGACCAGCTCAAGCCCATCCACAGCGGTAAGGTCAGCTACGAGATCTACATGCGCGCAAGCAGCCTGTACACCTTCTGTCAGAAGCCCGAGAATCAGGCAACATTCGGTCTGAAGCCGTTTGTGAACCCGAATCTCCCCAGCGAGAAGGGCGGCTACTTCGAGGATACCTACATTACGTTCTCTGATACCTACACCCTGGTGAAGGCGCTCAAGAACGGCTGGTACAACGAGGACGGCGGCTTCCGCTACTACGTTGACGGCGTGTACCATACCGGCGTGCAGAACGTTGAAGGTCTGTTCTACGACTTCGGCACCGATGGCATCAACGTCGGCAAGAAGACCTACACCGGCAAGCATGTGATGAATGGTATTACCTATTACATCCAGCTGGGTGAGATCTTCAAGGGCTGGGTCATGCTGGATGACGCATGGCACCTGTTCCACTTTGCAACGGGCGCCGGTATCCACGGCGACTACGACAGCGGCTTCCACGATATTGTCTATCAGTTCGAGAACGGCCGCCTGCTGAGCGGCGTCTGGTACAACGATGGCGTTGGCCTGCAGTACTACTACGGTCCCTACTACTACAAGCAGGGCTGGAAGGTGCTGGACGGCAAGGAGTACTTCTTCGAGAACTACTACGCCTTCACCGGCGTCTGCCCCGTGCAGGAAGCTCACGCGATCATCGAATACTGGTATGAATTCAGCGAAACCGGCGCCAAGGTCGGTATCGCAGACAGCGGATTCTACGAGTGGGAAGGCAAGCTCTACTACGTTGAGAATTACGAGATCAATTCTCTGGCGGACAAGTTTGGCTTGTACAAGGTTGGTAACTACTACTACTACGCAGACTACGATCACTCCACCATCGTCAACCAGTCCTACTGGGTTGGTGAGCTGAATGGTCTGCCTGTAACGGCTGGTACTTACCGCTTCGATGAGCAGGGCCGCATGATCATGACCACCGGCGTCGTGGACGAGGGCGGCACGCTCTACTACTACGAGAACGGCAGGCGTATCAACAACGCTGGCGTGATCGAATTCGAAGGCAACTACTACAATGTTGGCAGCGGCGCTATCTGCTTCGTGGATGGTTCCTACTGGGTGTCCAAGACCAATGGTCTGGTGCCCGAGGGCACTTACCGCTTCAACAAGCAGGGCCACATGATCATGACCACTGAGGTCGTGGACGAGGATGGCACGCTGTACTACTACAAGAATGGTAAGCGTACCGCCAACGCCGGTTTGGTCAAGATCGGCGACGGTGAGGATGCTGCTTACTACTACATCGGCGAAGGCGCGAAGGCCATCGTGAACAGCAAGTACGATGTTGTGAAGACCAATGGCCTGGTGCCCAGCGGCATCTATCGCTTCGGCGCTGATGGTAAGGCTGACATGGATACCGAACTCGCAGCCGAGGACGGCAAGCTCGTTTACTACGAGAAGGGCAAGTTCACCAAGGATGCGGGCCTGGTAGCCATTGAGGGCGACTACTACTACATCAAGGCTGACGGTACTGCGGTTGTTGATGCGGAATACGAAGTCACCAAGCACAACAACCTGCTGCCTGCCGGCATCTACCGCTTCGACGAAGAGGGCAAGGCTGTTCTGACCACCGAACTGGTGGAGGAGAACGGCGAGAAGCGCTACTACGTCAACGGTGCGTTGAGCAAGGACGCTGGCCTGATCCTGTACGAAGGCGCCTACTACTACATCAACAAGAATGGCGTGGCGGAAGCCGGCAAGAAGGTTGATGTGGTGAAGCACAATAACCTGCTGCCCGCTGGTATCTACCGCTTCGCGGAGGACGCCACGGCGATCCTGACCACGGAACTGGCCAACGAAGACGGCACGCTCTACTACTACAAGAACGGCCGCCTGGCGGTGGGCGAGGGCCTGATCAAGGTCGAGAACGATTACTACTACATTGACGGTGACGGCAAGGCTGTTACCAGCGTGACCATGCTGGTGGAGAAGACCAACGGTTACTTCCCGCAGGATACCTACGAGTTCGGCGCGGATGGCAAGATGGTCATCTACCAGGGCATCGTCAATGGCTACTACTACGTCGACGGCGTGAAGACCGAAGCCGGTCTGGTCGAGATCGACGGTGAGTACTACTACGCTGGCAAGGGCGGCAAGATCGTCACTGACCAGATGTACGAGATCACCAAGACCAATGACCTGCTGCCTGCCGGTGTCTACGACTTCGACGAGGATGGCAAGATCATCATGCACGAGGGCCTGACTGACAAGAACGGCACGCTGTACTACTTCGAGAACGGCATGCTGGCCAAGAACGAAGGCCTGATCAAGGTGGGCGAGGACTACTACTACATCGGTGAGGAAGGCTTCGCTGAAACCAATGTCAAGCGTCGTGTGGACAAGACCAATGGCCTGGTGACCGTTGGCGTGTACCGCTTCGGCGAGGACGGCAAGATGATCCGGACCACCGAACTGGTGCAGGAAGACGACAAGCTGGTCTACTACATTGATGGTATGCTCGCCAAGAACGAGGGCCTGATCCTCTACGAAGGTGCGTACTACTACATCGGTGAAGGCGGCGTCGCTGCTACCAGCACCAAGGTCGACGTCAAGAAGACCAATGATCTGGTACCTGCTGGTATCTACCGCTTCGGCGATGACAGCAAGGGCCTGATGGAAACCGAGGTCGCGGAAGAGGATGGCCTGCTGATCTACTACGAGAACGGCAAGTGGACTCCCGACGCCGGCCTGGTCAAGGTTGGCGATGACTACTACTTCATTGGCGAGGAAGCCGTGGCTGCCGTCAGCACCAAGATGCTGGTGGAGAAGACCAATGGCTACTTCCCGGTTTCTACCTACGAGTTCGGCGCAGACGGTAAGATGGTTGTCTACCGCGGCATCGTCAACGGCTACTACTACGTTGAGGGCGTGCGCACTGCGGCTGGCCTGATCAAGATCGGCGATGACTACTACTACGCAGCCGAGGGCGGCAAGATCGTCACCGGCAAGAAGTACAATGTCGTCCAGCACAATGATCTGCTGCCCGGCGGCTACTACCGCTTCGATGCGGAAGGCAAGGCGATTATCGCAACCGAAATCGTGCCCGAAAATGGTAAGCTGGCTTACTACAACAACGGCCTGTTCACCAAGGATGCCGGCCTGGTTGCCATCGGCGGCGATTACTACTACGTCGAAGCCAATGGCTATGCTGTGGCCGACGCCGAGAAGGAAGTTACCAAGACCAACGGTCTGCTGCCTGAAGGCACCTACCGCTTCGACGAGGAAGGCAAGGCTATCCTGACCACCGAATTGGTGGAAGAGGACGGCGAGAAGCACTATTACGTCAACGGTATGCTGGGCAAGGACGCCGGCCTGATCCAGTTCAATGGCGATTACTACTACATCGATGAGGAAGGCACTGCTGTGACGGACTCCAAGGTGGATGTGGTGAAGACCAACGGTCTGCTGCCTGAAGGCACCTACCGCTTCGACGAGGAGGGCAAGGCAGTCCTGACCACCGGCCTGGTGGAAGAGGACGGCAAGCTCTACTACTACGAGGAGGGCCGCCTGGCGAAGGACGCCGGCCTGATCGAGCTGGATGGCGATTACTACTACATCGACGAGGAAGGCACTGCTGTGACGGACTCCAAGGTGGATGTGGTGAAGACCAACGACCTGAAGCCTGAAG
>JAFXFR010000001.1 GCA_017513475.1 Clostridia bacterium
AGGAATGCCGATGTCCTTGAGAGCCTGCTGTACCTGACGCATCAGCCGCTCACTCCCTTCGCAACGGAAGCCTTGAGGCCGAGGTATGCCTTGGTGAAGGCGTACTCGCCCAGCGTGGAGATTTCCCATTTCTCGCCGTTGAATAGCACCCACATGCCCGGTTTCACGTCCGGGCGGTAGCGAATGGTGAAGTTGACCACCTGCTCGGTGTTCATGACGTCTGCGGAGCGATAGTGCTGGTTTCCTGCGTCAATGGCAGATGCCCACACCTTGCACAGAATCACGTCCTTTGGCTCGGGATAGCCATTTTCATTGATGACGTTCTCTGTGTAGCCGATTTGGATACGGTGGCGAAGATCGCCGGGATGCGGCGTTCCGTCAAAGGATTTGTATCCGCGCAACGATCATCACCTCCGTTAGAACATCTTGTCGGGATCTCGGTACGGGTAGAGCAGATTTTCAAAGGCCATGCGCATGGTTACATAGATCGTGCGATCAGGGTTGTCACGGTTTTCATAGTAATGAGAAACCATGAGCAAAAGCGCCAGCCGCACAGGCTGGGGCGCGTCGTCCCCGAACTCTGTGCGGCAGAAATCCTCTGCAACGGCCTGCGCCTGCTGGATGAGGGATTCAATGTAGCCATCCTCCTCGTCATCCTCAATGCGCAGATGCTGCTTTACATCGTCAGCGGTGAGGATCACGGCGCATCAGGGCTTTCCATCAGGCCCGCGCTGCGCAGGAGCGCAAGCAGGCTGTTAAAGTTCTCCCGCAGCGCGGCCACCGTGGTAGCTTCGCTGTCCGGGAGGCTGGGCAGGATCACCGGTTCTCCGACAGCGGGCAGGTCAAACAGACCCTCCGCGCCTTCGACAACCGCGCCGGGCAGAAAGGTCAGCTTTCCGCCGATGACCCATTCATTACCGCCATGGGCGTGATAGTTACGGGTTGCATTACTCATGCTGATACCTCCTCATCAGGACGCCTTCTGCGCCAGTACCTTAACGGCCTCGGGCAGAATCAGCTTACCGTCCACACGTTCAGAGGCGAGGAAGCCCACCTGACCGGTAGCGGCGTACAGCTCGTTCAGGCGCTTGAAGGAGCGGCCCTCGCGGTCAGCCACCCAATAGTAGCCGAGATCGCCGAACAGGATGCTCTTCGCACCTGCGCCGATAGCAGGCATGTACGCGGAGGTGTACACCGGGCGACCCAGCAGCATGTCGGGCGTGCCGACGGTCACGCTGGGCTGCCACAGGTAATCGCCGTTGCCGTTCTTCAGCTTGCGGATGGCCTTGACGGTGGAGTCATTGACCACAAACACCGCACGCTTGCGATAGGGAGCACGCAGGGAGTAGAACAGGTCGATCACCTCGTCCATGGTGATGGCGGTTGCGCTGGCAGCGGTTACGCCGGTCTGCGCACCACCGGTCGCGGCGAGGATGCCCAGCGGCTTGCCAGTGCCGTCGCCGGTGAAGAAGGCTTCCTCCTCGGCTGCACCGATGCGGCGGGCAAACTCGCGGGCGATGTAGGAGGGCATATCGAACACAGAATCGTTGAGCAGCTCCTCGCTGATCTTGATCATGGTCGCCAGCTTGTGCGCACCGATGGACACCTGACCGAAGGAATCATCGCTTTCAGGATAGGCGGCTTCCTCGTCAATCCAGCTGGCCGTGCCCTTGGAGGCGACCACGGGAATCTTGCGGTCGCCGGATTCGGTGGAGATCACGTGTGCCAGCTTGCGGAAGATGTTCTCCTCCTGCAGCGTGTCGATCAGGGTACGCTCGTACTCATCCGGGACGAGATAACCGCCCTCGGAGTCAGCGCCGATCTTGAGAGAGTTGAACACTTCGTGAGGCACACTCTTGTTGCGCATGGCCTGCCAGAACGCCGTCTTGTAGCTGGCAGCAGCGCGACCCTTCTTTTCATCGCCGGTGATGGGATTTTCGGGGCGGTTGACAATGGGGCTGGTGGTCGGGCGGTTCATCTCGTTTTCGATGGCCTCCTGACGTTCCAGTCGGTCGATTTCCTTCTTCATGCGGTCGACGTCATCGACCATGCGGTCGTAAACAGCCGCATCCTCGGCGGTCATCGTGCCGTCGTTGCCAATGTGGGAGTCGCGGTACTTCTTGGCGGCGTCCCACAGGGAAGCGCGCTTTTCGCGCATTGTGAGAATCTGATTCATACGGATTACCTCCAATCAAAATCTGAGATGTTCAAGCCGCGTATCGGTGGTAAGCACGCGCACGCGGTTATCGAGGACAGGTGCAGAGACAGGTTCGGCTGCAGGCTGCACACAGGCAGGTTCAGACACACTCTGCTGCTTCCGATTCATAGAAAAAGGCTTGGTCTTTCGATCAAACCAAGCCTGAACACCGGCCTTTGCCGTTTCAAGGGATACCTTATGGCCTGCGCTGTCCGTGGGCAGCTTCGCAGGCATTTCAGTCACGCCATCCACAAAGCCCTTCTCAAAGGCTTCCTTGGCATCCATCCATGTGGTAGCGGTCATCATGCTGGCAGCGTCATTGCGGGAAATGCGGATGCGCGTGCCGTACATGTTGAGGATGCTTTCCTTGCAGGCGCGAAGGACGGCCTTTGCTTCATCCATATCACGCTCATTGCCATAGGCGACCGTGCTGGGATCATGGATCATGAACAGACTGCCGGGGGTCATTTCCAGCCGATCAGCTGCCATACAGATGACCGTTGCGGCAGAAGCCGCTGTGCCGGACACGGTAATCTTCACGCTGCCCGGATAGGCGCGGATATCATCAAACATCCGGGTAGCGGCGTTACAGGAGCCGCCGTAGCTGTTGAGACGGATATGTACATCGTCCACAGCGGTGTTGTCCTCACCATAAAGCTGGCTGTGCAGACCATCCGGTGTGATTTCATCGCCAAACCAGATTTCTTCGTCGATGTAGCCGTTCAGATTGAGTTCCCTCAATGGGCATTCCTCCTTTGTTTTTTGATTGATTTCGGGGAATCAGGCGACGGCTGTTCCTGCGCGGTATCCTCCGCAGGCGGCTCCTCTTCCAGCGTGGATATGGCAGAGGCTACCATGGAGATGCCCGCCAAACCAACAGGGATCAGGTTGCCGTTGCACAGGTAGGTGTTGCCGCCTTCCTCTTCCGGGATGGGATTCATGTTCTCCAGCGC
>JAFXFR010000169.1 GCA_017513475.1 Clostridia bacterium
GGCTGCAGCTCAGCCAGCACACCATCATAATCAGATGGTAAGCACAGGAGTGGTAACAAAGTGTCGGAAGAAAGAAATCATCGCCTGTTTCAGGTATTCGGAATCTTCAACGTTTTCGTAATGCTGAGCCTGCTGATTCTCGAACCGGTGTTTCCGGTGCTGTGGGTGCTGCTGGTGGTGCTGGGATGCATTATCTTCAGCCGCGTCAGGCCGGATGTGTGGCAGCCTGAAATGCAGCGGTTCAAGAACCGCGTTCGGGCTGTGAAGAATCGTTTTTTCGGAGCGCCCAAGGGCGATGACCCCAGAAAAACGACCTTCGTGCCGGATCACGTGCTTGTGTCTCTGAATGCAGGCAGTCAGCAGAAATTTCTTGTGAACGCTGAAACCTACCTGATCGGACGAAGCCGCAACTGCAACTGCAGACTCAAAAACGCACCTACCGTAAGCCATGAACACTGCCGCATCATCTTCCGCAAGTACTCTCAGGAGTATTATGTGGAGGATCTGCGCAGCAGCAACGGCACCTATCTGGGTACCCGCAGGCTGGAGCCGTTCACGCAGGAAATGCTGCTGGAAAATTCGGAACTGACAATCGGAGATTGCCGCTTTCGTTTTGTAAAGCAGGCAGGGAGTGCAAAATGATGAACGAAGAGTTGATTCGGGTCGATACCGACGAAACCCGGAGTCTGGTCTCGCAGCTGGAAAGGCTCAGCGATGAAATGGACTCCATTGTCACCAGACTGCGCGCGGTTGCTGAATACCTTCAGGAGCCCCGTGAACTCACCGAGGCGCTCCGCGCAAAACGCCGTCAGGTCAACCTGCTTATTGAGAAGGTCGAGCAGATGGCCAGGCGCCTCAGGCAGGTTGCTGAAGACTTTGATGCCTGTGAAGCATGGCTGGGAAAGCAGGCATACATCATCAACGATGTGTATCTGATGCGAAAAGCCAAATCGGAAGAAGCAAAATAACCATTCACCCCCAAAAATGTGCATTTCGTCAGTTTTGCTTTCATCCCGGCGATGGGTCTGATATACTTCAATCATCAAAGGAACCCAAACCCCACTGAAACCCAAAACCCTTCGAAATATAAGAAATGGATGGTGGAAGAAACTATGAGTCACTGGATCGTAACTATCAGGGCAATCCTCCGATTCCTCTCCGAAGCCCGCAAGGCGCAGGACGAACTCAACAAGGCCAACGAAGCCATGAACAAAGCCGCGCAGGATCTGTGCAGCAAGTGGCAGGGCGACGCGGCCGCAGCCTTCGCTCAGGAACAGGGCGTCCTCTACCAGCACTGCTCCCAGCTCAGCAGCGTAGGTTCCGAATATATGAGCCTGCTGCAGCAGACCGCTCAGAAGTACGAAGAAGCCGAACAGCGCGCGACCAACGCGATCAAGGGCTAAGACAGCACACGACCAGTAGAGAAAAGGAGAAAAGACAATGGCTGATAATATTCGTGTTGTAGATTCCGAACTTCAGGCGTGTGTAGCCGCCTACCGCAATAGCCTCGACGTACTGCAGACTGCCGTAAGGACCTACGAAGCCGCGATGAACGCTCTGCGCAGCGACTGGACCGGCAAGGCCTTCGTGATCATGATCGCCAAGGTTGTGGATCTCGTAAACAAGATCAAGGCCTCCTTCGAGCGCGTGAACGACGCCATCAGCGAGCTGCAGGCTGTAGAGAACCTGTTCGAAGAAAACGAGAGCAAGCTCAAGGGCAATTTCGATGCTCTGGATGCCGGCTCCCAGTCCCCGTTCGGCGGCTAATCGGTTTTTAAGACGACAGAGAGAGAGGAAGAAATATCATGGCATTGATTCAGGTAACCGTATCCGAGCTGCAGAGCGCAGCGAGCAAGATCGCCAAGGCAAACGAAACGTTCCGTGAGACTGTCGCCGCCGTGAGGGCCGCAGCCGAAGCGCTGGGCGACACCTGGGAAGGCCCCACCCGCGATACTTTTATCGCCGAGCAGGAAGAAATCGACACCTGGTACAACATGATGGCCGAGTGCGTGGACCAGTATGTGCAGTCCATGAACGTGGCCGCCGCTGAATACCTGAACACCGACAAGGCCGCCGCCGATCTGATCCGCAAGGGCTAAGACGCGACCAGAGAGAATTGAGGAGGAAAAAACATGTCTGAATATCGCTTGAAGGTAAGCGTAGAAGAAATGCAGGAGACCATCGGCAAGTTCACCAACGCGAAGGACCAGCTGGCTGCGGCATACGGCCAGATGGCTGCCGAAGTGATGGCACTGAACAGCTCCTGGAACGGCCAGGCGAGCGAAGCTTTTGTGAACCGCTTCAGCGAGCTGACCGCCAACATCAAGACCAGCGACGCGACCATGGAACAGGCCATCACCGGTCTGAAGACCGCCGCTGAGATTTACGAAGAAGTCACCGCTGACGTGTCCGGCATGTGGTCCGGCGCTGCCGAGGCCAACCCCTTCAACGGCTGATCAAACAGAACTGATTTCCCCCGGGCAGGTCTTCTGCCCGGGGGATAAAAGACGGAGGATACAATGGCCGACCTGATTCGAGTTGATTACGGGCAGATGGA
>JAFXFR010000170.1 GCA_017513475.1 Clostridia bacterium
ATCGATTGCCTCCCGGCACTTCTCCATATCTGGCGCCTCCACCAGGATCCGCACGCTGGGCAGCAGCCCGGAGAAGCGAAATGATATCCGCCCCTTCCCGCCCAGCGCCTCCCTGATTTGATGGGCGGTGCGCCGAATGTCCTCGTCGGCCTTGAACGCATCGATGCTGTCGATCTGGATGTGCCGGGTCAACTGCACGCAGTGCCAGTAGGTCCTGGCGACGTGGCGGTAGCAGAAGAGGCGGACATCTCTCTCCTGCAGCTCCACCGACAACGCCGAGGTGTCCCAGCCCCGCCTGAGATGCTCGATGGGCTCGCGGACGCCGCATTGAAAGAGCACGCAGGCTGCCACATAGCCCAGCCGCCCGCAATCCTCCCCGCAGTACAGCGCCACCCGCTGCCGATCCTCCAGCCGCGCGGCCACCTCCACCACCAATCGCTCCAGTATGAAGAAGGGAAGCACCCCGTAGGGGCTGATGGGATAATAGAGGATCTCACCCCTGAAATCCTGCTCCCAGACGTCGCCGGGAAGGCTGTCCAGCGCCACGATGACATCGGGGTTCATCTGCAAAGTCTCAAACGGATCCGGGCCTCGACCGACGATGAGGCCAGGATGAATCTCGCTCACCCGGCCACCTTCATCACTTTCCTCGTCCGGGGCCAGCGTCTGCAACAGTCTTTGCACGGCAGGCAGCTCCACGATGCGAATATCGGACGGCTCTGAGTAGTGGAGGATGAAGAGCACCGAGCGGTCGACCTCGTACCAGGCGGTACCGGCCGATCCCGATTTGAGCAGGGCGATCACGCAGGCGACGCCCTCACGCTTCAGTAGGTCTCTCGCTGCCGTCCGCTCATCTTGTGTGAAGTCCTCTGCCTCCATCAGCGAGACGCAGACGCACGGGCCATCCGCGCTCAGCTCCTGCCAATGAAAGCCCTCCTGCCAGCCCTTGCAGAGATTCATGGAGATGCCCCGCGCCTGGCATTCGGCATTCAAAAACCCAAACTGCCGCATCAGGCTGATCCAGTCTGTCTCCAGCTCTCTTGGTATGGACATGTAGACATTCAATACGCTTCGCTTCAATGCATCCATAAGAATCAACTCCACAGCACGCCGTGATACAGCAGTATTGTCAAAGGCATTCCGGCGCCTCGATGCCATCGTACCACACATATTCGCAGTAGCGCACATCGTCCATGTCCACATCCGGGAACAAGCGCTGAAACGCAGCGGTATACTTCCTTCGCTCCATCGACGTCAGGCCGCGGCTCCACTGATAAGCATCCGTGGCGCACAGCCCGGGCATGTCACGGTCATACAGCCAGTAATCGAAGTAGAGCCCGTCGCCGCTGTTGGCTAGGGAGCAGGCCATGTGCCCCACCGCGTAATCCAACGCGCCGGGGTGTTCCGCCTCGAACCGCTCATAGGCCGCGCGGCTGTGGATGCCCACCCGGTCGGCGGCGATCCTGAGCACCTTCTGCTTTCGATAACAGGACATGGCGCGCGCTCCTCAATGATTGAAGGAATAGGGGTTGAAGCCGTTGATGGCCATCACAAACCAGGCCGTGGGCGCGATGTGCGGCGCGGTGCCGTATTCCCAGGCAGAGCCGTCGAACAGGCCGAAGCCCGTGGACAGGTTGTCCACCGTGGCCGCGGGAAACAGGCCGTCCTCCAGCTGGATGCCCTCCAGCGCCTCCAGCGCCTCCTCGGCGCGCGCGTCCTCGCCCCTCAGCCGGTACATCAACGCCGTATAGGCGGTGCCTTCCGCCCACCAGCCGCCGTTGGAGTTGGACGCGCAGAAGGGATATCCGCCCTCCGGGGTGCGCATGGCCGCCACAGCATCAAGCGACGCCTTGTAAGGCGCAAATTCATCGTCCAGCGCCAAGCAGGCCCATACCTGAGCATCCAGCACAAGGTTTTCTGTGCTGGGCGTCATGCCGTCGTCCAGCGTGCCGGTATAGAAGATGTGCCTGTCTGAGTCATACATGGAGCGTATGAACGCCAGCGCACTGTCTGCGGCCTCGGCATAGCGTGCCTCGCCGGTGCGGGCGTACAGCTGCCTGAACGCCGCCCAGGCGTCGATATTGTGCTCGATGGACTTGTAGGAAAAGGGGTATGTGGTGTCTGCGCCGCCCTCCGGCCAGCCGTCATAGCCCGCCGTGAAGCCCGGCCCGCTGTCGGAGCAGCTGTTGATCACCCAGTCCATCAATGCTCTGGCCGTATTCAGGTATGCTTCACTGCCGTAGATCGCATCGTACTGCAGAAGCGCCAGCGAAACATAGGCGGTGTTGCCCACATTGCTGCCGGTCTGGTAGCGGTCCTCGTACCACTGACCTGTCCCGGCATCGTACCAGCCCGGCAGCCGCGCCGAGTCGTCCCAGCCGGGAAAGGCGGTGATGTCACCGGCGGCGTAGGCGTTGCGCACGCGGCCGGGAAGGTATCGGTCGTGCGTCACGGCGTAGACGAAGCTGTCCAGCAACTCTGCTGCCTCCGCCCTGCGACCCTCGGAGAGGAAGGCCATTGCCGCCAGCGCGTTGTCGTAGGAGAACGCCGCGTTTTTGATGTAGAGGTTGTGCGTTTCATAGGATCGGAGCATGTAATGGGCTTCCCGCGCCGAGAAATCCCCCTCGAAGCGGATGTCATCCAGATAGAACACGTTGTCTCCCACGCCCGAATCCCCGCCGGACAGCACATAGCCGAAGCCGCAGGCGATGGCGCTCATGTCCGCATCCGTCAGGTCAATGGCGTACTCCCGCCACTCACTCTCAAGGACGACGAAGCCCAGACTGCGCTTTGGACAGCTGTCCGGGTACTTGACGGTGGGTACGCCCCACTCACCATCGTAGCCGAAGCCGCAGGTGAAGAACTCCACCGTCTCGCCGCCGCGCTCGCCCCGGGCCCAGAAGGTCAGCGCATTCGCCCCGGTCAGGTCCAGGCCCTGGCCGTCCATGGCGCCGTCATTGAGCCGGGGCGCGGTCTCCCCCTCGGCCAGCCAGCCGTTCAAAAACAGCCAGCCACCCCAGTCCGTCATGGCGGTCACCTGCCGGCAGCGGATGCAGCTTTCGCCGCCGTGGGGATTCTCCCGCCAGTTCTCGTCCATGTCCATCACCAGCCGCTCGTCCACACCGAACATCTTGGCCTTCTGAGTGAAGTGGTTTTCGGTGTCGCCGAAATCCCGGTACACATAGACGCTGCCCAGTTGGGCCTCCAGCGCGGCTTCCAGAGCGCTGAGCGCCTTATCCCCGGCACTTGAAAACCTTCCATAATCCGCTACCGCGCCTGCCGTAAGCGGGATGAGCATCAGGCAAACCATCAGCAAAGCTGCGATCCTGTTTTTCATACGAACCTCCTGTCATGGTCTCTATCGCGATGGATCCAATCGAAGCAGCGCCATCAAACATATGGCCTTCCCGCGAAACGCATAGTCGTCGACGCACTTCACGTCATCGGGAATGGCGACGATTGCGTCCGTGCCTCGGTACCTTTATCAGCGCTTTGTTCTCTATATCAAAATCCATCGTCACGCCTCCTCCGTTCCGCTACAGGCTGATGTCCGGGGTATTGTCCCGCTGGTAGGACAGCCAGTTGCCGTTTTCGATCAATTCCTCCCGGGCCAGCCGCTCCAGCAGCGCCTCGCTCTGGCCGTATTCTTCCAGCATCTCGGAAATGCGGGCGTAAAATGCCCCCATCTTGCCGTGATCCGACAGCTTGCGGGACAGGGACTGCTTGCCGTAATAGTTCGCGATGAAGATC
>JAFXFR010000171.1 GCA_017513475.1 Clostridia bacterium
CATGAATTACCTGCAGAAGGTTGGTATGGCTCCGTATATCAACGCAAAGCCCCGTCAGATTTCCGGCGGCCAGAAGCAGCGTGTGGCCATTGCGGGAATCCTGGCGATGGAGCCTTCCGTGATCATTGCGGATGAAGCCACTGCCATGCTGGATCCCTCCGGCCGCAAGGAGGTGCTCAAGACCATCAAGCGCCTCAACCAGGAGAAGGGCATCACCGTGGTATGGATCACCCACTTCATGGAGGAGGCTGCCCAGGCTGACCGGATCGTTGTGATGAACAAGGGCACCACCGTGCTCTCCGGCACGCCGCGCGAGGTGTTCGAGCAGGTCGAAACCCTGCGGGAGATGCACCTGGACGTGCCCCATATGACCGACCTATCCCAGGACCTGCGCAAGGAGGGCATGCCCCTGCCTGCAGGCATCCTGACCGTGGAAGAAATGGCTGAGGAGGTGTGCAAGCTCGTATGTCGCTCGAAGTAAAGAACCTGACCCACACCTACTCGGCCGGCAGCGCGCTGCAGTCCACCGCCATCAAGGATGTCAGCCTCGTCATCGGGGAGGGCGAGTTCGTGGCCATCGTGGGCCACACCGGCAGCGGCAAATCCACGCTGGTGCAGCACCTCAACGGACTGCTGAAACCGACTTCCGGCCTGGTTTTGGTGGACGGCGAGGATATGAACGGCGAGGACGTCAACAAGCGGCTCATCCGCCAGAAGGTGGGCCTGGTGTTCCAATACCCGGAATACCAGCTGTTCGAGGAGACCGTCGCAAAGGACATCGCCTTTGGCCCGAAGAATCAGGGCCTCAGCGAAGAAGAAATCGACAGCCGCGTCCGCAAGGCCATGGCCCATGTCCACCTGGATTATGACAAATACGCCGAACGCAGCCCCTTTGAGCTCTCCGGCGGCCAGATGCGCCGCGTGGCCATCGCGGGCGTACTGGCGATGGAGCCCCGCTACCTGATCCTCGACGAGCCTGCCGCCGGCCTCGACCCCAAGGGCCGTGACCGCATCCTCGGCATGGTCAAGGAGCTGCACGAGGAGGGCGTGACCGTCGTGATGGTCAGCCACTCCATGGACGACTGCGCCCGCCTGGCCACCCGCATGATCGTGATGAGCAAGGGCACCGTGGTCGCCAGCGATACCCCCCGCAACATTTTCGCCCAGACGGAGCTGATGAACTCCGTCCACCTGGGCGTGCCGGAGGCTGCCAGGCTCTGCGCGCTGCTGCGGGAAAAGGGCGTCGACCTCCCTGCCGATCTGTACACGCAGGAGGAGCTGCACGAGCACATCCTGCGCCTGTGGAAGGAGGCGAATCCCGCATGATGAAGAACATCACCATGGGCCAGTACTACCCCGTGGACAGCTGGGTGCATCGCCTCGATCCCCGCACAAAGATCCTGCTGACCATCGCGATGATCGTCGCGGTCTTTCTGGTCAGAACCATGGTGGGCTACGCGCTGATCCTGGGCTTCATGTACCTCACCAGCCGCCTGTCCAACATCCCCTTCAAGATGCTGCTCAAGGGCGTCAAGCCCCTGCGATTCATCCTGATCCTCACCTTCCTGCTGAACCTGTTCTTCAACACCGGCACCACCATGCTGGTGAAATGGGGCTTTGTCAAGATCAGCTACGAAGGCCTGAGCACGGCGATTCACTATTCCCTGCGCCTGATTTTCCTCGTCCTCGGCACCTCGCTGATGACGCTGACCACTTCCCCCATCGCGCTGTCGGACGGCATCGAGATGCTGCTCTCCCCGCTGAAGGTCATCAAATTCCCCGCCCATGAGCTGGCGATGATGATGTCCATTGCGCTGCGCTTCATCCCCACGCTGATGGAGGAGGCCGACAAGATCATGAAGGCCCAGATGGCCCGCGGCGCGGACTTTGAGTCCGGCAATCTGCTGGCCCGTGCCAAGGCCATGGTGCCCCTGCTGGTGCCGCTGTTCGTCAGCGCATTCCGCCGTGCAGGCGATCTGGCGATGGCCATGGAGAGCCGCTGCTATCACGGCGGCGAAAACCGCACCCGCCTGCGCGTGCTGAAGATCACATCAAATGACTGGCTGGCAGCCCTGGGCATGGCAGTGCTGATCGCGCTGATCCTCACCGAAGGTTATGTGACGCTGCCCCTGTGGGCCGCCGTGAAGGGGCTGTTTGCATGAAGCGCATCCTGCTGACCGTCGAATATGACGGCACGAATTACGCGGGCTGGCAGCGGCAGATCAACGGTTTGGCCGTCCAGCAGGTGCTGGAGGAAGCGCTGCAGAAAGCCACGAAGGAGCGCATCGTCGTCACCGGCGCAAGCCGCACCGACGCGGGCGTACACGCGCTGGGGCAGGCGGTGCATTTCGACACCGAAAGCCGAATCCCCCCGGAGAAGTACCCCTTCGTGCTCAACACCATGCTGCCCCGGGACATTCGCGTCCACACCGGCCGCGAGGTGCCGGAGGGCTTCCATGCCCGCTTCATGACCTGCGGCAAGCGCTATACCTACCGCATCGTGAACAGCCGCCACGCCAGCGCCATCCGCCGCAACACCCATGTGCATGTGCCCCTGCCCCTTGATCTGGCCCCCATGCAGGAGGCCGCGAAACAGCTGCTGGGCACCCATGATTATGCGGCGTTCCAGGCCGCGGGCGGCACGGCAAAGACCACCATCCGTACCATCACCGGCGCGGAGCTGGTGCGCTTTGGCGACGAGATCATCCTCACCGTGGAGGGTGATGCCTTCCTGTACAACATGGTGCGCATCATTGCCGGGACGCTGATCGAAATCGGCCTGGGCCGCCGCAGCGTGAATGCCTTCTCCGAGGCCTACGAGACGCTGGACCGCCTTTCTTTGGGCGTAACTGCCCCTCCACACGGACTTGAACTCACGAAAGTTTACTACCCGGATGCCGCTTTTGTTCTCCCGGAGGAGATCAAGTGGCATGAGGATTAAGCAAGGGCTCCGCCCCTGCACCCCGCTCAAGGGCGTTACGCCCTTAAGAATCCCTTTACGCGATCCTACTCGTCTTGCACCAACAAGATACGCACGCGTGAAAGTCGAGGGAAGTCAATGAAATTCGCAGTTCTTTCCGACATCCACGGCAACGCACCGGCTCTGCGGCTCGCCCTGGCTGACGCAGCCGCTCACTGTGTGGACGGCTACCTGCTGGCCGGCGATTACTGCATCAGCGCGCCCTGGGCCAGCGAGGTTGTGGCGATCCTCCGTGATCTGCCAAATAGCCGCATCATCCGCGGCAACGACGAAGCTCACCTGGACATTGGCCCCGGCGACGACGGTCAGTTTGAGGCAAGCCGCTGGTGCATGTCGACCCTGTCCCGGGAGGACAAAACCTGGCTGGACGGCCTACCTGAGGAGCTGACCTTCACCTGCGAGGGCGTTTCCATCCGCATGGCGCACTCGTCGCAGGTATTCGTGGGCAAATCACTGCATGAGAAGTTCCGCACGTCGGTGCTGCCGGGCTTCTATCCGGACGGTCCGGCCAGCCGTGAGGAACTGCTATCCGACTTCCGCCGTCTTTGGGAGAAGGAAAGCTTCCGCGAGTACATCCACGCGCTGCCTCAAGGTGTGTACATCTTTGGGCACAACCACATCCAGACCTGGGCAGATTTCGACGGGCGCGTGCTGGTCAATCCCGGGTCAGTCGGCATGCCGCTGGACTGCGGCGAATTCGGTGCGGCCTACTCCCTGCTGACCATCGAGGACGGGCGCATCTCCGTGGAGGAGCGCCGCATTCCCTACGATATGGAAGACCTCATCGCCCAGGTGAAAGCCACCGGGCAGTACGCCGCCGCCCGCGTGTGGACGGAGATCATCTTCTCCGAATGGCGCACAGTGCGGGAAAAGGTCTACCAGTTCCTCCACCACTGCGAGCGCTATGCCGCATCCATCGGCGATGATCGCCGCCCATTTGCAAAATCCACCTGGGAGGCCGCCTACGCCGAGTGGGCGGAGCATGCCCGGGAATGGTTCCCAGAGCTGTTTGTGTGATACTGATATTGGAGGGCACCCCATGAAGCGTTCGTTCATGACCACGCTGCCGGACACCTCCGGCGCGTTCCTCACCGCCAGCCGCATCATCCTCCGCCACGGAGGCAACATGGTGCGCGCCAGCTACAACAAGGCAGTGGACACACACATGCTCTTCGTGGACGTGGAGGGCGAAGAAGAAGCCCTGGACGCCATCGAGGCCGATCTTACCGCCGAGGGCTTCCTGCAGAACGAGAGCCGCGTAAAGGTGGTGCTCATCGAAGCGGAGGTGCCCAATCAGCCCGGCGGCATCATCCCGGTACTGGAGGCGCTCAAAGCCCATGGCGTTAGCATCTCCTACCTGTCCAGCCAGGCTGCCGGCAAGGCCTTTGCGCCGCTGAAGATGGGCCTGTACGTGGAGGATCCCGCCGTTATCGGAGCACTGCTGGACAGCCTGTCTGCCATCTGCACCGTGCGCATCCTGGATTATGACGCAGGCGAGAAAAAGCTGGATAACACAGTCTTCTACCTCTCCTTTGCCGATGAGATGCGTCAGCTCCTCCACCTCACGCCTGAGCAAACGAAGGAGTTTGTTTATTACTCCAACCTGGTCATGCAGCAGCTGGATGAAAAAGGTGAACCGCATTCCAAGACCTTCGAATATATCAGCCGCTTTGCCCATTTCGTGGCGGAGCATGGCGGTGCAGGCCATGAATGCCGCACCACCTGCCAGAAGCTGACCGACCGCGTATTCGCGACGGTCATCGAGCCGCCCTGCGGCTCCAACATCACCGTGCTGGAAGATCAGGTCACCCGGGCGCTGCTGGTCATCGACGGGGGCTTCACCTGCTATGAGGCTTCCACGATGCGGCTGCTGCGCGAACTCTTCCCTCATTTTGACGCACGGAAGAAGGAAATGCTCCTCACCCATTCCGACTCTGATCACACGGGTATCTGCCAGCATTTCCAGACCATCTGGTGCACCCGCCGCACGGCAGATTGCTTCGCCGGCGAGCATATGGGATTGCCCTCCCCCAGGGAGGAGAATCCCAACATGCTGCCCTATTACCGCCTGTCCACGCTGATCACAGACTATATGCCGCCTGCACTTTCCCGGCTGTGCCTGCTGGATTCCCAGCCCTGCGACGACACGCTCCCCCTGTCCAAGGTGGGCGAGTTCTGCTTTGGAGACATGCATTTTGATGTATACCAGGGCAACGGTGGCCATGTCCCCGGCGAAACCGTGCTGCTGGACGATCGTCATCGCATCGCCGTTACAGGCGACGATTACATCAACGCCGTTGACATGCTCCCCGCCCAGAAGGAGTTCAATCGCCTCGCACCCTACCTGGCCCGCAGCGTCAATCAGGACAGCACAAAGTACCGCGCCATTCTGAGCACCCTCCGCCACATCCTCAGCGATGGCTGGCTGCTGCTGCCCGGTCATGGAGCGGTAGTCCCCCGCACGCAAAAACTGTAAGGTGATAACATGCTTCGTATCGACAACCTTTCCCTGCCCCTTGACTGGACGATGACCACCCTGACCGAGCATGTCCTGCGCAAGCTCCGCATCCCTGCTGACATGCTGCAAAGCGTGACCCTGGCAAAGAAATCTGTCGACGCCCGGGACAAGGGAGACGTGCACTTCGTCGTCTCCGCGGACGTGAAGGTCAAAAATGAGGACGCAGTCCTGAAGCGCCTCAAGCCCGGCGTGGCCAATCGGGTGAATCCCCCGCAGATTGCGCCGCTGCCCAAGGCAGACTTCATGCGTCCGCCGGTGGTGGTAGGCGCGGGCCCTGCAGGCCTTTTCGCCGCGCTGACGCTGGCGCAGGCGGGGGCGAATCCCATCCTCATCGAGCGCGGCCGCGCGGTGGATCAGCGCGCCCAGGATGTGTCCCTCATGCAGAAAGAGGGCGTCCTCGACCCGGACAGCAACGTGCAGTTTGGCGAGGGCGGCGCGGGCGCGTTCTCCGACGGCAAGCTGACCACAGGCACCAAATCGCCCTACATCCGCACCGTGCTGCGTACCTTCGTCGACCACGGCGCGCCTGAGGAGATCCTCTACCTGTCCAAGCCTCACATCGGCACGGATCGTCTGAAGGGCGTAGTGGCCTCCCTGCGCAATGAGATCATCCGCCTGGGCGGCACTGTCCTATTTGAGACCCGCGTGACGGAGCTGATCGTCCGCGGCAGCCATGTTGAGGGCGTCAAGGTCGTGCACAAGGGCGTTGAACGCGAGATCCTCACCGACAGCGTACTGCTCGCCATCGGCCACAGCGCCCGCGACACCATGCAGCACCTGTTCAATCAGGGCGTGATGATGGTGCAGAAGCCCTTCGCTATGGGCGTGCGCATCGAGCATCCGCAGAGCCTCATCAGCCAGAGCCAGTACGGCAAAGCCTGGCAGCATCCGGCCCTTGGCGCGGCGGACTATAAGCTGGCCGTCCACACGCCGGACAAGCGCGGCTGCTATACCTTCTGCATGTGCCCCGGCGGCGAGGTGATCGCTGCAGCCAGCCAGCCCGGCGGACTTTGCGTCAACGGCATGAGCTACCACGCCCGCGACGGACGCAACGCCAATGCGGCCCTGCTGGTGGGCGTAAACCCGGAAGATTTCGGCGATGACCATCCCCTGGCCGGATTTGTCTGGCAGCGCAGCATCGAGCAGGCCGCGTACCGCCTAGGGGGCAGCAACTACCATGCCCCCGTGCAGCGCGTGGAAGACCTGCTGGCTGGCCGTGCCAGCAAAGCCCTGGGCGAGGTCATCCCCACCTACCAGCCCGGCGTGACCCCCGCTGACCTGCGGGAATGCCTGCCCAGCTTTATCATCGAGGACCTGAAATTCGGCATCCGCCGCATGGACGGGCAGCTGCGCGGCTTTGCTCACCCGGATGCGGTGCTGACCGGCGTGGAGACCCGCTCCTCCTCCCCCGTGCGGCTGAACCGTGACCGCGCGACCCTCATGGCGGAGGGGCTGGACGGCCTCTTCCCCGTTGGCGAGGGCGCGGGCTACGCAGGCGGCATCATGAGCGCCGCGGTGGACGGCATCGTCGCGGCAAGGGCGGCCCTTGAAAGGAGCAGCCTGTGAATGCGCTGCTGGCTGATAACATGCACTTATTAAACCTGAAATATAAGGAGGAATTCCCGTGACTGTAAAGGAAAAGTTCCTGCGCTATGTGCAGGTGGAAACCACCAGCGAAGAAGCCTGCGAAACCTGCCCCTCCAGCCCTAACCAGATGGTTTTGGCCAAAATGCTTGTTGAGGAGCTGCAGGCTCTGGGCATCGCCAATGCCCGCGTAGACGAACACGGCTATGTCTACGCCACCATCCCCGCCAAGGGCGATCATCCGGCGAAGGTTGGCCTCATCGCCCACATGGACACCTCCGACGGCGTGCGCGGCGCGACCAAGCCCGTGTGCATCCCGGACTACGACGGCAAGTCCATCACGCTGAAGAACGGCGTGGTCGTCGACGGCTTCGACTTCCTGCCCGCACTCGCCGGTCAGGAGCTGATCGTCACCAGCGGCGACAGCGTCCTCGGCGCGGATGACAAGGCCGGCGTTGCGGAGATCATGGCCCTGGCCCAGCGCCTGATGGCCCCTGATGCGCCGGAGCACTGCACGGTCTGCATCGGCTTTACCCCCGATGAGGAGATCGGCCGCGGCGCGGATCTGTTCGACGTGCCCGGCTTTGGCGCAGACTACGCCTATACCGTGGATGGCGGCGCTCTGGGCGAGCTGGAATACGAGAACTTCAACGCGGCCTCCTGCAAGGTGACCGTCAAGGGCGTGAACATCCACCCCGGCAGCGCGAAGAACCAGATGAAGAACGCTCTGCTGATGGCCATCGAGTGGAACAACATGCTGCCCCCCGCCGAAATTCCCGCGCATACCGAGGGCTACGAGGGCTTCTATCACCTCATGCACCTCTCCGGCGACGAGGAGCAGGCCATCCTGGGCTATATCATCCGCGACCATGACGCGGTGAAGTTCGACGAGCGCAAGGCCACCGTGCATCGCATCACCGATTACCTCAACGCCAAGTGGGGCGAGGGGTCCTTCACCTGCGAGGTGCGCGACAGCTACCGCAACATGAAGGAGAAGTTGGTGCCCTGCATGTACATTGTGGATAAGGCCGAAGCTGCCTTCCGCGCTTGCGGCGTGGAGCCCATCAAAACGCCCATCCGCGGCGGCACCGACGGCGCGCGCCTGAGCTACATGGGCCTCCCCTGCCCGAACCTGTCCACCGGCGGCTACAACTTCCATGGCCGCAAGGAGCTGATCACCGTCCAGGCGATGGAGAAGATGGTGGATGTGCTGGAGAGCATCGTCCGCAACGCGTAAGGAGGGGTTCCTGTGACCCGCATTCTCTGCATGCCGACCCTGTGCGCGGATATCTTTGAGCACAGCGGCGAGATCCTCCCTGGCGGCGAGGCGTTGAACTTCGCCTGCATTGCCTGCCGGTACGATCATGTGGACGTGTCCCTGCTGGGGGCCATCGGCGAAGACGAGCCGGGCCGTCACATCCAGCAGGTGATCCGCGATCGCCGCATTGACGGCAGGAACGTGCACGTCATTCCCGGCGGCGCGACAGCCACCCACAAGATCTCCATCGACGAGCACGGCGACCGCTACTTCAAGCCCGGCGCGTGGAACGGCGGCGTGCTGAACACCTACCGCCTGACGGCGCATGACGTCACCGCGATGAACACCGCGGACATTGTCTTCTGCACCTGGTACAGCCCCAACTTCCGCGAAGCGCTGGAGGCCCGCAAACAGGGTGGCTTCAGGCTGGCCATCGATTTTGACATCGAGCGGGATTTCATGAAGATGGAGAGCGTCCTCCCCTGGGTGGATTTCTTCATGATCAGCGGCGACGACAGCGTGCTGCCAGTTGCCCGCGCCTGGTCGGAAAAGTACGACGGGCTGTTCAACGTGACCCTCGCCGAGCGTGGCAGCGTGACGTATTACCACGGCAAGGAATACCGCGTTTCTGCCGTCCCGGTGGACAAGGTGATCGACACCACCGGCTGTGGTGACAGCTACCATGCGGGCTTCATCTGCTCATATGTGAAGGATGGCGACATCACCGCCGCCATGCACGAGGGCTCCCGAGTGGCGTCGGAAACGCTGAGTCACGTCGGCGGCTTCTGACAATTTCCATAGCATACAAACAGGACTGCTGCATATCGCGGCAGTCCTGCTTTGTTTTTTGGGGGAAATCATTGTCCTGCAATCAGCCAATCCCGCACCTCAAGCAGACTATCAAAGGGGCCGAGAATGAATTGCTTCACCACGTCGTCCGGATGCCAGAGGTCGGGCACCATGATGGCCCTGCAGCCTGCCGCATGCGCGGACAGCAGCCCGTTGCGGGAGTCCTCCAGCGCATAGCACTCCTCCGGCTTCACGCCGAGGGCAGCGGCTGCCTTCAGATAGATATCCGGCTCCGGCTTGGACTTCTTCACCATGTCGCCGGCAATCACCGCATCGAAGTAGTGGCGGACATTGGTGTTGCACAGGTGCTTTTCGACCTTCTCCCGCTTGGTGGAGGAGGCCACCGCCAACCTATACCCCCGACATTTCAGGTAGGCCAGCAGATCGTACAGACCGGGCTTGACGCTCACGGCGTACTTGCTGTAGTAATCGTCCTGGTATTCCCGGGAGTACGCCCACATCGCGGCAACGTCCACGTTTGCGCCGAATTCATCCCGCCAGGCCTGCTCGCAGGAAGGAGTATTCATCCCCAGCGTCCGAAAAAGCATATACCCTGCCTTGCCGAGGCCCATCTTCTCGCCCGCGTAATCCCACGCGCCGATGAACACTCGCTCGGTGTCGAACATCAGGCCGTCCATGTCAAAAATGACTGCTTTCATACGTCAAACCTCCACCGAAATGCCGTAGTCCAGGATCACGCACCCTTCCGAGTCCGGCGTGGTGAAGCGCGGACAGTTGTACCGCTCGAAGCACCAGTCATCCTCCACCCGATTCCAGCCCTGACGGCGGATCTCCTCCAGGCAGAGGTTATGCGCCTCCAGGCCATAGAGCTCGCCATTATGCTCATCGCCCCTGCGCCAGAGGACGGCATACCTGCGCGGGCCGATATCAATGGCTTCGTAGCCTTCGGGGGCTTCCGTATCCGCCGGACAGAAGAAGCCGATCCAGTATTCCACTTCACCGTTCACCACATGCATGGCAGCCATGGTGCTGTCCCCGACGATGGGCAGATGTGGCAGCTTCTCCAGCGGCATGAAATAGTCATTCGCCCACCATTCGCCCCACTTGTGGCCGTAGCTGCCGTTCACGCTGTCTGCCGGGGTGTAGCGTTTGCCAATGAAGCGGCAAGCCGGACAATCCTCGATATATGCGTTGATGATTCCAACTGCCATCGGGTACCTCCATCAAAGAAAGGGAGAGGCGAACCTCTCCCTTGGGAATACGTACATGCTTGTCGCGAAAAACGCAACGAAGTTGCTTAATCCTCGTCGTCCTCGACCTTGTCGGCGGCGGCGATGACCTTCTTGGCCACGTCAGCGGGCACTTCCTCATAACGCTCGAAGGTCATGGTGAAGGAGCCGCGAGCCTGGGTCATGGAGCGCAGATCGGTGGCGTACTTGAACATTTCAGCCTGGGGGCACTCGGCAATGACCTGCTGCATGCCGCCAACCTGCTCCATGCCGATGATACGGCCACGGCGCTTGTTCATGTCGCCCATGATGTCGCCCATGTACTCGTCGGGCACCAG
>JAFXFR010000017.1 GCA_017513475.1 Clostridia bacterium
GGTACTTCCTGCGCTACTGCGATCCCCACAACACTGAGGCCTTCGCCTCCAAGGAAGCCCTCGACTACTGGATGCCCGTTGACTGGTACAACGGCGGCATGGAGCACGTCACCCGTCACCTGCTGTACAGCCGCTTCTGGCATCAGTTCCTGTACGACCTGGGCGAGGTCTCCTGCCCCGAACCCTACATGAAGCGCACCGCGCAGGGCCTGATCCTGGGCACCGACGGCGAGAAGATGTCCAAGTCCCGCGGCAACGTGGTGAACCCCGACGACATCATCGACGACATCGGCGCGGACGCCTTCCGCGTGTACGAGATGTTCATGGGCGCCTTCGACCAGGCGATTCCGTGGTCCACCAACGGCGCGAAGGGCTGCAAGAAGTTCCTGGACCGCGTTTGGCGTCTGCAGGAGATGATGGTGGAGGGAGAGGAGTACACCGACAAGCTGCGTTACTCCATGCATGAGACCATCAAGAAGGTTTCCGAGGACTTCGAGACCATGAAGTTCAACACCGCCATCGCCCAGATGATGACGCTGGTGAACGAGATGTACGCGATCGGCTCCGTCAACAAGGCCGAGCTGAAGACGCTGATCTGCCTGCTGAACCCCGTGGCTCCCCACATCACCGAGGAGATGTGGCAGAACCTGGGCTGCGAGGGCGAGGTGGCCTTCGCCCAGTGGCCCCAGTGGGACGAGAAGGCGCTGGTCAAGTCCGAGGTGGAGATCGCGGTGCAGGTGGCCGGCAAGATCCGCGGCCGCATCATGATCCCCGCTGACATGACCAAGGAAGTCGCCGAGAAGGAACTGGCCAACCATCCCGAGGTGCAGAAGATCCTCGCCGGCAAGACCGTCATGAAGGTCATCTTCGTGCCCGGCCGTCTGGTGAACTTCATCGCCAAATAAGCGGGGCTGCCCCCGCGGGCGGCTCGGCAGCGTGCCGCTGCACCCAGCTCGGCAGCGTGCCGCTGCACCCAGCTCGCGATTGAGTTGACTTCGCTGGCATAGACCTACCGCGTGCGGCTTGGGGCGTGGCCTGAAGTTGACTTGCCGCGCCCTCATGGCGCGGGCTACGTGGCTGTTTGATCCTGACGAGCAAAATGCTTGTCCCCTGTCCTTCGCGGGCAGGGGACTTTTTGTGGCATTTTCCGCGTCCGCCGGCAGGAAAAAACCGCGTCCGCACCGAAAAAGTTTACATGCGGGACGGATGGAAATGCTGTCTCCGATCGTTGTATAGATGAAGATCAATCCACTGAGGTGATAATCGCCATGCGCAGTCTGATACGCATGCTTTCCCTGCTGCTGATGCTCACGCTGCTCCTGCCTGCCGCCGCCCTCGCCGAGGATGTGTGCGTCGTCAAGGACGCCTCCGCCGTGTCCCATGTGACCACCGGTGCATCCTACCTGCGGGTGCAGTATCCTTTGCCCGGAGAGACGAATGTGACCCTGACCGTGCGGGACGCGTGGGGCGGCGTGATCTACCAGCGGGCTTATGGCCGCTGCTCCGGCACCTTCCGATCCCGCGATGTGCACCTGCCTGCAGACGGTGACAGTTGCGACTATACCGTCACGCTGTCCACGGACATGGGGGATGTGTGCTTTACCGTTACCCGCGAGCGGCCGATGGTCACCGATTCGGCAGTGTATGCCGGCGGCCTCACCCTGGAGGAGATGACGGGCGGCAGCCCCTACAAGTACGCCGTGGTGCTGGATCTGTATGCGCTGGACGGCCAGACTGCCGTCGCCCCGATGATGGCGGGCGGTATGCAAATCGGCGAGGTATACTTCACCGTAGATGACGGCATGCTGACCGTGTCCGCCAGCCTCTTTGTGCAGGGGCGGATCGACAAGGCGACGGTGTATATCGCCACGGATGCGATCACCGCACAGAGCCTGGGCAGCAGCCGCTTCAGCGGGATAAAGACCAAGCTGGACCGGGAGATCCGCCTGGAGGGCGAAGCCTATGCTGCTGTGATGGTGCAGCTGACCGTCACCTATGACCCGGCCGGCGCAGCGCCCTTCCGCATGACCCGCGAGGCGCAGGATGCGCTGATGCTGCTCCGGGATGCCTGGCAGCTGATGCAGATGACCACCGCCAACGAGGCTGTGGGCTGAAACGAATATGAATAGAGCCGTCCGGCAAAAACCGGACGGTTTTTGTATGGACAAAGCCGACGAGGTTATTGTATAATGAATTAACGTGCGGCCATCTGCACATATGAGGATAAACGCAAACTGAAAGGAGCTGCCCTGTTATGAGCAACATCCGTTCTGACCGATTTACCACGGAGTGGCTGTCCAATCCTGAGATTTTCAGCGTGAATGAGCAGCCCATCTGCTCCGATCACGAGTTCTTTGCCAGCCAGAAGGAAATGGCGGAACAGTGGTCCTCCCTCGTCCGCTCGCTGGACGGCAAGTGGAAGGCGCACTTTGCCATGAATCCTGCCGGCGCACCTGATGCGCTGCTCACCGGCTCCGTCATGGATGACGACCTGCGGGAAATCAATGTACCCTGTGAATTCCAGCTGGAAAACCCCGAGTGGGACGGCCCTCATTACGTCAACACCCAGTACCCCTGGGACGGTCATGAGGAGCTCAAGGCCCCTGAGGTCAGTGAGATCTACAACCCCACCGTCACCTGCGTGAAGACCTTCCACCTGAGTCCGAAGGATCTGCAGCACAGCATCATCCTGCACCTGGCGGGCGTGGAAGCGGCTGTGCTGGTCTACCTCAATGGCCAGGAGATCGGCTATGCGGAGGATTCCTTTACCTCCCATTCCTTCAGCATTTCCAAGGCGGCCCGCGTGGGCGAAAACCGTCTGGTGCTGCGGGTGTTCAAGCGCTGCTCCGGCTCCTGGCTGGAGGATCAGGACTTCTGGCGCTGGTCGGGCATCCACCGCAGCGTGTCCCTGCACTTCTGGCCCGAAAGCCACCTGGCGGACATTCGCGTGCGTACGCCCCTGACCGACAATTACCAGACCGCCCACCTCGACGCGCTGCTGACCGTGACCGGCTGCGGCGGCCAGGCCCGCGTGACGCTCTCCGACGAGGACGGTGCCGTCCTGTACGAGGAGACCAAGCCGGTGTCCGGCCAGGTGCAGTTTGAGGGCGTGATCCCCGGTGTGAAGCTGTGGAGCGCTGAGGAAGCCAATCTCTACCCCCTGACCGTGACGCTGACCAACGATATGGGCCGCGTTACCGAGGTCAGCCGGACGATGGTGGGTTTCCGCCAGTTTGAGATGATCGACAGGATCATGTGCCTGAACGGCAAGCGGCTGGTCTTCCACGGCGTCAACCGCCATGAGTTCGACTGTGATCACGGCCGGGTGGTCACCCGCGAGGGCATCCTCCGGGATATTCAGATCTGCAAGAGCCTGAACATCAACGCCATCCGTACCAGCCACTACCCCAACACCAGCGAGTTCTACCGCCTGTGCGATCAGTACGGCCTGTACGTCATCGATGAGACCAACATCGAGACCCACGGCTCCTGGGCGCCCTGGCATGAGTGGGTCGTGCCGGGCGACAAGCCTGAATGGCATGCGCCGGTGCTGGCCCGCGGCAACGCCATGTACCAGCGGGACAAGAACCATCCCTGCGTGCTGCTGTGGAGCTGCGGCAACGAGAGCTGGGGCGGCTGCAACCTTTTCGATTTGTCCGAGTTCTTCCGCAAGAATGATCCCACACGCCTGGTGCATTACGAGGGCTGCGTGCACGACAAGCGCTACCTGCACACCTCCGATATGCTCTCCCATATGTACATGAAGGCAGCCGATATCGAAAAGTACCTCAAGAATGATCCGCAGCGTCCCTTCATCAACTGCGAGTACATGCATGCCATGGGTAACTCCCTGGGCGGCATGAGCGAGTACACCGCGCTGGAGGACAAGTATCCCATGTACCAGGGCGGCTTCATCTGGGATTATGTGGACCAGGGTCTGCGGACCGTGGCCCCCAACGGCCAGGAGCGCTTTGCCTACGGCGGCGACTTCGGCGATAAGCCCACCGACTGGCATTTCATCGGCAACGGCATCGTCCTGGCGGACCGCAGCCTTTCCGCCAAGGCCCAGGACGTCCGTCACCTGTACCGGGACGTGTTCCTCAAGGTGGGCAAGACCGGCGTGACGGTGTGGAACCGCAAGCTCTTTGCGCCCCTGAAGGGCTACAGCCTCCGCTGGACGGTGGAGTGCGACATGAAGCCCATCAGGGCGGGCGAGATCCTGCTGCCGGAGATCGCTGCGGGCGAATCCCGGCATATCAACCTGCCCTACGGTAAGCTGCCGGCGGAGGGTCAGGTGGTACTGACCGTGTTCCTGGTGCTGGCCGAGGAAAAGGGCATCCTGCCTGCAGGCACCATCCTCAGCCACGGTCAGGCAGTCTATGGTACGCTGACCCGCCCTGAGGCCGCAGCGTCTACGCCCAGACCCTCCGTGGGTGACAACAATGTGGGCCTGCGCAGTGATAAGCTGGGCGTCCTGTTTGAGAAGGCCAAGGGCATGATTTCCTTCCGCGATCGCGCCGGCAGGGAGACCCTCCTGTGCGCGCCTCAGCTGAGCCTCTTCCGCGCGGCCACGGATAACGACTGCGGCAACGGCTACAATGTGCGTGAGGGCGTGTATCACCTGATCAGCCGCTACTACTGGCTGCGCCATGCAGAGGTGACGACCGATGAGGCCACCACCCTGACCTACCGCTATTCCACCCCCATGCTCAAGGATTTCGAGATGACGGTGGTCTACGCCGTGCGTACAGACGATGCAGTGGAAGTGACCGTCAACTGGCCCGGCGCTGCGGATCTGCCGGATATGCCTGCGCTGGGACTGTCCTTCCAGCTGGACGCCCGCCTGGACAAGGTGCGCTACTTCGGCTTCGGCCCGGAGGAGAACTATGTTGACCGCCGCGAAGGCGCCTATCTGGGCTGGCATGCCTACCAGGTCAAGGACGGCATGAGCCCCTATCTCAACCCGCAGGAGAGCGGAAATCGCGGCGGCGTGCAGGCGCTGTCCGTCACTGACAAGGACGGCCATGGCGTACTGGTGGAGGGCGAAAACCTGGAGATCAGCGTGCAGCACTGGCTGCCCGAGCAGCTGGCTGCAGCCCGCCATTACAGCGATCTGATGGGCCCGGTCAAGACCGTGCTGGACGTGGCCATGTTCCGCAAGGGCGTGGGCGGCGATGACAGCTGGGGCGCTCCCACCCTGCCCAAGTACTGCTATCCTGCCGACAAGCCCTATTCCTTCACCTTCACCCTGAAGGCCCTGTAAGACAAAGCGATCCCCCGGAGTGTGATGCTCCGGGGGATTTTGCGTTAATGGGTCAGGATAAAATCCTTCGTTTCCCGATGGGAAAACAGATACAGCGCAAAGGGCAGGGAAATGAGGCTGCCGACGGCAAACACCAGGTACAGGGGAAAGATCTCGCCCAGCAGACCGTAGATCACCGCAGACAGCGCGCATCCGCCCACTGAGGCAGCCTCGATAAAGCCGAGGATCGCGCCCCGGTTTTCCTCCGGCAGCGCCAGCATTAAAGCGGCGTTGAAGATGGAATTGCCCGCCGCATTCAGCAGCGCGGAGAGAAACAGCAGCACGGCCATAGGCAGGAAATCCGTCATGAGGAAGGCCAGCACGCACAGCGCCTGGGAACCGATGAAGCCGATCGCCATCAGCGCGAAGCGGGTCCTGGGCTTGAGCTTGAAGATCCCCAGCAGCAGCACGCACAGCAGCGAGCCCGCCACCTCCACGGACAGCAGGTAGCCGTACATGTCCATCGTGAAGCCCTTTTCCATGCAGAAGGGGAGCATCAGGCTGAGGGGGCCTGCGGCCAGCAGATTCAGCAGCAGCGCAAAGGGAATGAAGAGCTTCAGGCAGCGGTCGGAGAAGATGGCTTTCATTGCCTTGCCGAAGTCCGCCAGTACGCCCTTCACCGAGACCTTCTCGCCCTGCTGCACCGTGCGGGGCACGCGGATGAACATCTCCGACACCGCAGAGATCAGGTAGCTCGCGCCGTTGAGCACCACGATCAGCGGCACGCCCAGGAACGCCACCAGCACGCCGGAGAAGGCCTTGCCCACCAGGTTGATCAGCGCGTTGGAGGCCGAAAAGACGGACTGTCCCCGCACCATGTCGTCATGGGGGATGAGGTCGATCATCAGCGTATTCACCGCCGGGTTGAAGAACACCGAGCACAGCGACGCCGCAAAGGCTGCCAGCAGCACCACCGGTACGCTCAGTGAATCCGTCCAGGCCAGCACGCCCAGCGCCAGCATGATGAGTCCTCGCAGGGAATCCATTCCGACGATGACGAAGCGGCGGCTGAGCTTATCCACAATGCTGCCGGCAAAGGGGGACAGGAACATCGTCACAAACATGGCGATGGAGGTCATCACGCCCATCAGCGCACTGGAGCCGGTCTTTTCGTACACCCAGTAGCCGATGGCTACGCTGTAGAGCAGATCGCCGATGTCGCTGATGGCGTTGCCCTGCAGGAGCAGGATAAAATCCTTGTTCCACAGTTTCCGCTGCATGTGAGGCCTCCACGGTAGTTGATGAGTGCAGTATATCATCCAGCGGAGGACCGTGTCAATGCGCAGCGGAGATTGTTAATTCAAGTCTAATGTGCTATTAGGAAACGCCCTGCCCATCACGGACAGAGCGTGCAAATCAGGTGTAACCCCAGTTGGCGACGACCCACTCGCCGCCGGGTTCGCGGTAAAGGATGAAGATGTAGTCCCTGGCGAAGGCGCCGGCGATCTCGTAGTCATGCAGCTCCATGCTGCTCAGGTCGGCCAGGAGGAGGATGCCCTCCTTCGTGCCGGTTTCGTCCTGCCACCAGGGGTTGGGGTTGGCCTCATCTGCGTCGTCCTCGTCGTAGCGGACGGCCATCAGGCCTGTACCGGGCCATTGGTGGTAAATGAACTGCGCCAGCGCGTCGAAAGCGTCATAAATGTCGGTTTCTGTGTAACGGGTGCAGCGGCCGATCGTCCATTCCGGGTTGGCGGCATAGCCGTGCGCCAGGCCCAGGGACGTCTCCGGCATAAAGCCCATGCGGAGCTTCTCGCCAACAAAGCCTTCTACGAGGTACCAGCTGCCGAGCTTTGCAAATACGCGTACGCTGGTGCCGGGGAGGATTCCGCATATCCCTGAACGGGCGTGCAGGGGATCTTCGTACAGACCGGTTGCGCCGGTCACGACGCCGTAAGTCCAGTCCTCTGGGAAGCCGTTATCCGGGAAGGGAAGTTCCGGCACGCCCTCCAGCGCGGAGGCGGGCAGCTGATCGGTATCGATCCAGCCGATGCGGTGACGATCGTCATCCAGAGCGTATTCGATCATCATGCGGCCCATCCAGGTGCCGTAGACCCAGATCGTGCCGTTGGTGGACACTGTCGCCTTGCCGGAACCGGCCCGGCGATGCTGCTGCCGGGGACCTTCGTAGACCTCGTAGCGTTGATTCCTGGGGAATTTGCCGATTTGGGAACGCAATTCGGGGATGACGGGCGCAGCCGGTTCCGCGGTGGGGACGGGCGCGTATTCCCAGGTCAGGTAGCTCTCCAGGATGCCGGGCAGGCGGGCGTAAGCGTCCTCTGCGGTGCGGGCGGCAGGCCAGGGCTGACCCAGGTCGAAGTCCCCCCAGAGCCACACATACTCGTCCACCCAGACGCGCCATTCATCCTCCCGCAGGAGGAAGCGGGCTTCGACGTCCTTTGCGTCGTCATAGACGTTGAAGGCGATCTGCCACATGCCCTGCTCCTTCTGCAGGAAGATCTCCCCGACCCACAGGCCGGTGGCCTCGATCTTCCCGGTGATGGAGCCGTCCAGGCAGTCCATCATCATGCCGTCAAAGGCGGAATGCTCAGCCTTGCCGGACAGGTACGCGCAGGCTTCCTCATTCAGCACGGGGTAGTAGAATCCGCCGCTGATGTGGTTCGGGATGTGGATGCGGACGTCGCCGTAGCTTTCGATCTCGTAGGTGAACGTACGGCCGTCGGCGTAGATTTCGTGCAGGTATGTCTTGCTCGTCGTGAACTCCACGCGCCAGGTGAAGGTATACTCCGTGTCCCGGTACTGTGGCGGCACCTGCTCATAGTCGACGATCTCCAGGCATACGCCGGTGCCGTCGGGGTTCAGGCGGAAGCCGTCGCCGTGCTCCTCCGCGCCGCCGCAAAAGCCCCATGTGCCGACCAGGTCACCCGTGTAGGGCTGGGGCCAGGGCTCCTCCGCCTGTACGCAGGGCGTCAGCAGGCATGCCAGAAGGAGCAGGCAGATGAGTCTGTGCAGCATATGTCAATCTCCCGTATCAGCGGATGCGAACCTCGCTCATGGGGACGAAGCCGCGCATGGTCAGGTAACCGGAGCTGGTGCGGCCGGTGGACTCAAAGTAGACCCAGGTGGTACCGGAGGCGTCGGTCATCTGCGCCAGGGCGAAGGCGGAGGTGCGGTCGACCGTGATGCCGTCAAGACCGTGGTTCCAGTCGGGTGCGTCGGAAATGTGTGCGCCGCTGTTAATGGAGATCGCCACCCAGGAGTAGGACAGGGACGCGGGGCTGCCGCTGACATTGATGCGGTTGCGGTGGATCATGGAATAGCGGGTCACGGTTTTGCCGGACTGGGTGCCGTTGTAGCGCACCAGGTAGTAATCGCCCTCCTTGCCGTAAACGAAGACGGAGGAGCCGTTGACCACATAGGCATTGCCGGAAGCGGTGCGGAAGTAGTTGCTGGCAGGGCCGGTATAGACGGGTGCATTGCCGCCCTTAACGGTGCCGCGGCACTGGTAGGACAGCCGGGGCAGGTTGGCCAGCTGGTCATAGCCGCCGCTCATGGAGGAAACGGGGGTGAGGGCGTAATCGTGCATGTAGCCGGTTTTGCCGTCCTCGGTGCGGACGTAGCAGTAGTTGTACTTGCCGTCCTGACCGCCGTAGTACTCCATGACATACACAAGCTCGCCGTTATTGTAGCGTCCCTTGTTGTAGCTGAGGTGATCCCGGTCGCTGGCGGCGGAGTACAGGTAGGTATAGCCGTAGGGAGAGGTGCTGTTGACCTCGTACCAGCCGGAGCTGGTTTCACCCCAGTTGCTGCTGGTGGTACGGGTGAGGGCGTAGTCGTGCATATAGCCGGTCTTGCCGTCCTGGGTCTGGACGTAGCAGTAGTTGTACTTGCCGTCCTTGCCGCCGTAGTAATCCAGCACATAGACGATCTCGCCGTTGGTGTACTTGCCCAGGTTACGGCTGAGGTGATCCCGGTCGCTGGGTGCGGAGTACAGGTACGTGTATCCGCGAGGGGAGGTGCTGTTGACTTCGTACCAGCCGGCGCCGTCAGCCATGGCGGACAGGGGCAGAAGCGTGCTGACGAGGATCATGCTGAGCAGAATGGCAAAAAAGCGTTTCATGGGCAAGCTCCTTTCTGTGGGGGGCGATGTCTTCATCTATCATAACGAACCAGGCAGGAAAATTCATCCAGCAAATACACAAAATTTCTGAAAAAGACGGAAAACTTCTTCAGCGGACGGAGAAAGAAGAAAAGCAGGCGCTCCAGGATCCCCCGGAGGCCTGCAGCATATCAGTTGAAGGCGCCGGCGGCCTTCATATCGTTGATCACATCGGAAGTAAGGCGACGGCCGATGCCGTTGCCGCTGGAATCGGTAGTGATGTAAACCGCTACGACGTAGGACTGCCTGTCCTCGCTGGAGATGTACACCGGGCCGCCCTCCGTGCCGGAGATATAGCCGCGCCAATGCAGCAGCTTGTCGCTGCGGATATAGCCGACGTCATAGACATTCTGCAGATGGCGGCGGGCGTCGTAGTTCAGCAGATTCATGAACTCCATGTTCACATCGTCATCGTAGCCGGTCATCCAGCCGAACCAGCCGGTCTGATCGCCCACGGGGCCGTCAAACACCACATAACCGATGTCGTTCTGGGCATTGTAGCCGTTGCTGAAAGTATCATAGACCCGGTAAGTGAACTTGCCGGAGTACTGATACCAGCAGCTGTTGGCGCCGCGGGCTCCGAAATAGAAGTTGCAGTATTTCAGGCCAGCGCCGTGGTTATGGCAGTACAGATTGTGACCCGCCGTGATCAGACCGCGGCGGCCGATCATCGCGCCGGTGCCGCCGCGGGTGCAGCCGCACTGGAACTTGCTTTCCAGATACGCGATAGCATGATTGGGATCGAAGGTGCCTGCATAGGTCACAAAGGGCATCGTAACCAATACGACCAGCAGCAGCAGGGCGATCAGCTTCTTGGGCATAGGAACCTCCTCATTCTTTTGTATGAGAGCGAACAAACCGGAATCTTGCATCAAGTATAGCAAGAACGTCCTGCAGTTGTCAATACATGCTGGACCGGCGAGGGGGGGACAGGGCGGAAAGCCTCCAACAACAAAACAGCCCCCTTGATTGCTCAAGGAGGCTGAAGTGCGGGAAACAGGACTTGAACCTGCAAGCACGTACGTGCACATGAACCTGAATCATGCGCGTCTGCCAATTCCGCCATTCCCGCACGGAACAGAAGGTATTTTACACCTGATTGACGGGTTTGTCAAGGGGGAAAGGTCGTCTCTTTCTTACTTTTTCGCCCGAATTGTAAAATTTCTGCCAGCCCAGCCGGTTCCATTGACACCCGACATACCATTCTGTATCATTAAAACATGAGAAAGGAGGCGATTGAAGGATGCTATCCATCCTGAAAATGTTTCTCACATGCCTGCTGATCTTTCCTTTGTTCACCGGAACCACGCAGGCGGAACGCAGCCCCTTGTGCGAGGGCGCAATCGTGGTGGAGGACAGTTATGTCGGCGAAACCATCAGCGTCACTCTTGCCGGGGTGGAGCATGATTCGCAGGAGAAAACCTACACGCTTTACTGGCTGGTGGACTGCATGCTGGAGGATCCTGCGGCGGTTTCGCCGGATTTCAGCATTCCGCTGGAGGAACAGCCGCCCCACCTGTTTCTGTGGTATTGTGACGCCTATGCCGGAGAAAAAGAATTACTGTGCATAGAGCGCAGAAACCCTTTCATCATGACGGACATGGCCGAGTTTTCGGAGAAAGAAGGAACGGACGGCTTCCTGTGCTATGCGGTTTTCCAGGAGAAAGATCTGCCCCGCAAAGCGGATGAAATCGACGTGCACTTTACTGTCATGCGCGACAATCAGACGAATCCCGGTTACTGCAATTACAGCGTAGAATGGGCTGTTGAAGCGGGATGGGAAACAGTGGTCGAAAACTACCTCCTGCGCTTCCGCCTCAGTGACGCGGTGGAAGCTGGAACATAATCAGTTGCCCCGATGCATGGTGCATCGGGGTATTTCCTATGTTTTTTCGCTGGGAAGCCGTTGCCTCCGCCCCTTCTATCTGCTATGATAGGAGAGAATCACATTGTATACAGGAGGATACTCCCTTATGAATCTGACGCAGAAGATTCTCTCCGCCCACCTGCTCTCCGGCGAGCTGGTTCCCGGCACGGAGATTTCCATCCGCATCGACCAGACCCTCACCCAGGACTCCACCGGCACCATGGCCTATCTGCAGTTCGAAGCCATGGGCGTGGATCGGGTCAAGACCAAGAAGTCCGTCGCTTATATCGATCACAACACCCTGCAGACCGGCTTTGAAAACGCCGATGACCACCAGTACATCCAGTCTGTGGCGAAGAAGCACGGTATCTGGTGCTCCAAGCCCGGCAACGGCATCTGCCATCAGGTACAGCTGGAGCGCATCGGCGTGCCCGGATACACCCTGCTGGGCAGCGACTCCCACACCCCCACCGGCGGCGGCATCGGCATGCTGGCCATCGGCGCGGGCGGCTTGGAC
>JAFXFR010000172.1 GCA_017513475.1 Clostridia bacterium
AAGGTCGATCTCACCCGGCTGGGATAATCATCTGCAAAGGAGATCTCATCATGAAAGTCAATGCCAAAGAAATGCAGTGGCTCCGCGCACCCCGGCAGTATACCGTCACCGAGGATCGGGTGGAGATGATCAGCGAGCCTCGCACAGATCTGTGGCAGCGCACCTATTATCATTTCCGCAACGATAACGCCCCAGTGCTGCAGCTGACCACGACGGAGAAGTTCTTCTCCTTCGTCGTCAAGGCTGATTTTGACACCAAATGGCGCTACGACCAGGCCGGCGTCGTCATGTACCTGGACAGCGACAACTGGCTCAAGGCCTCCATGGAATACGAGAATGACCGGATCCAGCGTCTGGGCAGCGTAGTGACCAACAACGGCTACTCCGACTGGTCCTCGGTGGACGTGGATGCGTCGATCAAGTCGATGTGGTTCCGCCTCAGCCGCCGGGAGGACGATTTCTGCATCGAGAACTCCGTGGACGGCGTTACCTTCAAGCAAATGCGTATCTGCCACATGTTCAACACCGGGGATGAAATCCGCTTTGGCGTATATGCCTGCAGCGCAGAGGATTCCTCCTTCCGGGCGGTGTTCACCGGCATGGAAACGACCGAGTGCAAATGGCTTGCCCACGACGGTCAGGCTCCGGACGACGAGGAATAACCCGGCCTGCTCCACTTTGATTCCAACACCAAGAGTCTGCCCCTGGGGCAGGCTCTTTTTGCATGAAAAAAACGTGCCGAACAGAAGAAAATTTACAATTATACATTCCCAATTTCGGGTATGTGTGGTATAATAGAAAATGGATTGTTATGCTGGTGGAAGTATATCACCGGCACCAGCATTCCAATACGCATCGTTACGCCTCAGGAGGATCCCCCTGATGAATGATACACCCCTGATTCTGGCCTCGGCCTCACCCCGCCGGCGGGAGCTGATGGTCCTGACCGGGCTCCCCTTCACCGTGGACGCTCCGGATGTGGACGAGACCTGCACGCTCCCGCCCCGCGAAGCTGTAATGGAGCTTTCCCGTCGCAAGGCGCTGGCTGCCGCTGCGCTCCATCCCGGATGCGTCATCCTTGCAGCAGATACCCTCGTCGCGGTGGATGACAAGGCTCTGGGCAAACCCCGTGACGCAGAGGATGCATTCCGGATGCTTCACAGTCTTTCCGGCAGATGGCATCAGGTCTGCACCGGCGTGAGCGTGGTAGACGCGCAGGGCACGCTCCACTGCGAGGCGGATGTGACCGATGTGCATTTTGAAACGATGACCGACGAAGCCATCCGCCGCTATATCGCCACCGGCGAACCCATGGACAAAGCCGGCGCTTACGCTGTGCAGGGCATCGCAGGCCTGTGGATCGACCAGCTGCGCGGCAGCCACACCAATGTGATCGGTCTGCCCATGGCCCTTACCCGCCGTCTGCTGGAGAACTGCGGCCTCCTGTAACCAACCGACTGATTTGATAAAGGAAGTACGCTTATGCATTTTTTTGCCCCCGATATCGGCATTGACCTGGGTTCCTCCAACACGCTGGTGTATGTGAAGAAGCGCGGTATCATCATCAGCGAACCGACGCTGGTGGTGGTGTCGGGCACCAACCGCAAGCAGGTGCAGTCCGTGGGTGATGAAGCCCGCCGCGTGCTGGGCCGCCTGAATGACTCCAAGACCGTCATCCGCCCCATCCGCAACGGCACCATCGCCGACTTCGATATGACTGCCCTGCTGCTGAAGTACTTCATCCGCAAGGCCATCGGCTCCAGCAATGTGGTCCCGCCCAAGGTGGTCATCTCCGTGCCGGCCGGCCTGGATGATGTCAACCGCAAGGCCATCACCGAAGCCGTACGCCTGGCCGGCGTCAAGAAGGTCTGCCTGGTGGAAAAGCCCTTTGCGGCAGCGCTTGGCTCCAATCTGCCGGTGTATGATCCCATTGGCTCCATGGTCGTGGATATCGGCGGCGGCACCACCGACGCCGCAGTCGTGTCCCTGGGCGGCCTGGTGGTCAGCCAGTCCATCCCCGTGGGCGGCGCCAAGATGGATGAAGCCATCATCAACCACATCAAGCGCGAATTCAACATGCTTATCGGTGACCGTACCGCCGAGGACGTCAAGATTGACCTGGCCTCCGCCATGCCCATCACGGACGATCGCTCCGTGCGCATCCGCGGCCGCGATCTGCTCTCTCCCCAGGCCATGGACATCGAGTATACCTCCCGCCAGGCCTACATGGCCGTCCACGAGCCCTGTCGTGCCATCGTGGCCGCCATCCGCTGGGTGCTGGAGCGTACTCCCCCGGAGCTGGCCAAGGACATCATGCGCACGGGCATCCACCTGACCGGCCGCGTCGCGCAGCTGTACGGCATGGATCAGTACATCGCCACGGAGCTGGGCATCCCGGTACTTATCGCCAAAGAGCCCGGCGACTGTACCGCCCTGGGCCTGGGCTACATTGTGGAGAACATGGCCATGCTGCAGGAGCAGGGCCATATGCCGACGATGGCATAAGCAGGTTTATCGCCCATTATTGAATTGAGGTGACCACAATGGCAAAACGCCATGACGCCAATGATAACAAGCGGAAGAATCCCTTCCTGCCCGATCCGGACGAGTATAATTTTGATGACGAGCTGGACAGTGTGACCCGCAATCTCCCCACAGAGGAAGAATACCTCCCCCAGGAGGATCGTCCTGCCCCGGCGCCCAAGCCTATAACCCAGGGCACCAACCGCATGGGTGTGCGCATGATCGGCCTCAAGCCCGATACGGAGGACGACGTCCGTGAGGAAGAGGATGATTTCACCCCCGCCTACGACGTCGGTGACGATGATGATCTGACGGCTCCCCGGCGAACTTCCCGCAGCATGCCTCCCCTGGAGGACGATGAGGCTGAGGATCCGGAGGCTGCGCCCGTCACACGTACTCGCACCCAGAAGCAGCAACGCACCCTGCAGCAGGATAAGCCTGAAAAGCCCCGCGGCAAGGTGCTGCGCATCGTGATCAGCTCCCTGATCACCGGTATCCTGCTGATCGTTATCGGCATGATGCTGCTCTCCCGCACCATGATGCCGGATACGCAGTTCCTCAAGGCGCCGGAGGCAGCGGTATCTACCGCAGTCGGCCCCGTTCAGCGCTTCTTCACTGGTCTGGTGGAAAGCGTGGCGGATTATTTCCGCCGCGTCAAGCTGCGGGACAATCTGGAGCAGGCCTATGTTGACGTAGTCGCCCAGAACGAGGAGCTCTACATCCAGGCCGTCATGACCCAGGAGTACGCCTTCCGCTGCGCGATCTATGAGGACATCGACGCCGAGATGCAGCAGAACCTTGGCATGAATCCCATCCGCTGCCAGGTGATCGGCCGCGAGCAGGGCAACTACTTCTCCACCTTCACCATCGACCGCGGCAGCCGCGATGGCATTGAGCCCTACATGGCCGTCACCATCTACGGCTCCCTGGTTGGCTTCACGGAGCAGGTATACGAGACCACCGCCACCGTGCGCACCATCATTGACTCCAATGCATCCATCTCCGGCCTGATCCAGTCAAGCCGCGATCAGGGCATCGTATCCGGTACGCTGGGCCTTACCGGCGAGCCCCTGTGCCGCATGTATTATCTGCCCAACGATCATCTACCCCGTCCCGGCGATATCGTGGTGACCTCCGGTATCGGCATGGCCTTCCCCAAGGGTATCCCGATCGGCACCGTGCGTGAATCCACCCGCAACATGGAGAGCAACAAGCAGTACATCGTTGTGGAACCCATGGCGGACTTCCAGCACCTGGAGTACGTGATCGTGTACCGCTACAAGCCTGCCGCCCTCGCGGTGGAAGGCCGTACCAACACATCCTCCTACAATGAGTATGTACCCACGGTGACCGCGCGCCCCTACCCCACGCTGCGCATCGGCTCCACGCTGAAGTTCGGCGAAACGGCTACGCCCGCACCGACGGCCTCCGCAACGCCTTCTCCCACGCCGTCCCCGACGCCGACGCCGTCCCCCACGCCCTCTCCCACGCCGTCCTCCACCGAGGATTCGCTGGAGTATCAGTCCTCCCTTCTGGGCCCGACGCCCTCTCCCACGGCTTCTCCCACCCCCTCGCCCACCCCGCGGATCACCGTTGATCCGGATCAGTTCACCTGGGAGGACGAGTGATATGCGTCAAGCCGTGATGCGCCAGGTCAAGCTGATTCTGGTCATTCTTGTGGGCTACCTGGCCCATGTATCCATCATGCCCTATCTGAACATCGGCGGCGTCACGCCCAATCTGCTGATCGTGACCACCGCCATCGTAATCGTCGGCTACGGCATTCTCCGCGGCATATGGGCCGGCATGTTCTACGGTATCATCATGGAAGTCATGCTGCCCAAGGTGCCGATGCTGAACCTGCTGCTCTATCCCATTTCCGCCCTGTTCTGCAGCGCTATTTTCGCTGACCGCAGCGAGGCGCAGCTGCAGTACGCCCGTTCCATCGGCAAGCGCGGACGCAACATCAGCCCGCTGCTGCGCACAGTGCTGTGTGCCGCAGTGAACATCGCCGTGTACGAGATCGTCATGCTGGTCTATATGTACCTCAGCGGTGCGGAGATCAGCGGTGCGCTGCTTCGTGACGGCCTGATCTCCATCCTGATCACCAGCCTGCTGACCGCCGTCCTCATGGTGCCGGTGCGAAAGCTGCTGGGCTTCCGCAAGCCGGAGGAAACCCATGAGCCGGAGTTCCGCTTTGACCGCCGGCCCGCCCGCGATTAAGCACATCCCTCTCCTGAATTGACAAAGGAAAGGAGGAAATTTATGAGCAATGTCACTCAGCGCGATCCGCAGAAACGGATCGGCTGGCGATACTTTGCGTTTATCGGCATCCTGCTGCTGATGTTTGGTTATCTGGCCAGCGGCCTGGTACGCCTGCAGCTGCTCAACAGCGAAGAATACAAGGACAAGGCCGAGTCCGTCCGCACGAAGACCATCGTGCTGCGCGGCAAACGCGGCAACATCACCGATGCTGACTCCGTCATCCTCGCCAAGGACGAGCTGGTCTATAACATTACATTCTATAAGGACGGCTCCAATGTCGCCAAGAGCGATTATTACACATACACCAAGTCCATCGTTGAGACCATCGGCATCATCGAAGGCAACGGCGGCAAGCTGGCCTTTGATTATGTTATCGTCCGTGATGAAGAGACCGGAGAATGGGTTTTCAACTTCGGCTCCGGCGTTTCGGAAAACGTTCTGCAGACCCGTGAAACCCAGTGGCGCTCCAACAACTATGTAAGCGCCCGTTCCTACCCCACGGCAGAGGACTGCCTGATCCGTCTCAAGCGGAAATACCGTATCGCCACCTGCGAAGAGGATATCGCCTACTACAAGGAAATTGAAGGCGATAACTATTATGACTGCGTCATGATGGACGAGGAAACCATGCTCAAGGTCATGGCCGTCTACTCCGAGATGCAGATGAACCTGTTCAACTCCCTGCCCATCCCCATCGCGGTCGACGTGGCTTATGAGACGGTCATCCAGGTGGAAACCAAGTCCATGATGCTGCCCGGCATGGGCGTTGAAATCGCAACCCGCCGCGTCTATCCCAAGCACAACCTGGCAGCTCAGGTCATTGGTTATGTGGGCAAGATCCCCAGCCGTACCAAATGGCTGGAGCTGCAGGCCGAAGGATATTCCTACAATGACACCATCGGTCGCGACGGCATCGAGTACTCCATGGAGTCCTGGCTGACCGCCTCGTCCAACCGTACCCAGGGCCGCCGCGTAGTAGAACGCAATAACCTCTCCACCGTGGTACGAGAGCTCTCCTACACCGAGCCGGAGGATGGCAACAACGTCAAGCTGACCATCCGCGTACCCTTCCAACAGCAGGCAGAACGCGCCATTGCCAATAACGTGGCTGAAATCCGTGACAAGCAGGAGGCCCTCATGGTGGATTCCTCCTGGCTGGAGGATAACCGCACGGATATCGCCAAGCGCAACTGGGAGCAATACCCCCTGGAGCTGGCGGAACACGGCGTCATGGTCGTGCTGGACATGGAGGACCGCGTCCTGGCAATGGCCAACTTCCCCACCTATGACCTGAATGCCCTGGTTGGCGCCGGCCCCGAAGCACGTGCCATCCTGGCCGATGACCGCAACCTGATGCTCAACTACGCCATTGGTTCCCGCGCGACTCCCGGCTCCATCTTCAAGATGGTCACCGGCTTCGGCGCGCTGGCAGAGGGTGAACTGAGCCCGACGGAGCGCTTCACCGACATGGGCTATTACACCAAGTACAATGCAGATGAATCCACCGCACCCAAGTGCTGGATCTCTGCCGGTCAGCGCCACAAGCACAATGCGCAGACCATCGTCAACGCCATTCAGAACTCCTGCAACTTCTTCTTCTACGAGATGGGCGACCGTCTGGGTGAGGATCGCCTGTACCGCTATGCCTCCCTTTTCGGTCTGACGAGCCTGACAGGCATCGACCTGCCCGGCGAGGTCCGCAGCGTGGTCGGCAGCCAGAACACTCTGTACGACCCCTCCAAGCCCCTGGGCGAGGCTGATCAGGATACGTCCATGCCCATCATCGTTTTCAACTCCCTCAAGACCCATCTGAGGAAATGCGGCGCCTCCCGCGGCCTGGAATACGATGATGAGCGACTGTCCGTGTGCGCCAAGCGCCTGATGGACATGGCCATCAACTATCCTCAGGGCGAGTGGGTTGCGCAGATGCGCATCATCCTCATGGAAGAACTTGGCATGACCAAAGAGATGGTCTACCTTAACGCCGTCATTCAGGATGCTTACATCTACCTGAATGATATCAAGTGGGGCGGTCAGCAGACCATCCTGACAGCCATCGGCCAATCGGTTACTACCATCACCCCCATCGCGGCCGCACGATATGTTGCAGCCGTCGCCAACGGCGGATACATCTACAATGTGTCCATCATCGATTCCATCATCAGCCCAGAGGGTGAGATTCTCTCCCAGCGCGATCCCACCCTGGTCAATCGGCTGGATGACCCCAATGACTATATGAGCCTGATCCGCAAGGGCATGGCGGGCGTTACGGACGATACCGGTACCGCTGCAAAGTACTTCCGCGGCTACAAAAACGTGCAGGATAACATTGCTGCCAAGACCGGTACCGCCCAGGTCACCTCCATCGACCTGGAGAACAATGCATGGTTTGTCTGCTTCGCACCACGTGAAGATCCGCAGATCGCCATTTGCGTCTTCGTTCCCCATGGCTACTCCGGCGGTATGGCTTCCATTGCAGCCCGCGACTTCATTGACTGGTATCTGAAGCAGACCGAGCTGCGTACCACCGATTATGTTCTGCCGCCGGGCAACAGCCTTGCGCCGTAACAACACCAAAGGAGCATCTTGAAGCATGAGTACCGCATGGATCATTGCGTCCGGCAAGGGCGGCGTAGGAAAAAGCACCGTCACAGCGTGCGTGGGTCTCGCCATGGCCCGGGAAGGCCGCCGGGTCTGCATCATCGATGGTGATGTGGGCCTGCGCGACCAGGATGCACTGCTGGGACTGGAAAACAACATCGTCTTTGATCTGCTGGACGTGGCAGAGGGCCATTGCCGCCTGGAGCAGGCTCTCATCTGCCTGCCCGATGAAGCCCGTCTTTCCCTCCTGCCCGCCAGTCAGTTTGCCCGTGCCAAGGAGCTCAAGCCCGGCGCATTCCGCCGCATCCTGGCCCGCCTCAAACGCCTGTTTGATGTGGTGCTCATCGACTGCCCCGCCGGCATCGAGCGCAGCCTCCGCGGCCTGCTGAATGAGGAGATCAACGCCTGTGTCCTCATCTGTACCCCGGATGACATCTGCATCCGCAACGCGGAGCGCACCGCCGGCGTACTGGAGTCCAAGGGCATGCCCCGTCCCCGCGTGGTCGTCAACCGCCTGGATGACACACTCATCCGTGAGGGTGAGATGTACTCTGCCGCTACAGTTGCCGCCACGCTTGATCTGGAGCTCCTGGGCGAGATCCTGGACGATCCCTTTGTTTACCGCGCCACGTTGACCCATCAGTCCCCGATGAACATCAAATGCGACGCTCAGGCTGCATTCAAACGCATCGCCTTCCGCATGATGGACATCCCCGGCGTTGATCCCCTGCCCGGCTACGGTACACGGAAGCTCTCCTGGTTCCGCCGCCTGTTCCAACCCACCCTCAAGGAGGTCAAGCGCATTGATCGCTGAAAACAGACGCGCCCGCGCCCATATTGACATACCGCTGATCCTTCTGGTCAGCATGATGTCGATCTTTGGCGTGCTGGCTGTATGTGTGGCCACCTTCTCCCCCGCCTCCGAAGCCGAGACCTGGCTGGCCCACATCCTGGAATCCTCTTACGCCCTGCGGCAATGCTTTTTCCTGCTGCTTGCCCCCGTCATCGTCATCGTCATCATCAGCATCCCCTTCCACATCATCCGGCGCTTTACCCGTGTGGTGTACCTGGCCGCCTCCGGCCTGGTGCTTTTCACCCTGGTGACCAACGGCGCCGAGGGCGTGAAGGCCTGGACCGACGTTATCTGGGGCATGACCATTCAGCCCTCGGAGTTCATCAAGCTGGCCATGATCCTGATGCTGGCCCAGGAGCTTGCCAAATCGGAAGCCCCCATGGGAACCATCAAGGAGTTTGGCCGAATCATGGCCCTGATCCTGGTGCCCGGCGTGATCATCCTTGCATCGGGTGAAACCGGCTCCCTGATCGTGATCGTGTTCCTCTCCGCAGTCATGATGTTCTTCTCCGGCGTGAACATGAAGCTGCTCCTGAGCATGGCAGCGGTCGTGGTGCTGCTGATCCTGGCGGTATACGGCTTCGTTGTGGCCACCGGTGTGGAGGATTACCGCATCAACCGAATTCTGGCGTTCCTGAACCCAGAGCTTTCCCCCCTGGATGACGCATACCAGATGCGTCAGAGTAAGATTGCCATCGGCTCGGGCGGCGTAAGCGGCATCGGCCGCTTTGTGGACGGCGCCATGAGCCAGCTCAACTATGTGCCCGCAGACTGGACGGACTTCATTTACTCCACCATCGGCGAAGCCTGGGGATTCCTGGGCTGCACCCTTGTGCTGATACTGTATCTGTGCATCATCCTGCGCATGCTCTACCTGGCCCGCTTCACCTATGACAAGTTCGGCATGCTGATCATCATCGGCGTTTTGGGCATGCTGCTGTTCCACGTATTTGAGAACATTGGCATGACGCTGGGACTGATGCCCATCACAGGCATCCCCCTTCCCTTCCTCTCCTACGGTGGATCCAATATGACCACCAACATGGGCGGCATTGCGCTGGTGCTCAATGTCACCAAGAACAGAAGTCTGTCTGATTCCATCTCGGCTCCTCAGGCCGATATTCCCGCCGCGCGCTATATCCGGCGCAGGTGATTACAAAGGAGGCTGCTGCATATGCCGCCATCTGTCCGATTCAGCCGTGAAGCCGTGCTGAACGCCGCTTATCAGCTTATCCAGCGCGAAGGGCCCGCCGCCCTCAACGCCCGGGCCGTCGCCAAAGAACTTGGCGGCTCTACCCAGCCGATCTTCCGCCTTTTCTCCGGTATGGAGGAGCTCAAGCAGGCTGTTACCGAGCTGGCACTGACCACCTGGAAAGATTGCCTGCGGGAACGCCTGCTTGGCAGCGCCTTCCCCTACCTGACCATCGGTATGAGCTTCCTGCTCTTCGCCCGCGATGAACCGGAGCTGTTCAAGCTGCTCTTCTTGCGTGATCGCGTCAGCGATGGCTCCTGCACGGACTACAACGTGAACTGGGGCATCCCGCTGATCGAGGACAGCGTCAAGGTGGATGTTGAAACCGCGCGTAAGCTCTACGAGCGCAACTGGTTCTTCTGCCAGGGTCTGGCTGTTTCCATCGCGACAAAGTACATCCCCTGCATGAGCGAGTGCACCATGCGCCAGCTACTGGTGGAAAGCCTGCAGGGCGTGGCGCTCCAGCTTGGTGTGGAGCTGCCTACCATCGACCAGTGCAAAGACATTTAGGCACACAAAAAACGCCTGCCTCCCAACCGGGAAGCAGGCGTTTTGATATGCAGCAGGATCAGCAGCTAGCCTCGTGGATCTCCTTGAGGAGGTCAGTGATGGGCAGGTGCTGGGGACAGGCGCCCTCGCACTGACGGCACTCCACGCAGCGGGAGGCGTCGCATTCCTCCTTGACGATGCAGGCATAGCCATCCTTGAAGGAGCTGTCCGCGCGCAGCATCGCGCCGTCATAGCCCCGGAAGATACGGGGGATCGCCACGCCCATGGGGCAGGGCTGGCAGTACTCGCAGCCAGTGCAGCGGGTACGGGTGCGGGCCATATAGGTGGCCTTGACCTGCTTGAACAGAGCGTTCTCTGCCTCGGTAAGGATGGGCTGCTCCTCCAGGTCAAAGATGCGCAGATTGTCGGTGGTCTGCTCCCAGTTGCTCATGCCGGAGAGGATGGTAACCACCTCGGGCATGGCGTACAGGTAGCGGAAAGCCCACTCCACGGGGCTGCGCTTGGCGTCAAAGGCCTCGTAAACAGCCTTGACGTCCGCAGGCGGATTGGCCAGCAGACCGCCGCGCAGGGGCTCCATGATGACCACGCCGATGCCGCGCTTGCCGCACTCGCGGATGCCCTCAAGGGTCGCCTGGTTCTCATCGTCCAGGATGTTCATCTGCACCTGGGCCATCTTCCACTGATCCCAGTCGTTAAGGATGTCCATGAAGCAGGCGTAGTCATCGTGGAAGGAGAAGCCGGGGTAGCGGATCTTGCCCTGAGCAAGGGCTTCCGCGAAGAACTTCTTGTAGTCCAGCTCCTGCATCTGCTTCAGGCGATCCTTGTTCATCGCGTGCAGGATGTAAAAGTCCACATGGTCGGTCTGGAGCTTCTGCAGCTGCTCGTCCAGGATGGCCATCATGTCCTCATACTTTTCCACCTTCCAGCAGGGCAGCTTGGTGGTCAGGATGACCTTCTCGCGGTAGCCGTCCTGCAGGGCCTTGCCCACCACGATTTCACTCTCGCCGCCGTGGTAGGGATAAGCAGTATCGATGTAGGTCACGCCGCTGTCGATGGCATGGCGCACCATGCGGATGGCCTCCGCCTCATCGATCTTGCCGTCTGCCTTGCAGGGGAAACGCATGCAGCCAAAGCCCAGCATGCTGCTCTCGCGGTTGATGGTGGGGAACATCGTCTTCAGCATAGTCATTCTCCTTTACAGATACGGAATCATATCCGCCAGTTTGTTGAAGATAAGATGGGGTTGGACGTCGGAATCCTCCACGTCCTTCATGGTGGCCTCGCCGGACAGAACAAGGATGCCGGTCATGCCATGGTTGACGCCGGTAGCGACGTCGGTGTAAAGCCGGTCGCCCACCATGGCCATTTCCGCCAGGTCGTAGCCGGTGCGCATCTGCGCCTCACGGACGATGCCGCCATAGGGCTTGCCCAGGATCACATCCGCCTTGCGGCCCGTGCTGGCCTCAATGAAGGCCATGATCGCGCCCATATCCGGGATGAAGCCCGTCTCGGTGGGGCAGTTGAAATCCGGATGGGTCGCGATATAGGGCTTCCCATAGCGGATGAAGTCGCAGACCTTGCACATTTTGGCATAGTCCAGCGTGGTATCGAAGGCCACCAGGACATAATCCGGATCATCCTCGGTGAAGACAAGGCCCATGGCCTCCAGCTCTGCCCGGAGGACATCATTGCCCAGCAGGTAGCCCTTCCCTTCCGGGAAACGCTCCATGAGATAATGAGCTGCCGCGTGACCGCTGGTCATCACCTGGTTGCGGAAGGGCTCCGGCACGTTCATGCGGGTGAGCTTATCCACATAGGTGCTGGCGGACTTGGAGGAATTGTTGGTGAGGAACCAGGCGTCACGCCCGGTGCGCCGCAGCGCCTCCAAAAAGTCCAGCGAGCCCTCGATCAGCTTGTCTCCAAGGTAGAACGTTCCGTCCATATCCAGCAAAAAGCAGCGGATTTGTGCCAGCCGCTGGCGAATCATCTCTTTCGTCATCATGAGCCTCCCTTTTGCGTCAATTATTGTATCACACTTTTCCGGAAAAGGAAAGGCATTACAGCCGTTATTCTTTCAGCAAGAAAAACAGCAGGATCTGACGATCCTGCTGTCTCAGTCTGGGTGAGAAGATTCGAACTTCCGGCCTCTTGAACCCCATTCAAGCACGCTACCAAACTGCGCCACACCCAGATATTCACTTGGTTCGTAGAGGCTTGTGTGCCTCGCGAACGATATATATATTACCACATGCTCTCGAAAGTGTCAACCCCTTTTTTTACTTTTTTCAGATATTTTTCTCTTTTCCTCATCACCGGAAATATCTGCCCTCCCCGACTTCAAATCAGTGCCGCGCAGGTGATACATGAAAGACGACATGACCATCTGTCATGCCGTCTCTTTTTAAATACCATTGACAATATTCTCCGGACGATAGCCAGCCAGTGCGTCAAGGATCTGCCGCGCACAGGCAGCTGCCATATCTGCACGGGTCTGCGCAGTATTCGAGCCGATATGGGGCGTGCAAACCACATTGTCCATCGCAAGGAGCTCCGCCGGGATACGTGGTTCCTCCGGGAACACGTCCAGACCTGCGCCAGCCAGCTTGCCGGATCGCAGCGCATCCACCAGAGCCTCATGGTCGACCACTGCGCCGCGAGCCGTGTTGACGAGCATTGCGCCATCCTTCATTTGTGCGAATGCAGCTGCATCCAGCAGATGCCGGGTTTCAGGGGTGGACGGACAATGCAGGCTGATCACGTCCGCCGTGGCCAGCAGCGTCGGCAGATCGGTATATTCTGCGACATGAGCAGGTACAGGGCGGCGGCTGTACGCCAGCACACGCATCCCCAGAGCCTTGGCCATCTCAGCCACCCTGCTGCCGATTCGCCCGCAGCCGATGATCCCCAGCGTACGTCCGCGGAGCGTGTTACCCATATAGCGGCCCATACCAAAGAGGGTCGTACTGTCTTCCTTGCGCAGACGGATGTTCATCTCGCCTATGCGCCGGCTGACAGCCAGCATCAGGCCGATCGCCAGCTCCGCAGTGGCGTCAGTCACGGTATCCGGGATGTTGGTGACCGGAACGCCGCAATCCGCTGCCGCAGCGATATCCACACCGTCATAACCGGCGCCGTAATTGGCGATGATCTTCAACTGTTTCCCCGCACGGATGACGTCACCCGGGAGCTTTCCTCCCGCAATGACAGCCTCTGCCCGGGGCATCAGCACAGCCAATTCTTCCATCGTAAAGGCTTTGAGGACCTCCGGAATGATGATCTCATGACCAGCCAGCAGCTCCAGGCCGGCAGTGGGGATACCATGGGTGATCAGAATAGTCGCCATACGCTCCTCCAAAGAAGGCGCAGCTTTTCTGCTGCGCCGGGTTTATTCGTGAACGGTGCCTTCTTCCTCAAAGTCAGGATCTGCCTCTGGCATATGGTCGCAAACCATGATGAGGGCGTCCTCACCGTTGTCCTCATAGTATCGCTTCCGTACGCCAAGCTTGATAAAGCCCAGGGACCTATACAGATTCTGGGCCACTTCGTTGGACTTGCGGACCTCCAGCGTCGCATAGGCAGCACCCAGGTTGGACAGGTACTGCATCAGCCCGTAGGTAAGCTTCCGGCCGATACCCTGGCCACGCTCATCCTTGAGGACGGCGATATTGGTAATGTGGCTCTCGTCCAGGATGATCCATGCGCCGGCATAACCGATGACCCTGCCGGCCTTCTCAGCCACGAGGTAGCGGGCTGCGACGTTCTTCATTTCGCTCTCGAAGGCGTCCCGGCTCCAGGGAGTCGGAAAAGTTGCCGCTTCCACAGCAGCTACGCCTTCCACATCTGCCATGGTCATCCGGCGGATGATGATCTCATTTTCCATTTGCAAGGCCCTCCGTCAGCTTCTTGTTCAGAGCCGCGTTGGGTGCACGCAGATAGAGGGGCTCCAAGGCAAGATAATCGACCGTTTCCTCAGCGAGGGCCGCCAGATAAGCCGCGCAGGCCGGACGCAGGAAGGCCAGCTGGGGCTGCGCAAATACCGCAGAATCTCCCAGGAGCTTCCCCAGCTTCGCGCGGTGAACAGGCATGCCATCCCCCAGAAACAGAAAGCGCTCGCCAAGGTTCTTGATGTGCGCAACATACTCCTCCAGCTTGAGAGGGGTATCTTCCATCAAACGCTCAGGCCGCACGCTGCCTGCCTTGAAGGCCGCACCGTACACTTGCCCCGCCCGGGCGTCCTGGATGGGACAAATCACACCATCGAACTCCCCTGCCCCGGCAGCCATGCATTCCAGTGCATCCACCGCGACACAGGGCGTGTTATGGGCATGGGCCAACCCCTTGACGGTACTGACGCCAATGCGCACGCCGGTAAAGGATCCGGGCCCGCTGACCACTGCCACGCGGTCCAGGTCAGCCACAGCCATTCCTGCGGACTGCAGCGCCGTATCGATCATCGGCAGCAGGTTGACCGAGTGAGTCATTTTGTTGATGGCGCTGGCTTCATAGACAATGGCGCCATCCTTCATCACGGCCACACCGCAAACGGGGCCGGAGGTATCAATCGCAAGAATCTTCAGGGTCTTCGACCCCCTTTCTTCTTTCAGCAATCATCAGTGATCGCGCTCTCGTCGGGTATCCCGACCTCATTCAAAGGCAATGTCTCGGAAATCCCCCATGGGGGTGAAGGTCACCTCGCGCTCACTGTCTCCCACAGGGGTCAGATGAACGGCCAGGTGCGTCTCCGGGATGGCCTCCGGACACTGGCTGGGCCATTCGACTACTGCCACGCCGTCGCCGCCCAAGTACTCATCCATGCCCATTTCGTAGAGTTCATCCACGCCATTGAGACGGTACCAGTCGAAATGATACAGTGGAACACTACCCTCGTCATAGACGTTAAGAATGGTAAAGGACGGGCTGGTGACGGTGCTCGTCACGCCCAGGCCCTCGGCAACGCCGCGGGTGAACTCACTCTTGCCCGCACCCAGATCGCCCCACAGGAGCAGCACATCCCCTTGCTGCAGGGACTGCGCCAGCTGACGGCCCAGCGCACGGGTCTCAGCGGGAGAATGTGTCAACATGTTGATACTCCTTTTCAGCGGCGGCTGCCATGCAGGATGGGCGACAGCGGCTTATACACCAGATATGTGATCGCGCTGATAACAACGGCCTTCAGGGCATTGAAGGGAATCGTAGCGGTCAGGATGAACTCAAAGGAGGGCATTGCCTTGGTCAGCATGGGGAACAGCAGGAACGCATTCACCAGCGCGGCCACGATGATCATCGCCACGGAACCCACCGCCAGGCTGATCAGTGCACCCTTACGGGACTTGTTCTTCTGGTACAGCAGGGACGCCGGGATCAGCATCGCACAGGTCATGATGAAGTCTGCCAACTCGCCCACACCGGACGTACCGGAATGCGTCAGGCCGATCAGATCCTTGATTGCCACGATAAGCACACCCGGGCCGACGCCCATCGCAAAGGTGCCGAGCATCACCGGCAGAGTGGAAAAGTCCAGCTTGTAGAAGGGCGGAATGATGGTGATCTCCGGCCACATGAACAGCACTGCGGAGATGGCGCCCAGGATGGCGATACGGGTCATGTTCTGGGTGGAAAGGACACGGTTGCTGCGGTTGCTCATAACGAAAACCTCCATAAATGCGCACAGCCCCCTAAAGCATTTCGCTCCAAGGGGGCAGGAGATCTCGCACATCAATATGAGCGATTCTCGCCGCTTCCTTCTCTCATCCAGACTATACTGTCGGCCCCGGAATCACACCGGATCGGCGGACTTCGGCCTTTGATCGCCGTAGTCCGTTCGCGGGCTGTACCGCCGGTAGGGATTTTCACCCTGCCCCGAAGAAGCTTCAAGATGGCTATGCTTTTATTTGCAGACGAAAACCGCCTGCGCAATTATCATAGCACAGGCGGCAGATCGTGTCAATATGCGGATTGTTCCCTTTGTGTTCTGGGGCAGTTCCGGAGCGTTTGGGGCTGCTGAAAGCAAAACGTCAGGCAATGCTGAATCACAGACGCTTACGGCCCCTTTGTCCTCTTCCCTATCAGAGCTTGACCACCGCAGGACCTTCGGGTCGGATGTCCAGCACATGGCAGCAATGGGCGCCAAATGCAGCTTCCATCGTATCGATGAAGTGCTTGAGAACCGCAGTGGGTACAAAGTTCAGCGTCGTGCCGGCAAAGCCGCCGCCATGGATGCGCCATGCGCCGTCCTTGTCGCCCAGCATGTGCTCTGCCATCGCCAGGGCCAGGCTGAGGCTCTGGTCATCGTTGTGGGCATACACATTCTGCAGGTACATGTAGGAAGAGCGGCCGGAGCAGATGATCTCCCACATGAAGGCAAACAGGTCATTGCGATCCAGCGCAGAAACCTGACGCACCACGCGCTCGTCCTCCTCAAAGAAGTGCAGCGCGCGCATCAGAGCGCGGTCAGAGACCTTGCCACGGAGCTTGGGCAGCGCCTGGTAGAACTCCTCGGGACGCACACGGCGCAGCCAGGGTTCGCCCAGCAGACCGGCCACCTGCTTCATTTCAGCAGGAATGGCTGCGTAATCATCGGTCAGATCGGCATGGGAGCCGCCGGTGCCCACCACCACCAGCGCATAACCGTACTTGGCAAAGTCGAAGCTCATCGCGCGGACTTCCGGATCGTCATTGCGGAAATCCACCGTCACCAGACCACCGGCAGAGGATGCCATCTGATCCAGCAGGCCGGAAGGCTTGCCAAAGTAGACGTTCTCAGCATACTGGGAGATCTTCGCGCGGGTGATGAAATCAATGGTGAAACCGTTGTACAGCTGGTCAAGGATCGCACAGACCATGACCTCGAAGGCTGCAGAAGAGGACAAGCCGGAACCGGAGGCCACAGAGGAGGTCACCGCAGCATTGAAGCCGCCGATCTTGTAGCCCAGTTCCTTCATGCGGGCCGCCACACCGCGGATCAGCGCCGCCGTGGTCCCCTTCTCCTCCTCGACAATGGCCAGATCATTCAGATCCAGCTTCAGCGCCGGATAGCCGTCGGAATAGACATGCACCTCCATGTCCTTACGGGCTGACACCGCAGAGAGTGTATCCAAATTGACCGCCGCCGCCAGCACGCGTCCACGGTTGTGGTCGGTGTGGTTGCCGCCAATTTCGGTGCGGCCGGGAGCGCTGATCAGCATCACTTCCTGTTCCGTCTCGTGGAAGAGCTCCTCATGACGCTTGAGAATGCCGGTATAGCGTGCGGTCTGTTCCACGAGCATCCCGTCACGGTCGCCGTACAGGTGCATCAGGCGCTGCATCCCCTCAGGAGACTTGAGGCTGCGGATCATATTCGCATACTGGTTCATGTTGTATTCCGTCCTTCCAATTCTTTATCTGCTAAATTGTCATGATTATTGCTGATTGTCGGCAGCCGTCTGCCAGATGCTCACCATCTCGTTCATGCCCAGATCCTTGACCTGTGTGCAGAAGGCCGCCCACGTTTCATCATTGAGTTCCACATCGCCCACCACAAACCAGACCATCTGGCGCTCCGCATACTTGCCGATGTCCCAAATCAGCGTATCCACGCGGGTCTGCTGCTCATCGGTAAGGTACACCAGCGGATAGGGCAAGGTATCGAATTCCTTGAGTCTGAGCAGGTTGCTGATCACATGCAGCGTAGCGTCGTCATCGATCTTCCGCTGGAAGCCGATGGAGGCATAGCCGGGCATGCTGATGCCGGAGCGCAGCGTCGCACCGGGCAGAACCGTCTTCATCAGCGTCTCCGACGTGTTCTCCCACAGCCAGGTGCCGTCATCATTCCAGGAGAACTCCTGGCCCGCCTCGCCGGCCTCTGCCAGGATGAAGCCTTCCTCCGTATAGAGGTAGTCCACCCAGGCCAGCATGGCGCCCGGATCCTCGCAGGCAGTGGTGATGGCGAAGGTGCCGCGAACCACATCGCCCGTCAGGTCACGGTAGACCTGCTTGCCCTCGTACCAGAGGGGTTCGAGCACAATGTAATCCTTCAGCGCGGTCACTGGCACCAGAGAGGCCGGTGTGGAGGAGAGCAGCACGCCGTACACGATGGGGGCGTCCTTGTCCGTCTGGGCGCTGGCGTCACGCAAGCCGGAGAAGCCCATGCGATCCAGCAGTTCTTCCTCCCACAGCATGTGCAGCCAGCCCAGGAAGGCTCGGTTTGCGTCTGTGGTCAGCACCTCGCTCACCACACCATTATCGTCCATGGTGACGTAGTAATCATTGGCATTGATGCCATAGGCATGGGCCAGATACCTGAGATCCCACATGCTGGAAAAGGTCAGCGGAATCTCATCGGACTTTTTGCCGTTCTGGTTCATGTCCTTATCGCGGAAAACGCGCAGCACCTCGGTGAGCTCCGCTGCCGTCGTAGGCACTGGAATGCCTGCCCTGTCCAGCCACACCTTGTTGATCCAGATACAGTTGTTGAACTGCAGCTCATCGATCGCAGGCAGAGCAACGATCTCACCGGTGGGAAGGGTAACTGCCTCCAGCCACTCCGGATGGGCCTGCAGCAGCGCCCACACATTGGGCGCATACGTCTGCAGGTAGGGGGTCAGATCGATCAGCTTGCCTGCAGCATACCACTCCATGGTTTCCTGGGTCGTCAGGTCCGCCTTGAACAGCACATCCGGCAGGGCAATCTCCCCTGCCAGCATCTGTTTCTTGGCAGCCTGCCAGGCCTCCTTAGTGGTGTACTGATGCAGCTCCAGCTGCACACCCGTCCGTTCCTCCATACGCTGGAAAAACAGGTTGGTCGGCCAATCATGGCCGGAATCTTCATGGTCGTATCCGGCAACGGAAAAGGACGTCTCCGCATATGCGCCGGGGAGCATCGCGGCTGCCAGAATCAGAGTCAGCATCAGGCTGAGTAGCTTGCGCATAATTCCCTCCAATATGATGGCAGGTCAAAAGACCTGCCACAGGGTTTCATATTATTATATCTGATTTTTCACTTTTTGACCAGTCCCCAATATGTGGAGAAAACGTTTTCAGGCAAATTATTTTGGACTATTTTGTTCCGTATGCCCGCGTCTTCCCTGGGAAAGAATGATGCAGAAAAGGAGGGCGATGCAAGTGGGATTCCGACGGTGGCTGCAGCCGTTTCTTTGGCTGATTGCGCTGCTTGTACTGTTTGGCGCAGCGGCCTGGGGCTACGAGACCTTCAACGTCGCTGACTGGCAGCGTCTCGACCCGGGCAAGCTGACAAACCTTGCCGAGACCGGCGCCATCTACGATAAGGACGGCAACTATGTCACCACGCTGGTCGGGCGGGAAAACCGTACGGTCATTGACACCTCTACCCTGCCCCGGCATGTGGTGGACGCCTTTCTTGCTGCGGAGGATCTGCGCTTTTACAAGCACCCGGGCTTTGACGTCATCCGTATCCTCGGTGCGGTAGTCAACAATGTCAAATCCGGCGACTTCGACCAGGGCGCTTCCACCATCACGCAGCAGCTGGTGAAACTCAGCCATCTGTCCAGCCAGAAGACCATCGCCCGCAAGCTGGAGGAGATCTGGCTGGCTCTGCAAATGGAACAGCTCTACTCCAAGGAGCAGATCCTTGACCTGTATCTGAACTACATTTACTTTGGGCAGGGCGCTTACGGCATCCAGGCCGCAGCTCAGGTAACCTTCGGGGTGGATGCAGCAGAGCTCTCCCCGGCACAGGCTGCTGCGCTGGCTTCCGCCATCAAGGCTCCTTCCGCCTATTCCATCCAGGCCGCACCGGAAAACAACAGACAACGACGGGACTACATCCTTTCCGTGATGCGGGATGAGGGTATGCTGACGCAGGCGCAGTACGATGCGGCAGTGCAGGAACAGCTTACGCCAAAGAAGGCCTCCGCCGTACAGACGGCGTACGGCTGGTTTGTGGATGCGGTGCTGGACGAAGCGGAACTGCTGCTGGACGTATCCGCCGAGATGCTGCTGGCAGGCGGCTACCGTATCGACACCACGCTGGACCCCGCCATGCAAACCGTTTTGGATCAGCAGTTTGAGAACACATCCGTCTTTCCGGGCAACGCCAAGGACGGAACGCCTGTACAGGCTGCCGCCGCTGCAATCGAGAACGCCTCCGGAGCGGTACGCGCCATTGTGGGCGGCCGGCAGTATGAGACCCGCCGCGGGCTCAACCGGGCCACTCATCTGCGCCGTCAGCCCGGCAGTGCGCTCAAACCTCTGGCTGTGTATGCACCCGCTGTTGAGTATGCCGGCTGGACTGCCGCCTCCGTCATTCTGGATGAACCCACCAGCTTTGGCAGCTACGCTCCCAAGAACGCCGGCAACGCATATTACGGCAACGTGACCCTCCGCGCGGCGCTGAAGAACAGCCTGAACATCCCTGCGGTGAAGGTGATCGAGGAGATTGGCGTAGGCACCGCACGGCGATATCTGACCAATGTGGGCATTGAACTGGACAACCGGGACTGGAATCTCTCCCTGGCGCTGGGCAGCATGACCTACGGCGCATCTCCTGTGCAGATGGCCGCTGCCTATGCGCCCTTTGCCAACGGCGGCACCTTTCACGCGCCTTATTTCATCGAGGCTATCACCGATCGCAGCGGCGCGGTGCTCTACCGGCATCACGACAGCGGTACACGGGTACTCTCCCGTCAGAGCGCCTATCTACTGACCGATCTGATGCGTACCGTCATTGCCAGCGGCACCGGTACACGCCTGAACAGCGCCGGCGTGCAGGTAGCCGGCAAGACCGGTACGGTCAACATGGCAGGCGGCGGCAACCGCGACGCCTGGATGAACGCCTACACCCCCGATCTATCCGTTTGCGTATGGATGGGCTTTGACGAGCCGGATCAAAACCACCGCTTATCCAACAGCGTCTCCGGCGGAACGAATCCCGCCTCCCTGGCGCGTAACTTCCTCAAAGCCTGGTATGCAAACAAAAAGAAGCCCACCTTCCGGAGCCCTGGCGGATTCGTCACCGTCACCCTGGACAAGAAGGCCATTGAATGGCGGGGGGAGCCCATGCTAGCCACATCCCTTACCCCGGACGCCTACAAAATCAAGGAGATTTTCATCGAAGGCACCCAGCCTACGAAAAAGTCGGATGTGTGGCAGCCTCCGGCGTCGGCGCGTTCCTTTCACGTCAGCCACGATGAAAATGGCCAGCCAAGGCTGGTCATCACCGCCAGTGAAGCTGCAGTCTACCGGATTCAGCGTGATGCGGTGGGCGAAAGCTTCATCCTTACCGAACTTCGGGCCGATGCTGGGCAGACCATCACATACGTGGACTCCCGCGCCAGGGATGGCGTGACATACACCTACCGCGTCGTCCCCGTTCATGCTGAACTGCTGGATAACGGCATCCTCCTGGAAGGCAAGCAAAGCGTCCAGGTTGCCCGGGTCGAGCGCCCGTCCTTCGGAGACTGGCTGCAGGGGCTTTTCCGTCGGGAACGCGATGATGAGGAGGATGAAGACCAGCCAGTCTCTCTGTTTACACCATAAAAGGCTGCCGCAGCGTTCTTGCTGCGGCAGCTTATCTTATTCAGGTTTGATCTCCTGGCAGGGCATGCCAAAGCCGTTGATCAACAGGTACATGGCAACCTCGCCGTAGTTACTGCACCGTGCGAGCTTTTCACTGGGCAGGAACATGCCGCGCACAGACACCCCGCCGTTCTCACCGCTGACGATCAGCAAAACCGGCGATGCATCCTCATACAGCAGGATGTACATCGCATCGCCGTCCCTGCCGGGCTCGGCATACATCGTAGCAGCATTGACCAGGCCGTTGACCTGCATAATTTCCTGGTAGCTGGCGTCACTGACGCCACCTTCCACTGCAGCTGCACGGGCCAGATACTGCCAGATAGCCACCACTACCTGACTGACTGCCTCCAGTTCCACCACATCGGGCTGCTTGGAGAAGACCGCCCGGGTCGTCACTACCTGGGACTGGTTTTCCACATCCAGCTGGATGACCATACGCGGCTTCTCCGTGATCCCGGCTGCCCAGCCACGGGCAATCGCCTGCAGGGATTCCGGCGCCTGCTTGATGCTCATATAGTCACCCATCACCAGCTCGCGCATGTACATCCCCATTTCAGCGCAGCGTTCATAGCTCATATCAATACCGGTGCGCTCCTGGGCCATCGCAGAGGACCCTGTACAGGCTATCAGCAGCGCAAGGATTACGATCAGCAATCGCTTCATGTCAGCGGCACCTCCTCAAAGGGAACAACGGGCAGGCCGAAACCGGCAAACCAAGCTGCCATCGATCCCGCATCAGTTACTGCGGCAAGCTTCTCATCCGGCATGAAAAAGGCCGCAACACTGACACACCCATTGTAAGCCTCCCAGGTTACCATCACCGGAGATGCATCCTCATACAGCAGGAAGAAGATTCCGCACCCTTCAGCTTCGGAACTGGCGAATATCTTGAAACGAGCCAGCAGTTTGAGCAGATAGAGCTCCGTCTCCTCCCGTACGCCCCAAAGCAGATCGGGAAGCTCACTCACCAGATCCCGACGCAGCTCGACGCGGCTGAAGTCCGGGATCATCGCAGGATCCACCCCTGCATACAGCGCATCTATCAAAATACCGCCATCCAGATGGTAGATCTTCACCGGTCGGGTATGATCCCCATAGGAAACGGCTTCCAATGCCGCATCAGGGATACTTGCCGGGATGTAATACGAGCCAAACAGCTTGTTTTCCGCCAGGAGGTCCAATCGGCCGGCAATCTCCACCACATGCCGCAGCATTGGATCATCCCGGAGCGGCGGCAGTTCCTGGACAGGCTCATCCGCGACAGGAGGCACATACCCTTCCACGATGGAATCCGACCGAGGCACGGGCGTAGGCTGAATCGTCTCAGCAGCCGCCGACAGCGCCAGCATCGACGCGAGCAGCAGCAACAGAAGCTTCCTCATCATTGTACTCCTTTCGGCACAGGCATTTCCGTCTGCGCATCGGCACGTCAACGTGCCCTCTACCATACAGACGCACGAAAAGCCCGGAATATTTCAAAATACCCCGAAAAATCAGAAAAAGGAGTACCCTTTGGCGGGGTACTCCTTCAGATTGCGAAATCAGCTGCGCTTCTTCATCCAGACGGGCACGCCGCGGCTGTCCTGCTGAGGCTGCTGCACGGGCTGCTGGGGAGCCATGGGGCCAGTGCTGCCGCCCATCATGGGCTGCTGCTGGGGAGCCTGAGGCTGGAAGACAGGCTGGAAGGCCTGCTGCTGGGGAGCCTGATTGAACATCTGCTGACCGCCGTAAGGATTGGTGGTCTGCGGCACAGGCTGCTGCAGGGGCTGGGTGGGCTGCTGGAACACAGGAGCCTGCTGGGGAGCAGCGGGCACACCCATGGAGGGACGGCCAAAGTCCGCCGCGGGCTGGCCAAAGGAGGGAGCCTCAACGGGGGCATTGAAATCAGCAGTGCCGGCATAAGCGCCGAAGGAGCCGGTATAGGTGGAGCCATACAGGCGTTCACGCTCGATGTCCCGGGCCTTCTTCACGGGATCGCGGGGCGGGAAGGGAGTCTTCTCGAAGCCCGTGGCGATAACGGTGATGCGCACCTGGTCGCCCATGGTCTCGTCGATGCCGGCGCCGAAGATGATGTTGGCGTCGGGATCAGCGGCTTCCATGATCAGGTTGGCAGCCTCGTTGATCTCAATGATGGAGATGTCAGCGCCGCCGGTGATGTTGATCAGCACAGCACGGGCGCCATCGATGGTGGTCTCCAGCATGGGGCTGGAAATGGCGTTCTTGGCCGCCTGCACCATCTTGTTCTCGCCGTCGCCGTAGCCGATACCCATGTGGGCCATGCCGCCGGACTCCATGACAGTCTTCACGTCGGCGAAGTCCAGGTTGATCAGCGCAGGCAGAGCGATCAGGTCGGAAATGCCCTGGATGCCCTGACGCAGCACGTCATCAGCGATGCCGAAGGCTTCCACCATGCTGGTGCCCTTGGAAACCACCTGCAGCAGGCGGTCGTTGGGGATCACAACCAGGGTGTCCACACGCTGCTTGAGGTCGTTAATGCCGGCCTCAGCGTTGCGCATGCGCTGCTTTCCTTCGAAGGAGAAGGGCTTGGTGACCACGGCAATGGTCAGCGCGCCCTGCTCACGGGCGATCTCCGCCACGACAGGAGCACAACCGGTACCGGTGCCGCCGCCCATACCGGCGGTAACGAACACCAGGTCAGCGCCCTTCAGGGCAGCAGCGATCTCCTCGCGGGACTCCTCAGCGCTGCGGCGGCCAACCTCAGGCACAGCACCTGCGCCCAAGCCCTTGGTCACCTTATCGCCAATCTGGATCTTTACATGGGCGCCGGACATATTCAGCGCCTGCATGTCGGTATTCACAGCGATGAATTCAACGCCCTTCAGGCCGGCCTGCACCATGCGGTTGACGGCATTGCCGCCGCCGCCGCCGCAGCCGACGACCTTAATAGAGGCATAGTTGTTGGTCATCTGATCATTCTGGAACTCAATCACGTTTGCATCCCCCTATATTATCAGTGGTTGTATGCTATGTTCAAGGAGCGCTTAGCCGCCCACAAGGGACTTGAAGAACTCGCCGATCTTGCCGGCCACGCCGCTGGCGGGCTGACGCTGCTGCTCCATGGTATCGATGATCAGATCCATCAGGCCCATGGTGGAGGAGTAGATGGGGCTGGACATCTTGACGGTACGCTTGGGCGTATCGCGGACGGGACGGCCCAGCTTGGCGCTGAGGTAGTCCTTGCCGCCGCGGTTGAACGCGACACCGCCGCCGGTCAGGTATACATTGGACCAGTTGCCCAGCTTCACGCCGGACTCTTCCAGCGCCTTCTTGATCTCCGCCGCGATCTCGTCCACGCGGGCGGTGATGATGGGAGCCACCTCATCACGGGTGAAGGTGCGGGCAGGCTGCTCGTTCAGCGCGGGGATTTCGTAGGTCTCGGGCGTGGCGGACATGGAGTATACAAAGGGCTGCTTGATCTTCTCCTCAGCGTTCTTGAAGGAGATATCCAGCTGCTCGGACAGGTCAGCCGCGATGTGGCCGCCGCCGATGTCGATGCACTTGTGGAAGATCAGCGCATCGCCTTCCACCGCCATGACCTCGGTGTTCAGGTAGCCGATGTCGATCAGCACCGCCGTACGGTCACGGTCCTCCTCGGGCAGGTACAGCATCGCCTCGCCCGCGGGAGTGGAGAAGAAGTGCTTGGGCTTGATGTCCATGTTGCGCAGGCGGGTGGTGACGTCATCCAGGAAGAAGCGGTTGCCGATGACGAAGGAGATCAGCGCCGTCAGCTCGCGGCCCTTGAGGCCCACAGGCTCCAGGGTCTTCTTGCCGTCGTCCACGCGGAACCAGGCAGGACTGGAGTTGATGATCTCACCCGGCAGCGTTTCCAGGCCCAGATTTTCCGTGGCCTTCTTGAACACCGCACGCACATCGTTGGCCGTGACATGGGGATCGGCGCCGGTCAGGGACACGCGGGCCTCGGTCACATACACCTTGGTGAAGGCGCCGGGCACGCCGATATTGACCTCGCGGATCTTGTGATGGCTCTGCTGCTCAGCCTGGGAAATGGCCTCGCGGATGCAATCGTCGATCTCGGCAGGGTTATTCCAGCCGTCCTCGAGGAAACCATTATAGGTCACGATGCCAGCGCCGACGATATCGCAGCGCTGTGCGCCGCTGTTCTCGGCAACCAGGGTCACGATCTTGCTCGTACCGAAATCGAGGCTCGTTACCGTGGTCTTCATAATCATCTACCCCCTGTTTTCCGGCTTCCCCTGCCAGGCATATGCGCCCTGCCGCAGGAAACCATTTCTGCTGCGGAAATCATCCGCCGTGTAGTTCAAAGGCTTGTCCCCACCGCCGCAATGGCATGGGAAGCCACTATCCAATA
>JAFXFR010000173.1 GCA_017513475.1 Clostridia bacterium
CCGACGGCCGAGTTGTCCGCCCCATGGTCTCCTCCATGGACCACAAGCGGGCCGGCGACAATGACACGGGCCTCAACACCGGCGGCATGGGCACCATCGCACCCAACCCCTACTACACCCCCGAACTGGCTGAGCGCTGCATGAAGGAACTCTTCCTGCCCACCATCGAGGCCATGAACGCCGAGGGCCGAACCTTCAAGGGCTGCCTCTACTTCGGCCTGATGATGACCCCCAACGGCCCCAAGGTGATCGAGTACAACTGCCGCTTCGGCGACCCGGAGACCCAGGTAGTGCTGCCCCTTTTGAAGAGCGACCTATTGACCATTATGCAGGCCACCACCAACGGCACCCTGGCGGAGACCGAGGTGGTCTTCGATGATGGCGCTGCGGCCTGCGTGGTGCTGGCCAGCGGCGGCTATCCCCAGAAGTACCAGACCGGCTATCCCATCTCCGGCCTGAAGGAGGCGGGGGAGACGGCCCACATCTTCCATGCCGGCACCAAGCTGGGCGAGGATGGCGAGATTCTCACCTCCGGCGGCCGTGTGCTGGGTGTGACCGCCACCGCCGATACCCTGAAGGAAGCCACCGCCAAGGCCTACGAAGCCGCGGAGAAGATCAGCTTCACCGACCTGCACAAGCGCAATGATATTGGCCAGAGGGCCCTGATGGAGGTACAAGCATGAGCGTCAAGCGCATCTATGTAGAAAAAATGCCCGAGTATGCGGTGGAAGCCAAGCAGTTGCTCTGGGAAATCCGCCACATCCTGCTGATCAAGAATATTACCGGCCTGCGCTTCCTGAACCGCTATGACGTGGAGGGTGTGGCCGACGAACTGTACAACACCTGCAAGCCCATTGTGTTCTCCGAGCCCCAGGTTGACGTGACCTACGACGCTCTGCCCCAGGGCGGCAAGGCTGTGTTCGCCGTGGAATACCTCCCCGGCCAGTACGACCAGCGCGCCGCCTCCTGCGAGGAGTGCATCCAGCTGGTGGGCCAGTGCGAGCGTCCCACCGTGCGCACCGCCCGTGTGTACATCCTGGAGGGCGACTTCACCGAGGAAGAGCTGAACAAGGTGAAGAAGCACGTGATCAACCCCGTGGAATCCCGCGAAGCTGACCTTGCCGAAAAGGAAACCCTGCAGCAGGTCTACGATACCCCCGACCATGTGGAGACGCTGACCGGCTTCACCACCATGGACATGGAGGCTGTGCAGGAATTCGTGAAGAAGTACGGCCTGGCCATGGATAAGGATGACCTGGCCTTCTGCCGCTATTATTTCGCCTCCGAAAAGCGCGATCCCACCCTCACCGAGATCCGCATGATCGATACCTACTGGTCCGACCACTGCCGCCACACCACCTTCCTGACCACCATCGACGAGATGAACATCGAGAAGGTGGCGGTGGAAAAGGCCTTCAAGCGCTATCTGATGGCCCGTGAGGAAGTTTACGGCGACCGCATTTCCAAGAAACCCATCAACCTGATGGACATGGCTACCATGGGCGGCAAGTACCTCAAGAAGATCGGCCAGACCCCCAACATCGATGTGAGCGAGGAGATCAACGCCTGCTCCATCAAGATCGATGTGGACGTGAACGGCGTGAACGAGCCCTGGCTGCTCATGTTCAAGAACGAGACCCACAACCACCCCACCGAGATCGAGCCCTTCGGCGGCGCTGCTACCTGCCTGGGCGGCGCCATCCGCGATCCGCTGTCCGGCCGTACCTATGTGTATCAGGCCATGCGTGTCACCGGCGCGGCTGATCCCCTTGTGCCCGTGGCTGACACCATGCCCGGCAAGCTGCCCCAGCGCAAGCTGGTGACGACCGCTGCCGCCGGCTATTCCTCCTACGGCAATCAGATCGGCCTGGCCACCGGCCTGGTGGATGAGCAGTACCATCCCGGCTATGCCGCCAAGCGCCTGGAGATCGGCGCTGTGGTGGGCGCTGCCCCTGCCAAGAACGTCCGCCGCGACGTTCCCGCCCCCGGCGATCAGATCGTGCTGCTGGGCGGCCGCACCGGCCGTGACGGCATCGGCGGCGCCACCGGCTCCTCCAAGTCCCACAAACTGGAATCCATCGAGACCTGCGGCGCTGAGGTGCAGAAGGGCAACGCTCCCACCGAGCGCAAGCTGCAGCGCCTGTTCCGCAATGGCGAAGTGACCCGCCTGATCAAGCGCTGCAACGACTTTGGCGCCGGCGGCGTTTCCGTGGCCATCGGCGAATTGGCCGACGGCCTGCTGATCAACCTGGATATGGTGCCCAAGAAGTACGACGGCCTGGACGGCACCGAGCTGGCTATTTCCGAATCCCAGGAGCGCATGGCTGTTGTGCTGGCCGCGGAGGATGTTGAAGCCTTCATGAAGGCCGCCTATGAAGAGAACCTGGAGGCCACCGTGGTGGCTGAGGTCACCGCCGAGCCCCGCCTGCGCATGACCTGGAAGGGCAATACCATCGTTGACCTGAGCCGCGAGTTCCTCAACTCCAACGGCGCCGAGAAGCATACCACCGTGGCCGTGCCCGAGGATTCCGTCAGCCAAGTGACCTTCCCCGGCGATACCGTGGCCGAGAAGTTCGCCAACATGGTGGGCGATCTGAACATCTGCTCCAAGCAGGGCCTGAGCGAGCGCTTCGACGCCACCATCGGCGCGGCTACCGTGCTGATGCCCTACGGCGGCGCCCGCCAGCTGACCCCCAACCAGGCCATGGTGGCCAAGCTGCCCGTGCTGGAGGGCGTGACCGACACCGTATCCGGCATGGCCTATGGCTTCCACCCCGAAATCCTCAGCCAGAGCCCCTATGAAGGTTCCTACCTGGCGGTGATCGAGTCCGTCACCAAGCTGGTGGCCGCAGGCTTCGATTATAAGGAAGCCTACCTGACTTTCCAGGAATATTTCGAGCGCATGACCTCCGATCCCAAGCGCTGGGGCAAGCCCTTCGCCGCGCTGCTGGGCGCCTTCGATGCTCAGCTGGATCTGAACATCGCTTCCATCGGCGGCAAGGACTCCATGTCCGGCACCTTCGAGAAGATGGACGTGCCCCCCACGCTGTGCTCCTTTGCCGTGGCTCCCGGCAAGGCCAGCCAGGTGATCTCTCCCGAGTTCAAGGCCGCCGGTCATGAGATCCGCCTGCTGAGCTGCGATCCCCACGATACCGCCTCCCTTACCGCCAACTACGAGGCCGTGCGCGAGGGCATCCTTGCTGGCAAGATCGTGGCTGCCTGGGCCCTGGGCCTGGGTGGTGTGGCGGAAGGCCTGTTCAAGATGGGCCTGGGCAACGCCATCGGCACCCGTGTGGATGACGACTACGAAGGCGACCTGTTCGCCCAGCAGATCGGCGCCATGCTCATCGAGTGCGCCGAGCCCAGCGACCTGGGCGTGAAGGTGGGCGACACCATCCCCGAGTGGGCCCTGGAATACGAGGGCGACCGTATTGACCTCGCTCCCATGCAGGAGATCTACGAGGGCAAGCTGGAGAAGGTCTTCAAGTATCGCGGCCGCACCGGCGAAACCACCGAGAAGTTCACCCATAAGGCCGAAAAGCGTGTGGCTCCTGCCATTCACGTGGCCAAGCCCCTGGCTTTCATTCCCGTATTCCCCGGCACCAATTGCGAGTTCGATACCGCCCGTGCGGTGGAACGTGCCGGCGGCAAGGCGGAGATCCTGGTCATCAACAACCTGACCCCCGCTGACATTACCGCATCCATCGAGAAGGCCGCTTCCATTATTGCCCGCAGCCAGATGATCGTGCTGCCCGGCGGCTTCTCCGGCGGCGACGAGCCCGACGGCTCCGCCAAGTTCATCACCGCCTTCTTCCGCAATCCCGCCATGAAGGACGCTGTGGCCGACCTGCTGGACAACCGTGATGGCCTGATGCTGGGCATCTGCAACGGCTTCCAGGCGCTGGTGAAGCTGGGCCTGGTACCCTTCGGCAAGATCGTGGATACCGACGATCAGTGCCCGACCCTGACCTTCAACGAGATCGGCCGTCACCAGTCCATGCTGGTGCGCACCCGCATCGCTTCCAACAAGTCTCCCTGGCTCTCCAAGTGCGACGTGGACGACATCCACACCATCGCCATCAGCCACGGCGAGGGCCGCTTCGTGGGCCCCGAGGCGCTGCTGCGCCAGCTGGCTGCCAATGGCCAGATTGCCACCCAGTATGTGGATCTTGCAGGCAACCCCTCCATGGACACCCGGTTCAACCCCAATGCCAGCTACTTCGCCATCGAAGGCATTACCAGCCCCGACGGCCGCGTGCTGGGCAAGATGGGCCACACCGAACGCTCCGGCGAGAACCTGTACAAGAACGTCCCCGGCAACAAGTACCAGCCCCTGTTCGAAGGCGGCGTGGAATACTTCCTCTAAGGAACACGCCAGAGGAGGCTCTGCCTCCTCTGGACTCCACCGGCAGAGGGCGCTGCCCTCTGCACTCCCGCTTAAGGGATTTCATCCCTTAAGAATCCCACTTTCAGTTGTTGGAAGTGGGATTTTTCCTTTGCAGGGGTCACGGCGCTCAACAGGATCGCCGCGACGCGATCCAGCAGCGCCTGCATCACCCAACGCGCCGGGCCGCGATCATGGGGTGGCGCGCTGCCCGCGCCGCCAACCCTGCTGTAAAGGTCGCCCCGCGAAGGCTTGCTCGCAAACGCTC
>JAFXFR010000018.1 GCA_017513475.1 Clostridia bacterium
CCGCAGATATCCTATTACCACAAGAACATATTCAGAGGCGGAGAGTGGCTTAATATGAGCTTCATGGGCAACTTCCAGTTCAAATTGAAGGATAATATCAGATCCAATGAATTCGGAGTTCAAAGCCTGAGGGAGCCTTTTATGTAATGATGAATATAAGCAAGTTATTCGGCAAGGAGATTGGCGGCAAAGTGATTGAAAGCTCTGACGAGTTCTGCCAGCTGTTGCTTGAAAAGAGCTTTGAGTTCGGCGAACACGCGGGCCTGGGCCTGATCCCCGGCGAGGTACGGCCCATCGCCGGGGTCATCCCCGCCGGTCTGAAGATCCCACACATCGGCTGGAACGCCCTGGAGACCCGCAAACCCCACCCCATCTTCCGGAATGTGCGACCCGGGAATTGCGTGTACTTCGTCCACTCCTACTATGGCGCGAATTGCGATGACAGCGTCATCGCCACCGCCGAATACGGCGCGCCGCTGACCGCCGCCGTGGCGAAGGGCAACGTCTGCGGCTGCCAGTTCCACCCGGAAAAGAGCGGCGACGTGGGCCTGGGCATACTGAAAGCCTTCTGTGAATGGGACGGTGTTGCATCATGCTGATATTTCCCGCCATCGACCTGGTCGGCGGCAAGGCCGTGCGGCTGTACAAGGGCGATTACAGTCAAATGACGGTGTACGACGACGACCCGCTGAACACCGCGACCCGGTTTGAGGCCGCCGGGGCCACCCACCTGCACATGGTGGACCTGGAGGGGGCCCGGGACGGCGGCACACCCAACTTCGACATCGTGAAGCGGGTTGTGGAAAACACCGGCCTGTTCGTGGAGATCGGCGGCGGCATCCGGGACATGGCCGTCATCGAAAAGTACATGGACGCCGGCGTGAAGCGGGTGATCCTGGGCACGGCGGCCATCTCTGACGAGGCCTTCACCCGCCGCGCCATCGGGCGCTTCGGCGATGCCATCGCCCTGGGCGCTGACGTGAAAAACGGCGAGGTGGCCATCCGCGGCTGGCTGGAGCTTTCGGGCATGACGCTGGACGCCTTCTGCGAGAAGTACCAGGCCATGGGCCTTCGGACCCTGATCTGCACCGACATCAGCCGGGACGGGGCCATGCAAGGCGCGAACCGGGCCCTGTACGCTGATTTGCAGCGCAAGTACCGCATGGACCTCGTGGCCTCTGGCGGCGTTTCCTCGATGGAGGACGTGCGGTCCCTCTCCGCCCTGGGGCTTTACGGCGCGATCATCGGCAAGGCCTGCTACACCGGGGCCATCGACCTGAAACAAGCCATTGAGGAGGCGGCGCAATGATCACGAAGCGCATCATCCCCTGCCTGGACGTGAAGGACGGCCGGGTCGTGAAGGGCGTGAATTTCCTGGGCCTGGCGGACGTCTCCTCGCCGGTGAAGCTGGCGGAATACTACAGCCGCTGCGGCGCGGACGAGCTGGTGTTCTACGACATCACCGCCTCCGCCGAGGGCAGGGCCCTGTTCACCGACATCCTCCGCCAGGTGGCCGAGCGGGTGTTCATCCCGCTGACCGTGGGCGGCGGCATCAACACGGTCTCCGACTTCGACCGGGTGCTCAAGTGCGGCGCGGACAAGGTGTCCGTCAACTCCGGGGCCATCCGCAACCCCAACCTGATCCCCGCCGCCGCCGAACGCTACGGCAGCCAGTGCGTGGTGATCTCCGCCGACGTAAAAAGGGTGGACGGTCAGTTCCGGGTGTTCGCCAAGGGCGGGCGCGAGGACACCGGCATGGAGGCTGTGGGCTGGATCGCCCGCTGCGTGGAAAACGGCGCGGGCGAGGTGGTGCTGAACAGCATCGACACCGACGGCGTGAAGGGCGGCTTTGACCTGGAGATGCTGAACGCCGTGTGCGAGGCCGTCAGCGTGCCCGTCATCGCCTCCGGCGGCGCGGGCTGTATACAGGATTTCGTCACGCTGTTCAAAGCCCTGCCAAAGGTGGATGCCGGGCTGGCTGCGTCGATCTTCCACTTCGGAGAGGTGAAGATTTCGGATTTGAAGCGCGAGCTGGCCGCAGAGGGCATCAATGTGAGATTTAACAAGGAGGATTCCATAAGTGATTGATTTTGACATCAACTCTCTTAAATTCAACGCTCACGGCCTGATCCCGGCCATCGTGGTGGACGCCACCACGAAGGACGTGCTGACCCTGGCCTACATGAACCGGGAGAGCCTGCAGATCTCCATGGAGAAGGAGCTGACCTGCTTCTTCAGCCGCTCCCGGCAGGAGCTGTGGCTGAAAGGCGAGACCAGCGGCAATTACCAGCACATCGTGTCCATCACCGCCGACTGCGATCGGGACGCGCTGGTGATCCTGGTCAACAAGGACGGTCCCGCCTGCCACATGGGCACCGATTCCTGCTTCACGAACCCGGTATTCGAGAGCGAAAACAACCACGCCTTCACGCTGTATGGCCTGATGAAACTGATCGAGGGCCGCAAGACCGAAAAAAAGGAAGGCAGCTACACCACCTACCTGTTTGAAAAGGGCATCGACAAGATTTTGAAGAAGGTCGGCGAGGAATCCACCGAGGTCATCATCGCGGGCAAGGCCGGCGACAGGGCCGAGACGATCTACGAGATCGCGGACCTGACCTACCACGTGATGGTGCTGATGATCCAGATGGGCATCTCCCTGGAGGACATCCACAACGAGCTGGCCTCCCGCCACGTGATCGACCACAAGGTCAAGCAGGAGAAGATGGCGTCAGACGCGAAATAGCAGGCCCGGCAATCGGCGTATCGGAAGCGACGGCCCGTGCACAGCAAAAGATCCTTCGCCTTCGCTCAGGATGACAGCGAACCATAGCCATGTCATCCTCAGCGAAGCAAAGGATCTTTCTCTCTTTCATCCTACCCTTCCCGGCTCGCGATCTCAATGCACAGCATCATCGCGGGCACCAGGGAATCCGCGCCCCAGTTCCGGGCGTCGTAGGCGTCGGCGTCGGCCAGGGTGTCGGCCACGAACAGGAACTGGCCAAACTGCACGTTGCGGAACTCCGCCACCGCGGAAAGCGCTGCGCACTCCATGTCCACCACGCCGCAGCCCTCGGCGCGGCAGCGCCGCACCTTGTCCACCGTCTCCCGGAAGATGGCATCAGTGGTCCAGGTGTCACACTCGGTGTAGGCGATGTCCTTCTCCGTGAAGGTGTCGGTGATGCGCCGCTGCAGGTCGTAGTCCAGGAAGCTCCATCGGGACGGGGCCATGTAGTGGTAGGAGGTACCCTCGTCGCGCAGCGCACGGCGCGGCACGATGAAGGTATTCTCCGGCAGGTCGATCAGCGCGCCGCAGGAGCCGGCGGCGATGAACTGCCTGGCTCCATAGGCGATCATCCAGTCCATCAGTCCCGCGGCCACCGGCGCGCCGAAGGGCGCCTCGCACAGGCAGACCTCGTCAGAGACTTTATAGACCGGGTATTTCTTCGTGACGGTTTCGTACACCGCCAGCACCGGCAGATTGTGTTCGCGGGCGTAATCGCCCACGATATCGCCCACAAAGGGGAATGCCACGCGGGGTGGCAGGACGATACCGAGGGCCTCATGGTCCGGCTCCAGCACAGCGCCAGGAGCGCCATCGTACTCCAAAATAGGATAATTGCTCATTCCATCACCTGTATTATCATCGTTTTGAGGTATTTCGTCTCCACAGACTGGGGCAGGATCGGGTGGTCATAGCCCTGGGTGCGGAATTCCACCAGGCGGATGCGCTTCTTAGCGTCCCGGGCGGCCTGGTTGACCACGTCCTGGAACATCTCCGGCAGCACATGCTGGCTGCAGGAGCAGGTGACCAGAAAGCCGCCGGGGCGCACCAGCTTCAGTCCCCGGAGGTTGATCTCCTTGTAGCCCCGGATGGCGCTTTGCACCGCGGCCTTGTTCTTGGTGAAGGCCGGGGGATCGAGGATGACGAGGTCAAACTTCTCCCCCGCGTCGGTCAGCTCCCTGAGCAGATCGAAGCAGTTGCGGGCCTCGAAGGTCACATTGTCAAAGCCGTTGATTTCGGCGTTGCGGCGGGCCACCTCGAGGGCTTCCTCGGAGATGTCCACGCCCAGCACGGACTTCGCGCCGTACTTCGCCGCGTGAAGGGCAAAGCTGCCGTTGTGGCAGAAGCAGTCCAGCACCCGGGCATCCCGGCACAGCGGGGCCATCGCGGCCCGGTTCTGCTTCTGGTCAAGGAAGAAGCCGGTCTTCTGGCCCTGCTTCACGTCCACCAGGAAGTGGATGCCGTTTTCCACCATGTCCACCTCGTCCGGCACATGACCCCGAAGCAGGCCCGTGACCTGCTCCAGGCCCTCCAGGCGACGCACCGGCACGTCGCTGCGTTCCCAGATGCCCGCGGGCTGCACGATCTCCATCAGCAGGTCGCAGAGCATGTCCTTGATGCGCTCGATGCCCAGGGACAGGGATTGCAGCACCAGCACATCGGCGAACTTATCCACCACCAGCCCCGGAAGGAAGTCCGATTCCGAATAGATCAGTCGGCAGCTCATCGGGTCGCACA
>JAFXFR010000174.1 GCA_017513475.1 Clostridia bacterium
CCCCATTGCCATCCACATGGGCGATATCAGCATGTCCATCGCGGCCCAGGACGGCTCCTGCTGCATGGTGTACCTCGGCGGCGACCTGCTCATGCCCGGCCTTGACCCGGTGGAGGTGCTGACCGCGCTGGCTCCGGTGATTTGCCAGCATCCCTGCATCGTCCACGACGGCAAGCGCCTGTGGCACCAGCTGGACAGACTTCGTCTGCCTTTACCGGATGCATTTGATTGGGACACCATGCTGGGCGCGTACCTCATCAACCCCCAGGAGAAGAGCTACACCTGGGCGGCCCTGCGCGGCGAAATGCCCGATGACGCAAGGGGCGTGCTGTCCCTGGCCGCGTGGCAGAAGCAGAAGATCGCCGCGGACCATATGTCCCACCTCATGCAGGACGTGGAGATGCCCCTCTCCCGCGTGCTGTTCCAGATGGAGCAGGCCGGCTTTACCGTGGACACCGCCTTCCTCAAGACCCTCGGCGAGCGCTACACGACCCAGATCGAGGAGGCCAAGTCCTCTGTCTTCAAGGCTTGTGGGGTGAAGCCCTTCAACCTCAACAGCACCCAGCAGCTGGGCGACGTGCTCTTTGACCAGCTGGGCCTGCCCCACGGCAAAAAGACCAGCCGCGGCTACTCCACCTCTGCGGAAGTCCTCGAGGGCCTGCGCGACGTGGCCCCGGAGATCATCGAGCCCCTGCTGCGCTACCGCCAGCTGACCAAGCTGAACTCCACCTACATCGAGGGCCTGCTGCGCCTGACGGAGGCCAACGGCAGAGTTCACTCCACCTTCGATCAGGTCGCCACGGCGACGGGCCGCATTTCCTCCTCCGAGCCGAACCTGCAAAACATCCCCGTGCGCACCGCAGAGGGCCGCGAGATCCGCCAGGCCTTCCTGCCCCGCGAGGGATGGGTGCTGCTGGACGCGGACTACAGCCAGATCGAGCTGCGCCTGATGGCCCATTTCTCCGGGGACGAAGCCATGCTGGACGCCTTCCGCACCGGCCAGGACGTCCATGCCCGCACCGCCAGCGAGATCTTCGACGTGCCCCTTGACCAGGTCGATTCGACCCTGCGCAGCAATGCCAAGGCCGTCAATTTCGGCATCATCTACGGCATCAGCGGCTTCGGCCTCAGCCGCAACACCGGCGTTTCCCAGCAGGAGGCCCGCTCCTTCATCAGCCGCTACTTTGCCAAATATCCCGGCGTGAAGCGCTTCATGGACGCCGCCGTGGAGGACGGCCAGCAGAACGGCTACGCCCTGACCCTCATGGGCCGCAGACGGTATCTGCCGGAGCTGACCGCATCCAACGCCATGGTGCGCGAATTCGGCAAGCGCGCCGCCATGAACACCCCCGTCCAGGGCACGGCGGCGGATATCATCAAGCTGGCGATGGTTCGCGTGGACGAGGCCCTTCGCCGGGAGAAGCTGCAAAGCCGCCTGATCCTCCAGGTGCACGACGAGCTGCTGCTGGAGTGTCCGCCCGAGGAGGTCGAAACCGCCGCCCGCATCCTCCAGGAGGCCATGGAGGGCGTCATCACCCTGAGCGTGCCGCTGTCGGCGGAGGTCCATCAGGGCGCAAACTGGGCGGAAGCAAAGTAAATTCAGCGTTGCAAGCAGGAGTTTTCCGACTCCCTGTTGAACAATACAAAGAAACCCAAACATAAGCAAAGGAGCATACACATATGTCTGAGATTCTGGAGTTCAAGTTTGACACCCAGCTGCTGATCGAAGGCCACGACCTGGACGAGGACGAGATCTTCGACTACATCACCGAGCATTTTGAGGGCGACTGCCTCCTGGCTGTGGGCGATGACGAGCTGATCAAGATCCACTTCCACACCAACAAGCCCTGGGAAGTTCTCGAATACTGCGCGACCCTGGGCGAGATCCACGACATCGTGGTGGAGAACATGCAGCTGCAGTCCGAGGGCATGCACGGCTGATGCAAACTGAATCAGACAAACAGAAAGAGCTGCGACGCAACATGTCGCAGCTCTATTTGTGTGCATACAGACCTTCTGTGCGGCCCGCGCGATAGCGAGCGCGGACGCGCAACTACGATCAAAGCCACAGCCTCACGCGGGCGTATCTTCAACCGAAGGCGTTCAGCTCAATCGCGCGAAAACGGGGTCGAAGACCCCTTAGGCGAGCTGCAATTGATACAGCTTCTTGTAAATGCCGTCCTGCTCCAGCAGCTCCTGATGGGTGCCGGATTCGCGGATCTTCCCGTGGTGCATGACAATAATCCTGTCGCAGTGCTGGATGGTGGACAGGCGGTGCGCTACCATGATCGACGTGCGGCCCTCCATCAGGGTCTTGACGGCTTCCTGGATCCACTGCTCGGTCTCGGTGTCGATGTTGGCGGTGGCTTCGTCCAGGATCAGGATCGTCGGGTCGTAGGCCAGGGTGCGGGCAAAGGAGATCAGCTGCCGCTGGCCCGCGGAGAAGGTCGAGCCGCGCTCGGTCACCCGCTCGTCATACTGATTCGGCAGACGCTCGATGAAGTGGCTGGCGTTGGTGTTGTGGGCAGCCTCGCGGATGGTCTCGTCGGTGATGGAATCGTCCCTGAGGCGGATGTTCTGCTTGATGTCGCCGGTGAAGAGGAACACGTCCTGCTGCACCTGGCCGATGGCTGCGCGGATCTGCTCGCGGGTCATGTCGCGGATGTCCACGCCGTCGATGCGGATCGCGCCGCGTTGGATGTCATAATACCGGCCGATCAGGTTCAGGATCGAGGACTTGCCCGCGCCCGTCGCACCCACGAAGGCCACCTTCTGGCCGGGCTCGATGACGAAGCTCACGTCCCGCAGGACCCAGTTTTCATTGCCGGCGTTGGCCTCGGTGGGGGTTTCGCCGTCCTTGGTTTCATAGGCGAACCAGACGTGATCGAACTCGATCCGGCCCTTGATTTCATCCGGGCGGGTGGGGTCGTCCTTCTCCTTCACGATGGGCTCCACGTCCATGAGGGTGAAGATCTTCTCGGCAGATGCAATGGCGCTCTGCAGGGTGGTGAACATCTCCGCCAGCTCCTGGATGGGCTGGAACAGCTGGCTGATGTACTGGGTGAACATGAATAGCGTGCCGATGGTGATGGCATTGCCCAGCACCTGGCTGCTGCCGCCGCCCAGGATGATCGCGGTGGCCACGATGGAGGCCAGGTAGATCAGCGGGCGGAAGATGCCGAAGATCATCATCTCGCGGAAGCCGGCGTCGTAGAGCTCCTTGTTCTTCTGGTCAAACTCGTCGCACTTCTCCTTTTCCCGGTGGAAGATCTGGATGACGCGCATGCCGGAGAGGTGCTCGGACAGGAAGGTGTTCAGCGCGGTGATACGGGTCTTGACCACCTGGTAGCACCTGCGGCTCAGGCGGCGGAAGATGAACGTCAGCACCGCCACCACCGGCACCATCACCAGGGACAGCAGCGCCATTTTCACGTCCAGCAGGAGCATCACGACCACCAGGCCGATCACCTTGATCACGTTGCGGAACAGACGCACGATGATGTTGGAATACAGATCGTTGATGGCCTCGGTGTCGTTGGTGATGCGGGTGACGATGCGGCCCACGGGGGTGGTGTCGAAGAAGCGCATGGACAGGCTCTGCACATGTGCCATCAGCTCCGTGCGCAATGTGTAGACGATCTTCTGGCCCATCTCCTGGATCATCAGGTACTGCATGCGGTTGCACACGAAGGCGATCAGCATCACCAGCACGTACAGTCCGGCGGTTTTGAGGATGCCTTCCCAGCGCTGATCCGGGGTGAGGGCGGCGGCAGCGGCGATCTCCGTGGCGGAAAGGCTGGTATCCGAGGACAGCTGGCCTTCCTCCATGGTGAGGATGTACTTGTCGATCGCGTCGCCGATGAGCATGGGCTTGTACAGATCCAGCACCGTCAGGACGGACACCAGCACGAAGCAGATCAGCACGGTCTTGATGTAGGGCTTCAAATAGCCCATCAGCCGCAGGAAGGCATTGCCCTTGTAGTGCAGCTCGGGCTCCCTGTTCTTCAGGCCGCGGACGAACTCAGACATTCTGCTCACCGCCTTCCTCATGATCCTCACGCAATTGCTTTTCCAGCTGCTGCTTGTCAAACAGGGACTTGTACAGGCCGTCGCTTGCGAGCAGCTCCTCATGGGTGCCGTATTCAGCCACCTTGCCGTCGTCCAGCACCAGGATGTGATCGGCGTCCTGAATGGTGGAGATGCGGTGCGCCACGATGATGGTGGTGCGGTCATTGCCGCGGACGGTGCGCAGGTTGTCCAGGATCTTGCGCTCGGTGTCGGTATCTACGGCGGAGAGGGCGTCGTCCAGGATGAGGATGGGGGCCGATGCCTGCGGCGCTGCCGCCTTCATCAATGCACGGGCGATGGAGCTGCGCTGCTTCTGGCCGCTGGAGAGGGTCACGCCGCGCTCGCCCACCACGGTTTGATACTGCTCGGGGAATTCGGCGATGTTGTCGTGGATGCAGGCCAGCTCCGCTGCGTGGATGACGGATTCCAGGGACTTGTCCGCAGAGCCGAAGGCAATGTTATTTTGAAGGGTGTCGGAGAAGAGGAAGTTGTCCTGGGGCACGCAGGCAATGTTCTCGCGCAGAACCCCGAGGGGGATGGTCTTCAGGTCATGCCCGTCGATGGTGATCATGCCGTCCGCCACGTCGTACAGGCGCACCAGGAGGCTTGGCACGGTGGACTTGCCCGATCCCGTACGGCCCAGGATGGCCAGGGTCTCGCCGGGCTTCACGGTGACGGAGACGTCCTCCAGCACGGTCACGTCGGGCATGTCCGGGTAGGCGAAGGTCAGGTGATTCAGGCGGATCTCGCCCTTCAGGGCAGTGACGTCATGATCGGTCTGCTGACCGTCCACGATCTCGGGCTGCTCCTCAAAGATGTGGTGGATGCGGCCCAGGGAGGCCAGGCCCTGGCTGATGGAGGTGATGCACTCGCCCACGGCCATCATCGGCCAGACCAGCATGCCCACGTAGCTGTTGAAGGCCACGAACTGGCCCACGTCGATCTCGCCCTGGATGGCCAGGTAGCCGCCGTAGAGCAGCGTCAGCAGGGTGGAGGCGCCGATGATCAGGTCCATGATGGGCATCATCATCGCCTGGAGGCGCACCACGCGCAGGTTCTTGTCCTTGGCGTTCTGAGCCGAGAGGGCGAAGGCGTAGAGCTCCTTGCGCTCCTGCACGAAGGCCTTGATCACCCGGATGCCGCTGATGGACTCCTGCACCTGATCCGTCAGGGAGGAGAAGGCCTCCTGCCTGGCTTTGAAGCGCTTGTGCATCATCTTGCCGTAGAAGAAATCGCCCACGGTGATGATCAGCAGGGGGAGGATGGCCACCAGGGTCAGCTTGGGGCTGACGTAGGTGATCATCTGCACCAGCACCAGCACCAGCATGACGGTGGCGTCAAAGGCGGTGATGACGGTCATGCCCAGCAGCATGCGCACGCTCATCAGGTCATTGGTGAAGTGGGCCATCAGGTCGCCGGTCTTGTGCCGGTTGAAGTAGTGCATGGAGAGCTTCGACAGATGGCCGTACATATCGCCGCGCATTTCCCGCTCGATGGACCTTGCTGCGCCGAAGATAAAGAAGCGCCAGCCAAACCTGCCGATGGCGATCATCAGGCCCATGCCGGCGATCATCCACACGATCTTCATGGCGCCCTGCATATCCAGCGTGCGGTCGGTCAGACCGTTGATGATCCGCCCGGTGAACTCAGGCACATACACATTCACCCAGTCCACCATGTACAGCGCCGCGATGCCAAGCAGGTACTGCCACCAGTGCCGGGCGATGTAGCGGGCTGCAAACTTGAGCTGTTTCATTGGGGATGCCTCCTTGGATAAGTCAACTCTAACCATCATACCACATTCCGGCGGATTTGTGTAGCGGATTGCGGGGGATTTTGTTAAATAACATCTGGTATATGCCTCTGGCGGGAAGCAGATCATCAGATCTGATCAGGTCTTCAGCAGATCGGGGGAAGGATTTGCCTTTGACCCTGCCTTCGATTTGCTTTGGAGGGGGATTTGTATCTGCTTGATCTGTATCTGCAGATCTGCCCCCCTACCCCCCGTTGCCGGGGATGTGAACGAACGCTTGTTCGCCACTGTGAAGCTATTATACCACAGCTTTGCGGATTTGTCAAGGGGAAATGCGAACAAAAGTTCTCTAAATTTGCGAATGCCTCTTGACAAATGCGAACAGATGTGCTATAATAGGCCATGTAAACGCGAACAGATGTTTGTGCAGAAAGGAGCAGTATGACGGTATTCGAGGCAGTCAAGCAGATCAGCTGCAACGACGCGGCGGAGCGTCTGGGGATCGAGGGCAAGCGCACGGGCGCGGGTCAGGGGCGTTGGCGCTGCCCCTTCCACGACGACCGCCATCCCAGCATGGCCTGCTATGACAGCACCAACCGCTACTACTGCTTCACCTGCCACGCCTCGGGCGACGCTGCCAACCTGTACGCGAAGGTGCGCGGCCTGTCCCCGGTGGAGGCGGCCAGGGCGGCCCTGACGGAGTTCGGCATGGAGATCCCCGGGGGGTGCGATCGTCCCCGGAGAGAAGCCGTCACCGTCCGCAGGGATGTGGTGGCCAGAGCAGTGCGCGCCATCCGGGGGGAATTCCGGCGGGGGATGGGGATGTTCCTCCAGGGGCAGGCGGACGGGATGGTCAGCGTGATGGAGAAAGCGCCCGATCCGGACGGCTGGAAGTGGAACCACGCGCTGCAAAGGGCCTGCAAAATGCAGGAGGAGGCCGCCCGCTGGGACGCGATGACCGACGAGGACGTGCAGGCGGAGATCTGCGAAAGCCTGCTGAACGACCGTCTGCCGCAATGGGGCGAGGGAACGCCCACCCCGGGCCGGACGCTCTTCCGGGAGATCATGGACGAGCTGGAATGCCGGGACGAGAAGTTCCCCAGGCTGAACCTGTCGGAGCAGGTGGCGGCGCTGGATGAGCTGTGCAGACTGACGAAGGAGAGTGCGTAAAGCAAAAAAGCCAGGAGGGCTTGCGACCCTCCCAGCACCTTGAAAACTGCATTATGAAAGTTGGAACAGCATCACGCACTCGCAATGCTCCGTGTGCGGAAACATGTCCACCGGAACAGCTTTGACGGCCTTGTATCCCCCCTTGACGAGGAACCTGGCGTCCCTGGCGAGGGTTTCGGGGTTGCAGGAGACGTACACGATGGTTTTCGGCCTGCAGGTCAGGACGCTGCGCAGGAAGCGCTCGTCCGAGCCGGAACGGGGAGGATCCATGATCAGCACGTCCAGGGGGAGGTTCTCCCTTGCCATCTTCACCATGAAGCGCCCTGCGTCCTCGCAGATGAAGTCCGCGTTGGCGACCTGGTTGAGGCGCGCGTTGACCTTGGCGTCCCGCACAGCGTCGGCGTTCAGCTCCACGCCGATGAGCTGCTTCACCCGGTCGGAGGCGCACAGCCCGATGGTGCCCGTGCCGCAGTAGGCGTCCAGGAGCGTCTCTGCGCCGGTGAGGTTTGCAAAGTCAATGGCGGTCCGGTAGAGCACCTCGGTCTGCCGGGCGTTGACCTGATAGAAGCTTTGCGGGCTGATGCGGAAGCGCTTGCCGCACAGCTCGTCCTCCATGTATCCGGGGCCGAACAGGGGGATATCCCTCGTGCCCAGCACCATGGACGTCTCCTTCTGGTTGACGTTGAGGACGACGGTGGTGATCTCGGGATGCTTCCCGGTCAGCTCCTGCACGAAGGCCTTGCCCCCGGGGAATTCGCTGGCCGTGGCCACCAGGATGACCATGATCTGATCGGTCTTCTGCCCGGTGCGCACCATGACGTGCCGCAGGAAGCCGCGATGGGTGTTCTCGTTGTAGATGCGCAGCTTCCACTTCGGGATCATCTCCACGATGGTGCGGATGATGCGGTCAGCGCGGGGATCCTCGATGAGGCAGCCCTGCACAGGCACGACCCGGTGGGTTCCCCGCTGATACACCCCGGCGATGGGCTGCTTGGTCCTGAAGTCCGTGCCGATGACGGCATGCACCTTGCTGCGGTAGTGCCAGGGGTCGGCCATGCCGAGGATGGGCTCCACCTTGCAGACGCCGGCGAGGAGCTTCTCCACCGCGGATTGCTTCATCTTCAGCTGCTCCCCGTAGGGGATGTGCACGCGGGAACAGCCGCCGCAGCGGGCAGCGTAGGGGCAGGGGGTCTTCGACCCATTTTCGGCAGGTTTGTGTTGAACAGGCCTGGGCCTGGGCTTGCGATCGGTCATGATGGGGCTCCTTTTATAAAGAAACAAACAGATTGATGCCGAAGGGGTGGTGGGGGCGATCGGAAAGCCCCCACCTCGCCTCCGCAGAGGCGAAACCCTGGTTTGATGATAACACGGTTGTCGAACAGAGTCAATCTGTGGTATAATGAAATCCACGAATGAAGTTTGAAGGAGGGCCTGCGGCGTGACAGTGAAGATCATCGGCGGACGTGCCGGACGGCTGCTGCCCCATATCCTGCCCAAGATCGGCGAGGCCAGCAAGGCGGGCACGCGGGTGATCCTGCTGGTGCCGGAGCAGTACACCTTGCAGGCGGAGCGGGAGATCATCGCGGGGCTGAATCTGCCGGGCCTGCTGGATATCGAAGTCCTGTCGCCGAGGCGGCTGACGCGGAAGATCCGCGAGTGCGGCGGACATGTTCGGCTTGCCCCGCTGGACGCTGCCGGACGCAGCATGGCCATCGCCCAGGCGCTGACGCTGGTGCAGGACGAGCTGACCTACTACAAGCGGGTGGCGCTCACGCCGGGCTTGCCGGACAAGATGAGCGTCCTGATGGCGGATATGCAGCGTGCAGGGCTGACCCCGGAGGCCGTCGCGGCCCATGCGGAAAGCCTCCAACCCGGCGCGCTGAAGGCCAAGGAAGGCGATCTGGCGAAGGTCTGGTCTGCCTACCTGGAGGTGATCGACGGCCGCTTTGCCGACGAAACCATGCAGCAGCAGGATGTGCGGGCGCGGCTGATCCCCGCGGGGGTTGTGAATGACGCAGCGGTGTTCGTGTACGGCTTCGACGTGCTGCCGGGCCCGATGATCGAGCTGCTCTGCGAGTGCGCGAAGGTCTGCGAAAGCCTCACCGTCACCATGACCATGGACGCTGCCGACGCTCCCGACGGGCGGATCTTCCTCACCCAGAGGGGCAGTGCAGCGCAGCTGATGAAACGCCTGCAGGAGGCGGAAATCCCGGTGGAATGGCGTTATCTGCCCATCGGCCCATCCCACGACGCAAGGTCGCGTGCTGGGCTTCGCGGGGCGATGTGCGAGCAATCGCACCCGCTCGTCGGGCAAGCCCGACCTCAGGAGCGCGCGAGCGTAGTTCCTGCCCTGGAATACCTTGAAAGGAACCTGTTCAACCGTCAGGCGAAGCCCTGTGACGGCTCTGCGGAAGGGATCGCCATCCACGCGGCGGCCAACCCCTACGCCGAGGCAGCCCACATCGCAAAGACCCTGACAGCCTGGCACGAGGCCGGCATGCCCTGGCAGCACATGGCCGTCGCCATGGCGGATGAAACCAGCATGGCCGGCATCCTCGCAACGACCCTGACGGCAGCGGGCATCCCCCATTATATCGCCCGCAAGGACAGCGCCCTTCGCCACGGCCTCACCCGGATGCTGCTGGGCGCGCTGCGCTCCGCCACCGGCGGATATGCCGCCCAGGACGTGCTGCACATGATGAAGAGCGGCTTCTCCCCCCTGACGGCGGAGGAGGCCCACTTCCTCGAGAATTACGCGCTGGAAAACGGCATCGACCACGGCCGCTGGCGCAAGGAGTTCACGCGGGGCGACAGGGCGGAGGAAGCGGAAGCGCTGCGGGTGAAGCTGATCACCCCCGTGGAGACGCTGCATGACCGGCTGAAGGAAGCGAAGTCTGCCGCGCAGTCTGTGGAGGCGGTGTTCCGGTTGCTGGAGGACGTGAATGCCTACCAGACCCTGCTGCACCGCGAGGAGGAGCTGCTGCGCCGGAACATGGGCGCTGAAGCCGCGCAAAACCGGCAGATGTGGCAGCTCATCATGGACTTGCTGGATCAGCTCCACGCCCTGCTGGGCGAGCGCCGCGCCGCGATGAAGGACATTGCCCGGTTTGTCACCAGCGGCCTCACCGGCGCAAGCATTGCCAGCCTGCCGCCCCAGCCGGAGGCGGTCATGATCGGCGAAGCGGGGCATCTGCTGACCGGGCGCATCGACGCGCTGGTGCTCTGCGGCATGCAGGACGGCGCGATGGCGTCCAGCCAGGACAGCCTGATCACCGAGGTGGAGCGCCGCGCCCTCGCCGAGGGACATGAGCGCCCCATCGGCCTGACAAGGCAGGAAACCGCGGCCCTGCGCCAGTCGGACTTCTACCGCACCATCGCCCTGCCCCGGAAGCAGCTGCTCATCACCTTCGCCCAGGGCAGCCAGGACGGCACGGCCCTGCGCCCGGCAAGCCTGGTGGATGATGTGCGGCGCCTGTTCCCTGATCTGGTGATCACCGGCGGCGTAACGGCGGACGGCTCGGATGATCTGCCCCTGTCCCCGCAGCTGGCGCTGGACGCGCTGGCCCCGCGCTTACGCGCGCTGGCGGACGGCCTTGTGGAGACGCTGGAACCCGCCTGGCTCAACGCTCTCAAGTGGCTGTGGCAGTCGGATGCATGGCATGAGCGCACCCGGCAGGTGCTGAATGCGGCGGTAGCGGGTCAGCCCGATGCCCGTCTTTCCATGGAAATGACCCGAAGGCTCTTCACCCAGGACACGGTGTCCATCAGCCGCCTGGAGAAGTTTGCGTCCTGCCCCTACCAGCATTATGTGGATTACGGCCTGAAGCCCGTCAAGCGGGAAGCCTGGGCCTTTGAGGCGGACGACGCGGGCGATTTCTATCATGCGGCCCTGCAGGGATTTGCCCATGCGGCGCTCCATCACCCGGACTGGCCCGACCTTCCGGAGGAGGAGATCGACGCCATGATGGAGGAAGTCCTGCGCCCCCTGACCGCACAGTGGCAGGACGGCCCTCTGACCGACACCCCCGCCGCGAGGCTGCAGGGCGAAAAGTACGTCCGCACGGTGAAGCGGGCTGCCTGGCTGTTCACGCGGCATGCAAAGACCAGCCGCTTCCGCACGGTGGGCGAGGAGGTCGAGTTCGGCACGGAGGACGGTCTGCCGCCGGTGGTGTTGACGCTCAAGGACGGAAGACGCATCGCCCTGCGCGGCAAGATCGACCGCATCGACCGCTGGGACGACGGCGACGAGGCGTATCTGCGGGTCATCGACTACAAGTCCGCCCGCAAGGACATTGATCCCACGAGGCTCTACCACGGCCTCCAGCTGCAGCTGATGCTCTACCTTCAGGCGGCTGCCCAGGGGATGAACGGCAATGCCGCAGGCGCGTTTTATTTCCGCGTCAGCGATCCGCTGGTGGAAGCCGAGGATGTGAAATCTGCCGCGGAAGCCGCCATCGCCAGGACGCTGCAATTGAAGGGCGTGGTGCTCTCCGAGGTGAACGTCATCAACGCCATGGACGCAGAGGGCGACGCCCTGGGCAAGATCTTCAACAAGAACGGTTCCGTGGCTGCCGGCGCCGGCGCTTACTCCCGGGAGGAAATGCAGGTGCTGCTTGCGCATACCAGGCAGAAGGCCGCCGACCTTGCCGATGGGATCCGGGCGGGCGATATCGCTGTCAGTCCGGCCCAGATCAAGGACTGGAGCGCCTGCCAGTGGTGCGATTATGCTTCCGTCTGCGGCTTTGATCCTGCCATGCCCCACTGTACAAAGCGTGTACTTCCGCATCTGGAGAGGCAGGATTTGCTGCAAATGATGGCGAATGATAACAATACATCCGCCCCGGATGCGAAAGACGAATGAAAAACAATCCGATTTTCAGGAATCTTCCCCGGAGGGATTGCATATTTGGCAAAAATGGTTTATAATCAGGTCAAGAGAATTATCTCTATTGAAGGAGGCGTTTTCCCATGATTCAGATCATCGCAGGCAACAAGGGCTCCGGCAAGACCAAGCGGCTCATCGATATGACCAATGACACCGCCAAGACCGCTGCCGGTAACGTTGTGTTCCTGGATAAGGACAACAGCTACATGTACGAGATCGACCGCGCGGTGCGTTTCGTCAACGTGAACGACTATTACGACACCAAGAAGGAAGCCAGCGCTGACAAGCTCCTGGGCTTCCTGTGCGGCATGCTGGCCAGTAACTATGACATCTCCACCATCTTTGTGGATGCGTTCCTGAAGCTGGTGGGCATCGAGCTGGCTGACGCTGCGTGGTTCTTCGAGGCGCTGGAGGCGCTGGGCAAGAAGAGCAATGCGACCTTCGTGCTGTCCGTCAGCGCTGATCCCGAGGCTCTGCCCGAGTTCTGCAAGGCCTACGTTATCTAATCAAAGCATGTCAGGGCGGTGGTGATCGTGCTGCCGCCCTGTTCCTTTGCTTTTTTGCGAAGGATTGTATACAATGCGGCGGATGGCTGTTTTTCAACAGTGCAGGAGAGAATGCCTGCGCTGCTCAGAACCAGCCATTGACATCAATATAGATTTGGAGTGTGATTCCCATGTCTTTCTTCTCCACCCGAGGCGGCGCGGCAGTCACCGCGTCCCAAGCGATCCTCTACGGCCTTGCGCCCGACGGCGGACTGTACGTCCCCGCCATGTTCCCGCCCATCAGCCTGCAGAAGATCGGCAAGCTGGCGGATATGGATTACCGTCAGCGCGCCTGTGCGATCCTCAAGACCTACCTGGAGGACTTCACCATCCCGGAGATCGAGGAAGCCCTCGCGGCAGCCTATGACGAGAAGAAGTTTGACGATCCCGCCATCGCTCCGATGAAGAAGATCGATGACGAGACCTGGGTGCTGGAGCTGTTCCACGGCCCGACGCTGGCCTTCAAGGACATGGCCCTGCAGCTGCTGCCCCACCTGACCACCCTCTCCGCGAAGAAGAACGGCGAGGAACGCGAGGTGTCCATCCTGGTTGCGACCTCCGGCGATACCGGCAAGGCGGCCCTGGAGGGCTTCAAGGACGTGCCCGGCACCTCCTGCACCGTGTTCTATCCCTCCGACGGCGTCAGCGACGTGCAGAAGCTGCAGATGACCACCACCGGCGGCGACAACACCCACGTCATCGGCATCCACGGCAACTTCGACGACGCCCAGACCGGCGTGAAGAACCTGTTCTCCTCCGCGGAATTCAACGCCCAGGTGAACGCCAGGGGCAAGGTGCTGTCCAGCGCCAACTCCATCAACTTCGGCCGTCTGGTGCCGCAGATTGTGTACTACTTCTCCGCCTATGCGGATCTGCTGAACGAGGGCGCCATCGCCCTGGGCGATCAGGTGAACTTTGTCGTGCCGACCGGCAACTTCGGCAACATCCTGGCGGCCTACTATGCCCGCAACATGGGCCTGCCGGTGGGCAAGCTGATCTGCGCGTCCAACCGCAACAACGTCCTGACCGACTTCTTCCGCAACGGCGTGTACGACACCCGCCGCACCTTCTTCAAGACCACCTCTCCCTCCATGGACATCCTGATCTCCTCCAACCTGGAGCGCCTGCTGTATGAGTGTGCCGACCGCGACGGCAGCCTGGTCGCCACCTGGATGAAGCAGCTCAAGGAGTGCTACACCTACGCCATCGGCGAGCAGCGCCAGGAGTGGATGAATGATGTGTTCGACGCCGGCTACTGCGACGATATGCAGTGCGCCGCCGAGATCCGCGCCCGCTTTGAGACGGATCACTACCTGATGGACACCCACACCGCTGTGGCCAGCCACGTCCTGAAGGAGTACCGCGAAAAGACCGGCGATATGACCCCTGCTGTGGTCGTGTCCACCGCCAGCCCCTACAAGTTCGCCGCGGACGTGCTTTCCGCCGTGGAGGGCAAGGAAGCCGTCAACGGCCTGGACGCCTTCCAGTGCTCCGAAATGCTGGAGAAGGTCACCGGCGTGAAGGTGCCCGCCCAGGTCAAGGCCCTGCGCACCCTGCCCGTGCGGCACAAGCAGCAGTGCGAGAAGGACGCGATGGCGGAGGCGGTCATGGAGGCCTTTGGCAAGTAAACTCAACCCCTGAAAGGAATAAAATGAACATCTCTGAAATCACCCTTGTACAAACGAGGCTGAATAGCCTGATCAGGCAGCCCCTGACCCGCGCGGACCGCGCAGCGGATATGCTGATGCTGACCTTCGGGCGTTATGTCCTGCACATCCAGTGCTACTACCGCCTGACGGAGAAGGGCCGCACCATCCTGGCCCGCAACGACGTCTACCAGCCCTCCGAGGCGATGTGGTCGATGTGGCGCGCGATGGGCTACGAGGAGGACTACATCCCCGATGACTTCCACTCCGACGACGAGGGCTGCAACCGCCTGGACGAGGCCCTTGAGCGCCTCAACGGCGACCTGGACGGCCTGACCGTCAAGACGGCGATGCTGAACCAGCTGGGCGACCTGACGATGGTGTTCCAGTGCGGCGCGACGCTGACCGTCATGGCGGACACCTCCGGCGGCGAGGAATGCTGGCGGCTCTTCGAGGATGAAGAATCCGCCGAGCACCTGGTCGTCTACGGCGACGGCGCGGAGCTGGTAGGGCCGGGCGCGGGGTACCGCGAGTAAGTGTATATATGAAAATGACCGGGAACCAACGACGATGCGTGTCAGAGGTTCCCGGTTTTTGTGTCAGGTTGTGGCCTTCATCTGCTCCCAATCTTCCCGGAGCAACCCCCAGATATGATAATCGCAGTACACGGACACCATCTTGCCATGCCGGATCGTGCCCTCATGCACGAAGCCGCACTTCTCCAGCACTCGGTTGGAGGCGGTGTTACGCACATCCGCCGTAGCGTGGAGGCGGTCAAGCTCGGTGTGGGTGAAGATGAACTCCACCGCCGCGCGCAGGGCTTCGGTGACATAGCCGTGTCCCCAAAGGTCGGGGTCGAGGCGGTAGCCTACGCTGCCCATACGGGCGTTCTCAATATCGAAGATGGAGACATCGCCGATGACGGCGTTGGTCTCTTTCAGCACGATGCCCCACTTGAAATCCGGGTCGGGCTTGCGCTTCACCCACGGGCGCGGGTCGATGAACATCAATTCCGGCTCGCGCTCGCCCTTGCTGGCCTTGCGGCCCCAGTAGGTGTAGATTTCGTCCCGGGCCAGCCAGCGGCGGAGGCTGGCGGCGTCCTCCGGCACCAAGGAGCGCAGGATCAGACGCGAGGTTTCGAGGGTGGGCTTGGCGGTGAGGTAATCGTTCAGCATGGTACGTCCTCCTTGATAGAATACAGCCCGGCATGCAGCACACATACCGGGCTTGGGTCTTCGACCCGTTTCATTTATCAAATTTCAGCTTCGGGAGCGGCTTCCTCTGCAGTCTCTTCGACCACAGCCTCAGCTTCCTCCGCGTTCTCCCCATTCATCTCCGCGACGATCTCTGCCACATCGGCTTCCTCTTCCTTTTCCGCGCGGGCCACGCCGATGACCTTGCTGTCCTCGGCCAGGCGCATGACGCGCACGCCCTGGGTGTTGCGGCCGCACAGGCGCACGTCGGCGGCGGGGGTGCGGATAATCGTGCCGTCGTCGGTGATGAGCAGGATGTCCTCCTCCTCGTGCACCAGGAGCAGTGCGGCCAGGTCGCCGGTCTTTTCGGTCAGGTTGATGGCGCGGATGCCCTTGCCGTTGCGGCCCTGCTCGCGGTAC
>JAFXFR010000175.1 GCA_017513475.1 Clostridia bacterium
CGCAATGGACGAAAAGAAAAAGATCGAACTGACGGAAGTTCAGCTGGACGAAGTGACCGGCGGCTGCGATGACCATGATCCCAACTATTACGCGGTTATACCTCCCTGCGTCCGCTGCGCCTACAAGTATATGGAATCCGGTAAACCCTGCCCCTGCTGCGGTGCAAGCTGGCAGGAGCAGATCGGCGGTTTCTGATGTCAGATACCTGTAACAGAAACGAAAGGTGCGTTTAAGGCTGCATCAGTAACTGCAATGAACAAAACAGGAGGAATGAACCATGAAGAAGAACCTGCTTGCCCTTTTGACCGCGCTTTGCCTGATCTTTGCTGCCGTTTGTCTGGCCGAAGAGGAGGTTCAGGTTGATGTATCGTTTGAAGGCTACTCGAATGCCAGCGGCAAACTGTATGTTACCTGGACGGATGAAGCTGATGAACTCGACGGCCTCGGCCTGATCGGCACGGTGGGGCAAACCATTGGCGAAATGCTGCAGAACAACGGCGTTCTTTCTGTGGAACCCGTGCTGGAAGGCGACGTATTCGAGGGCTGGATGGAGGTCGCTGTGACTGTCACCATCGATGAATTCGGCTTCGAAGAGAATGAATACAGCCTGATTCCCGATCAGTGCTATACCACCGAAGAGCTGTTGGCTCTGGCCGTGCCTGACCATAATGTGACGTATGTGGCTAAGTGGGCTGGCATTCCCGCAGGGGAATACTTTGCCCCTAATGAAGAAGAAACCATTGTGATGCCCAGCATCACTCTGCTGAGCGGCGAAGGCAGCATGCTGGTGAACGGTGAAGAGGAACAGTACGAGGCCAACTGGAGCGTGGCGACGGTTGAGCCCGGCCAGACCTTCGGCGAAGTGCTGGAGCTGGATACCATTGCTGCCGTCACCGCAGAAGGCAAGATCTTTGTCGGCTGGACGGTCTATGAATACAACGCAGAAACCATGGAGACCTCCGAAACCTGCGTGCAGGAAGAAGGCGTACTGTGCTTCGAGCTGTTCGATGACTACCATATGGTGCTGCGCGAGTATACGGTCTGCCACGAGCTGCTTTCTACTGAGGAGCTGTCCGCAATTGTCTGCGAGGCAAGCGACCATGCGGTTGTTGCCACTTGGATGACCGCAGAAGAATACCTGACCTTCGTGAAGAAACAGTCTGATGCGATCAAAACTTCTCTGGAGCAGGAGCCCTTGACGCAGACGGACATGAACCAGAAGTCCGAAGAGCTGCGCGCCCTGTGGGACGAAACATTGAATCTGCTGCTGGATGAAGCAAAGAAGCTCCTGCCTGAGGCGGATGTGGAAAAGCTGACTACTGAGCAGAGCGATTGGGAAGCAGACATGGCGGCGGCTGTCGAAACTGCCGGCAAGGAGTTTGAAGGTGGCTCCCTGTATCCCTTGATTGTGAATACCGAGGCGGCGAAGCTGACCGAGGAGCGGGTCTACAAGCTGTACGAACTGCTGAGATAAGTATTCGCGGCAGGAATAAACCCAAACAACAGAAAGGATGTATGACCATGACTGAGAACATGAAGAAATTCCTGGAGGCTGTTTCCAAGAACGACGAGCTGTCTAAGAAGATCAACACCATGACCAAGGAAGACCTGCTTGCCCTGGCCAAGGAGCTGGGCGTTGAGCTGACCGAGACAGACTTTGAAAAGCCCGCAGACGAGCTGAATGACGACGAGCTGGACGTCGTGGCTGGCGGAAGCGTGTGCGCATGCCCCTTTGTCGGCGGCGGTGTTGGAAATACAAACGCAGAAAAGTCATGCTTTTGCACTGCGGGTGGCGGCGGTGAAATATCCGATCTCGCGGGCGGTGGATGCCGCTGTGTCTGTGTGCTCGGCGGTGGTGGCAAAGCTGTTGACTCGGTTCCGTACCCTGAAGACTACAACGAGTAACATCATTACAGGGAGTGAGATATAAATCTCACTCTCTGTGCAGAAGAAAGGTTTGTTTGTATGACTGAGAACATGAAGAAATTCCTGGAGGCTGTTTCCAAGAACGAAGAACTGGCCAAGAAGATCAACACCATGACCAAGGAAGACCTGCTTGCCCTGGCCAAGGAGCTGAGCATTGAGCTGACCGAGGATGACTTTGCCCAGGAGAGCGAGTTGGAAAAGGACGAGCTGGAAGCCGTAACCGGTGGCTGGAAGGATTGCTTCTGCGTTGCAGGCGGCGGTGGTAAAGCGGATGAAGATGGAAAGGCCTGCGCCTGCGTTGCGTTTGGCGGCGGTTCAGCAAGGGATGGCGAAAACCGTTGCTGGTGCATCGGTGCTGGTAGTGGCGACAAGCCATTGTACGCGGACTGATATCCATCAGCGGTGCTACAGACGCACACTGAGATATAGTGAATCGTTAAGAACGACAAAAAATTCGGGAAGGATCGACGACAATGACTGAAAACATGAAGAAATTCCTGGAGAGCGTTTCCAAGAACGAAGAGCTAGTCAGGAAGATCAACAACATGACCAAGGAAGACCTGCTTGCCCTGGCCAAGGAGCTGGGCGTCGAACTGACCGAGGCTGATTTTGAAAAGCCAGCAGGCGAGCTGAATGACGACGAGCTGAACGCTGTTGCCGGCGGCGGGGCATGCTACTGCGCCATAGGCGGCGGTGGCACCGAAGACAGTAATGACAAGACCTGTGCCTGTGTGGCTATCGGTGCGGGTTACGCTAAGTTTGGGGATTTCTCCGATCCCGACTATGAACGCTGCATCTGCGGCTTGGCCGGGATTGGCACGGACAACTGATGTGATCCGCGAACGGATGGTTGACAACGACTGAAAGCATGAAGAAATTCCTGGAGGCTGTTTCCCAGAACAGCGATCTGACTGCAATGGCCAGCACCATGACCAAGGAAAACCTGCTTGCCCTGGCCCAGGAGCTGGGCATTGAGCTGACCGGCGCTGATCTCACCAAGCCTGCGGGCGAAATGAACGACGACGAACTGGAAGCTGTGACCGGCGGCGGTGATTGCTTCGGTTACGGCAATGGCACCGAAGGCCCGGCCTGAGAGTATCGCAGATACACTCCCAAATATAGTGAAGTGTAAAGGATGATGAGATGTTTTACAAGCTGAAGGAAAATTACCTCCTGCGCGGATGGCAGAAGCTGCCCTATGCGTTGGTGGACAAGCGCAGACGGCAGCCCATCTTTATCAACGCAAAGGAAATGCGTGCGCTGGAACTGTGCAACGGACAGATCGACCTATCCCTGCCGCTGATCCCGCAGGAGATCCGCGACATGATCCCGCAGATCGAGAAGAATGGCATCATCAGCGCCTGCGAACCCGGCGACGCCATCGCACCCGAGCAGGAGTACAAGCTCTATCCCGCCCGTTACATCCGCACAGCCCACTGGTCCATCACCGGGCACTGCAACTATCGCTGCAAGCATTGCTACATGTCCGCGCCGGATGCCAAGTACGGCGAATTGAGCCACGAGCAGATCATGTCCATCGTGCAGCAGCTGATCGACTGCGGCGTGATGGAGGTCTCCCTCACTGGCGGCGAGCCCCTTGTCCGCAAGGATTTCATGGAAATCGTGGATGCGCTGCTGGCGGGCGGTATCCGCATCACTACCATCTATTCCAACGGCAAGCTCGTCACTGACGAGCTGCTGGACGCGCTGGCCAAGCGCGGTATTCACCCGGAGTTCAACATGAGCTACGACGGCGTGGACGGCTGGCACGATTGGCTTCGCGGCATCCCCAATGCGGGGAAGATCGTGGAGGATGCGTTCCTGCGCTGCAAGGAGAAGGGCTTCCCCACGGGTGCGGAGATGTGCATCCACCAGGGCAACAAGCACCTGCTGCGTCAGACGGTGAAACGCCTGGGCGAGCTGGGCTGCCGGAGCCTGAAAACCACCCCCATTTCCAACGTGGGGGCGTGGAAGGAAGGCGGCTACGGCGAGAGCATCTCCCTGGATGAGCTGTATCAGCTCTACCTGGACTACATTCCGCGGTATTATGAGGACGGCATGCCGCTGTCATTGCAGCTGGGCGGCTTCTTCAGTGCTTCGCCAG
>JAFXFR010000176.1 GCA_017513475.1 Clostridia bacterium
CTCCTTCGGGCCCCATGTTGGATGTAGTAAGTGACAATAAGGAGGAATTGCCCATGTTGACCCAGGCACCCCGTGGCACCAAGGACGTACTGCCGACCGATTCCTACCGCTGGCAGCACGTCGAAGCCCTGATGCGCAAGGCGGCTGCTGAAGCCGGTTTCCGCGAAGTTCGCACGCCCGTGTTCGAGCACACCGAGCTCTTCCTGCGCGGCGTCGGCGACACCACCGACATTGTGCAGAAGGAAATGTACACCTTCAAGGACAAGGGCGATCGTTCCATCACCCTGAAGCCCGAAGGCACTGCCGGCGCCGTCCGTGCGCTGGTGGAGCACAGCCTCTACGCTGATGCGCTGCCCTGCAAGATGTACTACCTCAACGCGCCCATCTTCCGCTATGAAGCGCCCCAAAACGGCCGCCTGCGCGAGCATCACCAGTTTGGCCTGGAGTGCTTCGGCGCTGCGGATGCTTCAGCCGATGCGGAGCTGATCCTGCTGGCCTTCCGGCTGCTCAGCCGCCTGGGCGTGAAGAACCTCTCCGTGAACATCAACTCCATCGGCTGCCCCAAGTGCCGTCCGCAGTATCACGGGATGCTCAAGTCCTTCCTGGGCGAGCGCATCTCCTGCATGTGCGACACCTGCAAGACCCGCTTTGACCGCAACCCTCTGCGCGTGTTGGACTGCAAGGTCGAGAAGTGCCAGGAGCTGGTGGCGGACGCTCCCTCCATGCTGGACGTGCTGTGCGAGGAGTGTGCCGAGCACTTTGCCCAGCTGCAGGCCTGCCTGAAGGCTGTGGGCATTCCGTACCAGGTGGACAGCCGCATCGTGCGCGGTCTGGACTACTACACCAAGACTGTGTTCGAGCTGATCACCACGACGGATAAGGGCAACCTGACCGTCTGCGGCGGCGGACGCTATGACAACCTCGTCGAGCAGCTGGGCGGCCCTGCGCTGAATGCGGTGGGCTTCGGCATGGGCATCGAGCGCGTGCTGATGCTGCTGGATTCCGAGGGTGTCGAGATCCCCAAGCCTGACCAGTACGACGTGTTCGTCACCTACATGGGCGGCAACAAGATCGCGGCCTTCACGCTGGTGCAGCAGCTGCGCGAGGCGGGCATCAATGCGGACATGGATCACACCGGCCGCAGCCTGAAGGCGCAGTTCAAGTACGCCAACAAGACCGGCGCGCCCCTGTGCATCACCCTGGGTGATGACGAGGTGGCGAACGGCGTCATCAAGATCAAGAACATGAACACCCGCGAGGAGCGCACCGCCCCCATGGCGGAGGCTGCTGCGACCGTGCGGGAGATGCTGGGCTGAGCCGCAGGAGGAATCCCCATGCTGACGATGCGTCCACTGTGTCTGGAAGAGGCTGAAGCAGCCTATGACTGCATGCAGGATCTTCCAAACGAAAATGGCTTTGGCAACGGCGGATACGGCTTGTCCTACGAGGAGTTCGTGAACGGGTTTATTCCCCATTGCGAACGGTATGCCAGGGGCGTCGACCTGAAGCCGGGACATGTGCCCCAGAGCTACTACATCCTTTTTGAGGATGACCGGGCGGTGGGCGTGTTCAAGTTCCGGCCCCGGCTGAACGACATGCTGCGAAACGGCGCGGGACATATCGGCTATGGGATCCGCCGCGACAGCCGCGGCAGGGGACTGGCGAAGGCTGGACTGGCGCTGCTGCTGGAGACTGCCGGTCACCTCATTGAGGAAGACGAAGCCTACCTGGCTGTGAAAAAGACGAATCCCGCGTCCCTGCGTGTGATGCTCGCCAACGGCGCTTACATCCACCATGAGGACGAGGAAGAATACTATACCCGTATTCCGCTGAAACGCTGAGCGGGCATGACTGAGATTGAAGATCAGGACAATAAAGGAGTAACATCATGCAGAACCGTACGCATACCTGTAATGAGCTGCGCATGGCCAATGTGGGCGAAACTGTGCAGATTTCCGGCTGGATGGAGAATGTCCGCGAAGTGTCCGCGAACCTGGCGTTCGTGGTGGTGCGCGACTTCTACGGCACGACCCAGGTCGTCATCGAGAATGAGGAGCAGATGAAGGCCATCAAGGGCCTGAACAAGGAGTCCACCATCTCCGTGACCGGCGTCGTCCGCGAGCGCGACAGCAAGAACAGCAAGATCCCCACCGGTGATATCGAGATCGTGCCCGAGAAGATCGAGGTGCTGGGCCGCTGCCGCCACAACGAGCTGCCCTTCCAGATCAACCGCTCCACTGAGGCCGACGAGACCCTGCGCCTGAAGTACCGCTACCTGGATCTGCGCAACCCCGAGGTCAAGAAGAACATCGTGATGCGCTGCAACGTGGTGGCTGCTCTGCGCGCTGCCATGATGGAGCATGGCTTCCTGGAGATCACCACCCCCATCCTGACCGCGTCTTCCCCTGAGGGCGCCCGCGACTACCTGGTGCCTGCCCGCAAGCATCCCGGCCAGTTCTATGCGCTGCCCCAGGCTCCCCAGCAGTTCAAGCAGCTGCTGATGACCTCCGGCTTCGACAAGTACTTCCAGATCGCTCCCTGCTTCCGCGACGAGGACGCCCGCGGCGACCGCAGCCCCGGCGAGTTCTACCAGCTGGACATGGAGATGGCCTTCGCGTCCCAGGAGGACGTGTTCGCTGTGCTGGAGGACGTGCTGCCTCCCATCTTCGCCAAGTACGGCACCTACAACACTGCTTCCGCCGCGCCCTTCCAGCGCATTCCCTACCTGGAGGCGATGGATCGCTATGGCTCCGACAAGCCCGACCTGCGCATTGACCTGGAGCTGACCGACGTGACCGAGCTGATCGGCGGCTGCGGCTTCGGCCCCTTCGAGGGCAATGTGGTGAAGGCTGTCGTCGTCAGCGACATGACTGCCACCCGCAAGCAGATCGACAAGCTCTGCGCGGATGTTGAGGTTGTTTCCGGCAACAAGGCCTTCTGGTTCAAGGTGGACGAGAAGGGCGAGATTGCCGGCGGCATCGCCAAGTTCGTCAAGCCCCAGGAGGCGGAAGTCATCGCTGCTCTGGGTCTGAAGCCCAACACCTTCGTCGGCCTGACCGCCGGAAAGAAGCTGGCTGCCCAGAAGACTGCGGGCGTCATGCGCAAGATGCTGGCTGACCTGTGCCCTGCCCACATCGACCGCGAAAAGTACGAGTTCTGCTGGATCGTGGACTTCCCCATGTACGAGATGGGCGAGGAGAGCGGCGAGCTGGAGTTCTGCCACAACCCCTTCTCCATGCCCAACGGCGGCCTGGAGGTGCTGAAGGCTGCGCAGGCCGGCGAGGTCGATCCGCTGAGCATCACTGCGTTCCAGTACGACCTGGTGTGCAACGGCGTTGAGCTGTCCTCCGGCGCGGTGCGTAACCATGATCCGGAGATCATGATCGAGGCGTTCAAGATGGTTCGTCTGGGCGAGGAGGACGTGAAGGCCAAGTTCCCGGCGATGTACAATGCGTTCACCTACGGTGCGCCGCCCCATGCGGGCATTGCTCCCGGTGTGGACCGCATGGTGATGCTGCTGGCTGGCGCGGAGACCATCCGCGAGGTCATTCCGTTCCCGATGAACAAGAATGCTCAGGACGTGATGATGGGTGCTCCCGGCTACGTGGAGCAGAAGCAGCTGGACGAACTGCACATCAAGTGCGTGCCTGTTGAAAACAATTAACAAGGAAGCGGAAAAAAGGGTTAAGGGCCTAAGGCCCTTACGTGGGATGGAAGGGGCCGCGGAGGCCCCTCCCCGCCGGAGGCCTCCGTCCGCAGACGGAAAAATCCCATGCGCCTTTCACGAATCCGCCAGGATTCGTCGAAACAGCTCACCCAGCCCCAAAGGAAAAGACAACAAGGTGTAGTAACTAAACCTGTTCCTCGCGGAGACAACGCCAAAGGAACGTGTATGATTCCCTGCTGCTTGTCTGTATCCCAGCATCCACCTCATCAGTCAGCTGACGCTGACAGCTTCCTCTCAAGGGGAAGCCTTTGGCGCGGTGCGTTGGGGGGAGCTATTCTGCAATAATGCTATGCTTTTCAGCGGCGGTGGACGAAATGTCTGCCGCCGTTTGAAATATAAGAAAAGGGACGAAGTCTCTGCTTGAAAACTTGCCAAGCGGCGCAAACTATGCTATAATGGGGCGAAGCGGTCTGTAAAGGGCCTGTTTCGTGTTACCATCGTCCCATTTTGCGGCAGGAACAGCCGCTTTCTGATTCTGGAGGTGCAGTATTATGGCTAAGAAGGAAGCTCTTCCTATGAACATTGACCTGAACGACATGGAGCCCGGCAGCAACATCGTGTACTCCAACGAGGTGGTGTCCATCATCGCCGGTGTGGCCACGGCGGAGGTTGAGGGCATTGCGGGCATGGTGAATGTGCCCAGCAGCGGCCTGCTGAGCAAGAATCGCAACGTCACCAAGGGCGTGAAGGTTGAAATCGGCACTGAGGAGGCCAGCGTTGACCTCTATGTGACCGTTGAGTACGGCAAGCCCATCCAGAAGGCTGCCCATGAGGTGCAGGAGTCTGTCCGCAAGGCCATCGAGGAGATGACCGGCCTGCATGTGGTTCGCGTGGACGTGCATGTTCAGGGAGTCAGCTTTGAGAAGGAGAACAAGGCTCTGAACGCCGGCGCGAAGAAGGCAAAGCTGGATCGCGAAGAGACGGCGCTGCCTCTGGTGGAAGCTCCTGCGGAAACGGCGGAAGTACCTGTAGCGGAAGCTGTGGAGACGCCCGCTGAAGAGCCTGTTGAAGCTCTTGCAGAAGAGCCCGCGGAAGCTCCTGCTGAAGAAGCTTGCGCTGAGACGGAAGAGGAGAAGGAATAAGTCCGCATTCACAGGCGTGAAATGTGTGGCTTTTTTGTGCTGCGTGACTGCGTAAAAGGAGCGTGTTTCGGATGAAGAAGGGCATTATTACCCGCGTGCTGGCGGTGTTTGGCGGCTTGACGCTGTGGGCATTTGCGGCGCTGGCCGTGGCTGAGACTTTCTTTCATGTGCCGGTGACGACTTTTGTCGGCAAGGTGCTGAGCTCGGATACGCCGGCTATGGTGCTGGTGACGGCGCTGATCGCGATCGTCCTGTTTGTCCTGGGCCTGTGCTGCATGCTGATGCTGTCCGCCCGCAGGGCCATGAGGGACAAGGGCTTTGTGATGCAGAAGACCGAAAACGGTGTGATCGGCGTGTCGGTCAAGTCCATTGAGGGCCTGGTGCAGAGCTGCGTCGATCAGCATGATGTGATCGCCAAGTCCAAGATCTCCGTGCGGGAACGCCGCAATGGCCTTATGATCCTCCTCCATGTCGAGGAGGCGGCCGGGCTGAATATCCCGCTGGCCATCGGTGCGCTGCAGAAGCAGGTGAAGCAGTATGTGACGTCCTGCATTGGCATCGAGGTGCAGGAGGTGCGCGTGATGGTGGAGAATTCCGGCGTCGAGGCGCAGCATTCTCCCTATACGGTGGAACGTCCTGTGGTGACGCTTGTGCCGGAAACGACTGAAACGGAAGCCGTTGCCGAAGATGTGGCTGTGGAAGAGTCTGTGCCCGCTGCCACTGCAGAGGAGGCTTCTGCCAATGTGATCGTGGAGCAGGAGCTTGCTGTGGAAGCTGCGGAAGCGGAAGAGTCCGCTCCCGTTGTGCCCGCCATGCCGCCCATGGCCGAAGTGCCGGAGGAGGATGACCGTCCTCTGCACCAGCGGATCTTTGGGGCGGAGGAACAGCCTGTGTTCGTGCCCGCTCCGCCGGAACTGGTGATTGAGCATCCTGCAGAGGAAGCTGCCGAGGCTTCTGCCGAAGAAACGCCTGCTGAAGAAGCTGCGGAGGAACTTGACGCCAACGCGGTGCTGGAGGTCGTGGAGGCCATCGCCGAGGATGAAACCCTGGCTGAGGGGGAGTATGCTGTGGCAGACGCCGCGGAATACGATGAGGAAGTCCTGGCTGAGCAGGCCGCGATTGACGGCGAAGACGAGGAAATCCGCGAATAATTACCTAAGAAAATCGAATGGAGGGCATCTTTATGGCCCGTAGTACTGCCCGCGCGGCGGTTATGCAGATGATCTTTGAAAACCTGGCCGGCGGTGAAGGCGGCGAGGAAACCCTGGCGATGGTCTATGAGGCCCTGCGCCATGAGGGCATCCCCGGCGTGGCGATCGCCGACAACGAGCCCAACAAATCCGACAAGGCCTACATCGCCCGCGTGCTGGATGGTGTGCTGAACAATCTGGATGAGCTGGACGCTGAGATCCAGGCGGCCAGCCCCCGCTGGAACGTCAGCCGCATGCCCAAGGTCGACCTGACCATCCTGCGCCTGGCGGCCTGGGAGATTCTCCACGAGGAGGACGTGCCCGGCAGCGTCGCCATCAACGAGGCGGTCAACCTGGCCACCCGCTACTCCGAGCCCACTTCCGGCCGTTTCGTCAACGGCGTGCTGGGCACCATCCTCCGCAAGAAGGAGGCGGCGCAGTGACACGCGTCGTCATCGGCTTTGACACCAGCTGCTACACCACCTCCGTCGCTGCGGTGACGGTGGAGGGGCAGGTGATCGCATCCTGCCGCAAGCTCCTGCCCGTGAAGCTGGGCGAAAGGGGACTGCGGCAGTCCGAGGGCGTGTGGCATCATGTCCGCGCGCTGCCGGAGAGGCTGGAGGAGCTGGCGCCCTATATCCGCGGCTGCGAGATCGCCGCGGTGTGCGTGTCCGCCCGCCCGAGGGACGAAGCCGATTCATACATGCCCGTGTTCCATGCTGGGGACGCTCAGGGTCGCGGCCTGGCTGCGATGCTTGGCGTTCCCTGTTTTTCTACGACGCACCAGCGCGGGCATATCGCCGCGGCAAAGGTGGACAGCGGCATCGTGGACGGCGATCTGCTGGCGGTGCACCTTTCCGGCGGCACAACGGAGCTGCTCTCCCTTGTCGGGGATGAGCTGACGCTGCTTGGCGGCACTCTTGACCTGCATGCAGGTCAGGTGGTGGATCGCACCGGCGTAGCGATGGGCCTGCCTTTTCCGGCGGGGCCGCATCTGGAAAAGCTGGCCGTGCAGGGCCGTTCCGAGGCCCGGCTGACCATGACCACCCGCGACGGCGGCCTCAACTGCCACCTGTCCGGCGCGGAAACGCAGGTGCAGCGGTGGATCAAATCCGGCGAATTGCCACGCGAGGACATCGCCCGGGAGGTCTACGATCTGCTGGCCCGCACCGTGGCGCGGATGATCTGCGCAGGCGCGGAGAAAACCGGCATCGGTCAGGTGCTGATTGCGGGCGGCGTATCGTCGTCTGCGCTGTTCCGGGAACTGGTGACCGAGCGCATCCACAAGCGCGACCGGGATTTGCGGGTTTGCTTCGGCAAGCCTGAGTTCTCCGGGGACAACGCAGTGGGTACGGCGCTCATCGGTGCGCAGATGCTGCGCGAAAACGAAGAATAATTGGAGGGATTTCCCATGTCCGCACAACTGCTTGACGGCAAGCTTATGTCCGACGAACTGCGCGTCCGCATTGCGGAGCGTGTTGCTTTGCTGAAGGAAAAGGGCGTCCAGCCCGGCCTGGCGGTGATCCTCGTGGGCGAGGACCCGGCGAGCCAGATCTACGTCCGCAATAAGGAAAAGGGCTGCGAGCAGGTGGGCATGCACTCCGTTGCCATCCGCCTGCCGGAGAACACCACCCAGGCCGAGCTGGAGGGCCACATCCGCGCGCTGAATGCGGATGCGTCCATCCACGGTATTCTGGTGCAGCTGCCCCTGCCCAAGCACCTGGACGAGGCTGCCGCGCTGGCGGTCATCGTGCCGGAGAAGGACGTGGACGGCTTCCATGTGCAGAATGCGGGCAAGCTGATGAGCGGCCTGCCGGGCGTGGTGGCCTGCACCCCCAAGGGCGCGATGGAGATGATCCGCCGCACGGGCGTGAACCTCTCCGGCAAGGAAGCGGTGGTCGTGGGCCGCAGCAATATCGTGGGCAAGCCCATGGCGATGCTGCTCCTGCAGCAGAACTGCACCGTGACCATGTGCCACAGCCGCACCGCCGACCTGGCTGCCCACACCCGCCGCGCGGACGTGCTGGTGGCTGCCGTGGGCAAGGCGAAGTTCATCACGGCGGATATGGTCAAGCCTGGCGCGATCGTCATCGACGTGGGCATCAACCGCAACGCCGAGGGCAAGGTCGTGGGCGATGTGGACTTCGATGCGGTGAAGGAAGTCGCGGGCTGGATCACCCCTGTGCCCGGCGGCGTGGGCCGCATGACCATCACCATGTTGTTGGAGAATACTGTCGAGGCAGCGGAGCGAGCTGCGCTGAATAAATAAGAAGGGACGAAGTCCCCCATGCCTGAATGGATCCTGGAGGTCAGCGACCTCAACGAATACGTCCGGGCGATGCTGAACGCTGATCCGGCGCTGCGCAGCATCCGGCTGCGGGGCGAGATCAGCAATTTCAAGCGGCACTCGTCGGGACACTGGTACTTCACCCTCAAGGATGACCGCTGCCGCATCAGCGCGGTGATGTTCCGGCAAAACGCCATGCGCCAGTCCATCCGCCCGATGGACGGATTGAGCGTCATCGTGTCGGGGCAGGTCAGCCTGTACCCGGAGAGCGGCACGTACCAGCTCTATTGCGAAAACATGCGCCCGGACGGCGTGGGCACGCTGTACCAGCAGTTCGAGGCGCTGAAGCAAAAGCTTCAGTTGGAGGGCTTGTTTGATCCGGCGCGGAAGCGTCCGCTGCCGTGGCGGCCGCGCAAGATCGCGGTGGTCACGTCGGAAACCGGCGCGGTACTGCACGACATCCGGCGGGTGGCGGCGAGGCGCGATCCCGGCGTACCGCTGGTGCTGCTGCCTGTGCAGGTGCAGGGCCAGGGCGCAGCGGAGGACATCGCTGCGGCGATCCGCAAGGCCGGGACGCTCCCGGGGATCGACGTGATCATCACCGGGCGCGGCGGCGGCTCCATGGAGGACCTGTGGGCCTTCAATGAGGAGATCGTCGCCCGGGCCATCGCGGAAAGCCCCATTCCCGTGATCAGCGCAGTGGGCCACGAAACGGACACCACCATCGCTGATTTCGCGGCGGACGCCCGGGCCTCCACGCCCTCCAACGCGGCGGAGATGGCCGTGCCGGACCGGAGGGAGATCATCGAGGGGCTGCGGGACATCCGCCGTCACATGACGGACGCGATGGCGGGCCTTTTGCAGGATCGCCGCTATGAGCTGCTGACGCTGCAAAGGCGGATGGAAGCCCTCCGCCCGGAGCAGCGGATCACGGCGCTGACGGCGCAGGTGGACGGCATGAAGCTCCGCCTGAACGCTGCCATGGACGCGAAGCTGCCCGCGCTGGCGCACCGCATCGGCATGGCCGGCATGCGGCTGGACGCGGCGATGGACAAGCGCATGGCGAGTCCGCAGGAGCGGATCGACCGGGCGAAGGCAAGGCTGGCGACGCTCAACCCGTCCGCCGTGCTGGAACGCGGCTACGCGTTGGTCATGGACGGCGGGCGCGTCGTCAGCAGCGCGGAACGTGCCAATGAGATCGACCAGATGACCCTGCGCTTCCGCGACGGCAGCGTGGAGGTCGAACGGAGGAAATAACATGGCTGCAAAGAAAAAGCAGACCTTTGAGGAACGCCTCGCCCAGGTGGAACTGCTGATCGGTGAGATGGAAGGCGGCGCGCTGCCGCTGGAGGATGCGCTCAAGCGCTACGAAGAGGGCATGCAGGCGCTGTCCGCCCTGGAAAAGGAGCTTCAATCCGCTCAGCAGAAGCTGACGGTGCTGCGCCGCGCTGCTGACGGCTCTGACGAGGAAGTTCCCCTGGAGGTTGACGAATGAAGACCTATGCCGAGTACCTGGCCCTGGTGGAGGGCGCGCTGTCAAAGCAGCTGGCCTCGCTGGGGTACATCCCGGAGAAGCTATTTGAGGCGATGGATTACTCCCTGTCGGCGGGCGGCAAGCGGTTGCGTCCGGTGCTGCTGCTGGCAAGCTGCGATACGCTGGGCGGCAATGTGGACGAGGCGCTGCCCTTTGCCTGTGCGCTGGAGATGATCCACACCTACTCTCTCATCCACGATGATCTGCCTGCGATGGACAACGACGACCTGCGCCGCGGCCGCCCCACCAACCACAAGGTGTACGGCGAGGGCATGGCGATCCTGGCGGGCGACGGTTTGCTGTCCGCGGCGATGGAGCTGATGCTGCGCGCTGCGGTGAAGATGGGTGACCAGCGGGGCGTCCGCGCTGCGGAAGCCATTGCCCGCCGCGCCGGCGTGACCGGCATGGTCGCGGGCCAGGTCATGGACGTGACCGGCGAGGGGAGCACCCCCACGCTGGAGAAGGTCGATTACATCCACCGGCATAAGACGGCGGACCTGCTTACCGCGCCCATTGAGGCGGGCTTTATCCTCGCCGGGGCGGATGATGCGGCGATCGCTGCAGGCTGCGAGTACGGCCTGCAACTGGGCTTGGCGTTCCAGATGGTGGACGATCTGCTGGACGTGGAGGGCGACGCGGCGATCCTGGGCAAGACACCCGGCAAGGATGCTGCGGAAGGCAAACTCACCTGGGTGGCGGCCAAGGGCGTCGAAGCGACCCGCGAGGACGCAAAGGGTGCTGTGGAGAAGGCGGTCAGCGCGCTGAATTTGCTGCAGGGCGAGACAAATTTCCTCAAAACCCTTGCGCAAAGTACCCTGAACAGAGTACAATAAGAAAGATAACTTTTCGTGTGCCGTGCGCGCGAAGGAAACGGAGGTTTTCTCATTGCACGACATTCTTGGTATTTTTCAGAATCGGGTGCTGTGGTGCGCCGTGGCGGCGTGGTTTGTGGCTCAGGCGTTGAAGATCCCGACCTATTGGCTGGTGGAGAAGAAGCTGGACTGGATGCGCTTCTTCGGCAGCGGCGGCATGCCTTCATCACATACTGCGTTTGTGACTTCGCTGGCCATTATGGTTGGAGTAACGGAGGGCTTTGACGCAGCGAGCTTTGCCATCGCGGTAGTGCTGGCTGCCATCGTCATGTATGACGCCTCCGGCGTGCGCCGCGAGACCGGCGTGCAGGGTCAGGTGCTTAATGAGATTATCCGCAAGGTGTTCGTGGATGGTCAGCCCATCACGGACGTGGAGCTCAAGGAGTTGGTAGGCCATACCAAGCTTGAGGTCGTCGGCGGCTTTATCGTGGGTGTACTGACCGCGCTGGGATTCATTTTCCTGTAACATTCACCTGCTATCATGGGAAAAACTTACTACACCGGGAGGATGTACCGATGGATCGTTTTTTGGAAGAGGCTGTGGTCAAGCGCAGCCGCGCTTTTGATGAGGGATTGTACTTTGTCAGTTGGGGTTTGATGATTGTTTGCGCCGTGCTGGCTTTCATGAACCTCAGCCTGATCAGCGCCGGCGGCATTCCGAATCTGGTGTTTGCCGTGGTGCTGGCAGCGATTGCCGTGTATCTGTGGTTCAATGCGGATAAGTTCCGTACGGAGTATGAGTACACCTTCACCAATGGCACGCTGGACTTTGCGATGGTCTTCAACAACAAGAAGCGCAAGTCTCTGGGCAGCCTGAATGTGGCGAAGGTGGACGCCTTCGGCAAGGTGCAGAGCGGCTCCTTCCGCCGCCACACCCAGGGCGATGTGAAGCACCTGCGCTGGTTCCTCAACCGCGACAGCGAGCTGTATTACCTGGCTTTCTCCAAGGAGGGCAAGAAGAGCATCATCGTCTTCGAGCCCAGCGACCAGCTGGTCAGCTACATCAAGCACTACCTGCCTTATGGCGCCCATCAGGAGAACTGAGAATGCCCAACCGAAACGTATATCTGGACAACAGCGCCACCACCCGTCCTTCGGATGCGGTGGTGTCTGCTATGCTGCGGGTGCTTCAGGAAAACTGGCATAACCCCAGCGCGTTGTATCAGCCTGCCATGCAGGCGGAGAAGCTCATGACGGCTGCGCGGGAAAGCTGCCTCAAGGCGGCCGGTGCGGTCGGTCATACGCTGGTGTTCACCGCTGGCGGCACCGAGGCGGATAATCTGGCCATCCTGGGCTATCTGCGCACGGTGAAGAAGCCTGGCCGCGTGCTGCTCTTCAGCGTGGAGCACCCGGCGGTGCTCAACTGTGCGCAGGAGATCGAGCGCATGGGCCACAAGGTGCAGCATGTTCCAGTGGACAAGCGCGGCGTGTGCGACCTGGAAAAGCTGGAAGCCATGCTGGGCGAGGACGTGCACCTGATCACCCTCATGCAGGTGAACAACGAGGTCGGCGCGGTGCAGCCCATTGAGGCGGTGTGCAGGCTGCGCGACCAGTATTGCTCCAAGGCTGCCATTCATGTGGACGGCGTGCAGGGCTTCCTGCGGGTGCCCTTCCATTTCGGCAAGTCCGGCGTACAGAGCTATGCCTTCTCCGGCCACAAGATCCACGCCAGCAAGGGCGTGGGCGGATTGATCCTGCGCAAGGGTCACCGCGTGGCGCCCATCGTCTTTGGCGGCGGGCAGGAAGGCGATATCCGCTCCGGCACGGAGAATGTCCCCGGCATCGTCGGCATGGGCGAGGCGGTGCGCACCTATCCGGCAGAGGGCTGCGAGCACATGATGGCGCTCAAGCAGCGGCTGTGGGCGGGCATTCAGGCGGCTGTGCCCAATGCCAAGCTCAACGGCCCGGATATGGATGATCCGGCCTGCGCGTGCCATATCCTCAACGTGACCCTTGCGCCCGTCCGCAGCCAGACGATGCTCTTTGCCCTGGAGGGCGACGGCATTTACGTCAGCGCGGGCAGCGCCTGCGGAGCCCACAAGCAGAAGGTGTCCTCGGTGCTGACGGCCATGGGCCTGTCCACTGCCGAGGCCGACTGCGCGCTGCGATTCTCCCTCTGCCCCGATGTGACGGAGGAGGACGTCGACTACACCGTCGCAGCCATCAAGAAACACTACGACATGCTCAAGGCATTTGTCAGGAGATAAGGAGTACCTACCATGCGTGAACTGCTGCTCGTCCGCTATGGCGAGATTTTCCTCAAGGGGCAGAATCGCCCCGTTTTCATGCGCGCGCTGGTCAAGCGCGTCAAGCGCGCCGTGCAGGATCTGGGCGCGACGGTCTACCTCAACGACAGCCGCATCTTCGTCACTGATTATTCCGATCAGGACGAGGCCATCCGCAAGGTCACGAAGGTGTTTGGCGTGCACAGCGTCTGCCCCGCGATCGAGATGCCCAAGGAGGACTTCGATGCGGTGGCGGCTCAGGCCGTCGCCATGATGGCGGACCTGAAGGGCACCTTCAAGGTGAGCGCCCGCCGCTCTGACAAGCGCTACCCCCTGGACAGCCCTGCCATCAACGGGCAGATCGGCCACCGGGTGCTGGTTGCCAACAAGAACCTCTCCGTGGACGTGAAGAATCCCGATCACGTCATGAATGTGGAGATCCGCGATCACGCCTACCTGTACGTGAAGGTCATCCCCGCCGTGGGCGGCATGCCCGTGGGCACCAACGGCCGCGCGACGCTGCTGCTGTCCGGCGGCATCGACAGCCCCGTGGCTGGCTGGATGATCGCCAAGCGCGGCGTGCACATCAATGCGGTGCACTTCCACTCCTACCCCTACACCTCCGACCGCGCGAAGGAAAAGGTGCTCGACCTGGCCCGCATCCTCTCCGAGAGCTGCTGCGGCATCCGCGTGCACGTGGTGCCCTTCACCAAGATCCAGATGGAGATCCACGAGAAGTGCCCGGATGAGTACACGACGCTGATCATGCGCCGCTTCATGATGCGCATCGCCGAGCGCGTGGCCATCACCGAGAAGTCCGAGGCGCTGATCACCGGCGAATCCATCGGCCAGGTGGCCTCCCAGACCATGACGGCCCTGGGCACGACCGACATGGTGGTGAACATGCCCGTCTTCCGCCCGGTGATCGGCTTTGACAAGACCGAGATCATCGCCATTGCCGAAAAGATCGGCACCATGGAAACCTCCAGCCTGCCCTACGAGGACTGCTGCACGGTCTTCACGCCCCGCCATCCGGCGACCCATCCGCATCTTGACATCATCGAGGCGGCGGAAGCCAAGCTGGACATGGAGGCCCTCATCCAGGAGGCCATGGACGGCATCGAGATCGTCACCTGCTAAGGGGGGGACTTCGTCCCATTTACGGAATCATATTCATGACCGCTACCAGCCCCAGCCCCGGCAGCCCCAGCGCGCCGGTGACCATGGCCGACAGGGGATTCACCCCCAGCTCCGGCAGGGGCAGGCAATTCCATATGCATAGCAACAGCAAGCCGATAACCCCGTGCCGCAGCCAGCGCGCATGGGGTTTTTGCGGATCGTAACGCAGGGAAAACCAGGCCAGCGCAAGTGCGGTGAGCGCGAGCAGCGCGATGCTTTGCAGGATGGAGAACATCGAAAAAACACCTCCTGTGCGTGCAGAAACCGGAAATCGTGAAATTTCTGACAAAAAAGCGTTCCGCCGGGCGCATTTCGGCCCGCCGGGCTATTGCCAATCCGGGGGAAACGTGGTAAAATAACCAGGTAGGCGTTTGTGCGACCGCTTGAGCAAGGAGGCATTATGCAAAACGATTTCGCTTCGCTGATGCAGACCCTTGCGCCGGATCTGGCGGCGGAGATCTCCCAGCGCGCGCTGGTGCTGGAGCGCATTGCCTCCATGGCGCCGGTGGGACGGCGTCAGCTGGCGGCCAAGCTCCACCTGACGGAGCGCGAGATCCGTGCCTGCGCCGACAAGCTGCGCGAGCAGGGCTTCATCAGCCTGGATCCCGCAGGCATGACGCTGACGGACAAGGCCCGGGAGATCCTTCCCGGCATCCAGGCCTTCACCCGCGCGATGAACGACCTTTCCGGCCTGGAGGAGGAGCTTGCCAAAGCCCTCAATGCCGACCGGGTCTGCATCGTCTCCGGTGACGCGGATCAGGACGAGAACCTCATCGACGAGGTGGGACGCACCGCAGCGCATCGCGTGCGCGGGATGCTCCATTCCGGTTCGACGCTGGCGGTGGCCGGCGGCTCCACCATGGCGGCCACGGCGCGCGCCATGCACAGCCCGTCCCCGCTGCATGTGATGGTCGTTCCGGCACGCGGCGGCTGGGGCAGACATGTCCACACCCAGGCAAACACCCTTGCGGCGGAGATCGCAGGGCGGCTGGGCGGACATCACCGGCTGATCCACCTGCCCGATTACATGGATGACGCGGCCAAGCAGGAAATGCTCCGCCTCCCGGATGTGCGCGAGGTGATGGAGCTGATCCAGCGCGCGGATGTGATCCTCCACGGCGTTGGCTGCGCGGAGGAGATGCTCCGGGACAGCAAGGTGTCCGCTTCTCAGGCGCGAAAGCTGCTGGCGGACGGCGCGGTGGGCGAGTCCTTCGGCGCATACTATGACAGGGAAGGCAAGTGCCTGCTGGAATCCTCCAGCGTAGGCGTTGACCTGGCCCGGCTGACCCCCAGCTGCCGGATGATCGCCGTGGCTGCGGGCAAGCACAAGGCGGAAGCCATCATCGCGGTTTTGCGGCATGACCGGCACGCTCTTCTCGTTACCGACGAGGGCGCGGCACGGGAAATGCTGCGGATTCTGAAACACTGATTTGTACGCCTCCGGGCGCTCAAATATACACATCACTTTGACGATTTTTTTGAAGGAGTGTGCATTCCAATGGCCAAGAAGACTCTTGACAACATTCAGGTTGCCGGCAAGCGCGTCCTGGTGCGCGTTGACTTCAACGTCCCCATGAAGGAAGGCAAGATCACCAACGACAAGCGTATCGTTGCTGCTCTGCCCACCATCAAGAAGCTGATCGCCGATGGCGGCAAGGTCATCCTGTGCAGCCACTTGGGCAAGCCGAAGAACGGCCCGGAAGAGAAGTTCTCCCTGGCGCCCGTGGCGGTTCGTCTGTCCGAGCTGCTGGGCCAGCCCGTCGTGTTCGCCAATGACGACACCGTCGTGGGCGAGAACGCCAAGGCTGCCGTTGCTGCCATGAAGGATGGCGACGTCGTGCTGCTGCAGAACACCCGCTTCCGCAAGGAAGAGACCAAGAACATCGAGACCTTCTCCAAGGAGCTGGCTTCTCTGGCTGACTGCTACGTCTCTGACGCCTTCGGTTCCTGCCACCGCGCGCACTGCTCCACCGCGGGCGTGACCGAGTTCCTGTCTCCCAACGTTGCCGGTTACCTGATCGGCAAGGAGCTGGCCGTGATGGGCAAGGCGCTGGAAAATGCTGAGCGTCCCTTCGTCGCCATCCTGGGCGGCGCCAAGATCGAGGACAAGCTGAACGTCATCAACAACCTGATCGAGAAGGTCGACACCCTGATCATCGGCGGCGGCATGGCCTTCAC
>JAFXFR010000177.1 GCA_017513475.1 Clostridia bacterium
CACTGAGATGGTTATGCCCGGCGACAACATCGACATGGAGATCACCCTGATCACCCCCATCGCCATGGAGAAGGGCCTGCGCTTCGCTATCCGCGAGGGCGGCCGTACCGTCGGCTCCGGCGTTATCGCTGAGGTCATCGAGTAATCGAAGTAGAGTCCAAGGAAGCCAATTGGCTTTTTGACGCTCAAACACAGGGCGCTCGTCGCAAGACGGGCGCTCTTTTCATGTGTCCAGTTCATCAAGCGTCAGCCGTACAGCACCTTCGCTCACGGCAACCCAAAGACCGCGTTCGTCCGCGGTGATGGCTTCAGGGATGCCGCTGAACCGCCGCAGCTCCGTCCATTTCCCGGTGGAAAGATCAATCGTCAGCAGCATGGTGTGTACCTCGGGCTCCGGCAGGAGAGTCAGCACCCAGGCATTATCACCACGCAGACATAACCGCTCAGGCATGCCGGGCACAGGATAATCCGCCGTTTCAAACAGATCGGGCAGGGACAGCAGGTGCAGCCGACCGTCCGTGCCGCCGCAGATCACTGCAATGTCACCTGCTACCGCCACATCCTGCGGATACACCCCCACCCGTGCCGTGCGGATGAGCCCTTCCTCGTCCCACAGCGAGAGGCAATCCGTGTCCGAGGAGAGCAGCAGGGCATGACCTTGCCAGTGCTGAACGGCTTCGACGTCACGGTCACAGGGGAAATCATGTCCGCGGAAATGCAGCACATGTGTATCGTTGTCCACCCGAAGATCCGTCTGCCACATGGCGCATCCCTCCTTAGCGGCAAACTATGCAAAATCATTGCCGAGGGTGCAGGAATTTGCAGGATTGCGGCGAATGTATATGAATGGCGAAGAGTATTGCCATATTTGTGATGCCATCACATTTGAAAGGATGATATACATGTTCACTTACAAGACCAACGGCACCTGCTCCACCCAGATCGATCTGGAGATCCAGGACGGCGTGATCACCTACTGCAAGTTCACCCGCGGCTGCAAGGGCAACACCGAGGGCCTGGCCCGCAGCGTCATCGGCCGCAAGGCGGAGGAGATCGCGGAGATCCTGCAGGGCATCGAGTGCCGCGGCAATACCTCCTGCCCCGATCAGCTGAGCAAGGCTATCCGCGCCTATCACGACTGATCAAACTGTCCTTCCGCGAGAAAACCGCGTACTGAGATGTGTTCCTTGCAAGCAGCGTGTGCATGTTTGTTGAAGGGACGATGCACAATGATTGCTTGAAAGGAGAACACCACTTTGTCTGAAACCACACAGATCACCTTTGAATCCATGGATCTCTCCAAGGAGATCATGCTTGCCATCAAGGACATGGGCTTCACCAGCCCGTCCACCGTGCAGGCCCGCACCATCCCCCTGATGATGGACGGCGTGGACATCAACGCCATCGCGCCCACCGGCACCGGCAAGACCTGCGCCTTTGGCATCCCCATGCTGGAGTACGTGCAGCTGCAGGACGAGTGCGTGCAGGAGGTCGTCCTGGCACCCACCCGTGAGCTGGCCCTTCAGATTGGCGATGAGCTGACCAAGCTGGCCAAGTACATCAAAGGCTGCCGCATTGCCGTTCTGTACGGCGGACAGCCCATCCCCAAGCAGCTCAATGCCCTCAAGCGCAAGCCGCAAATCATCGTCGCCACCCCCGGCCGCCTGCTGGATCACATGAACCGCGGCAACATCAAGCTGAATCATGTGCACACCATGGTGCTGGACGAGGCGGACGAGATGCTCAACATGGGCTTTGTCAAGGACGTGACCAAGATCATCGAGGCCACCCCCAAGGAGCGTCAGCTGGTGCTGTTCTCCGCGACGATGCATCAGGAGGTGCTGACCATCGCGTGGAAGTACCAGAATGATCCGGTGGAAATCACCGTCGAGGCGACCAAAGAGGATCGTCCGCAGATCGCTCAGTACGTCATCGCCACCGAGCAGCCCAAGAAGATCGACAACCTGCTGTACCTGCTGGACGCGGACGTGTATCAGCGCATCATGATCTTCTGCAACACCAAGTTCATGACCGACCGCCTGACCTCCCAGCTGAAGAAGGCGGGCTACGCCGCCGAGTGCCTGCATGGCGATATTCCCCAGAGCAAGCGCAACGTGGTCATGTCCGACTTCCGCAAGGGCAAGTTCCCGATCCTGGTCGCCACCGACGTGGCCGCCCGCGGCATCGACGTGGACGATGTGGAGGCCGTCATCAACTTCGACCTGCCGGAGGAGAACGAGTACTACCTGCACCGCATCGGCCGCACGGGCCGCGCTCACAAGCATGGCGTGAGCTTCTCCCTGGTGACTTTCCGTGAGAGCGTGCGCATGGACGAGATCCTCAAGTACATGATCGCCAAGCCTCTGCCTCTGCACTTCGCTGAGGAAGTGCTCCGCAATGGGGACGGCACGCCCTTCTTCGATCATATTTAAGAGAATTTTTTGCCGCTGGGAATAAAAGCCCGGCGGCATTCGTCTTTTAAGTGAAGAATTTCCAAGGAGGCGGCCTATGCGCAGGAAGTGGCTTGTTTGGTTGGCTCTGCTGGCGGCGGTAATCGTACTGGCTGTCATCGGGCTGGATCAGCGGATGATCGTCCGTCAGTACACGGTGGAGACCGACAAGGTCAGCAAGCCGGTACGGCTGGCGGTGGTGACGGATTATCACGGCTGCGATTACGGCCCGGACGGCGCGGAGCTGGTGCAGGCAGTGTCGGCGCTGGCGCCGGACGCCATCCTGCTGGTGGGGGATATGTTCTCCGCTGACGGAGATCCGGAAGCAGAGCTGCGGATGTTCCGTCAGCTGGGCAGCATCGCTTTCACCTGCTATGTCACCGGTAACCATGAGTACTGGGAGCATAACGTGCCGCAGCTGCTTGCACAGATCACGGAGACTGGCGTGACGGTGCTCGACCAGAGCTGCGTGAGTCTGGTGGTGGAGGGGCAGCGCATCAACATCTGCGGCATTCCCGATCCATACGCTTACGTCGATACGGAGGTCGCCCTGAACCGAGTCGTGGATGATATTGAACATCCGGCGTTCACCGTGCTGATGGCGCATCGTCCGGAGCTGATCGAAAAGTATGCAGCCACGGGCTCCTTTGACCTGGTGGTGTCCGGCCACGCCCACGGCGGGCAGGTGCGGATCCCGGGGATTGTGAACGGATTGTACGCACCCAATCAGGGCTGGTTCCCGAAATATGCCGGCGGACGGTATGCGGTGGATGGCACAACGCTGATCGTCAGCCGGGGATTGTCCACCCAGCGCCAGATGGGCGTGCCCCGCATCTTCAACAGGCCGGAACTGGTGTTGATCGAAATCTGTCCCGGCAGCCGTTGAAAATCCACAATTTTGCCGGAATTTGAGTGTTTTTCCGTGGTTCCGGGGAAATTACCTCTTGCTATTCTTTGTAAAATGGGCTATAATGGGCGCGGTTGGATTCTTCGGGTCTGTGGTTGCAAGCCGATGCCAGTCGCAGGCAAAACGGTCCACGTAACCCGGCCAAAGCGCCGGTGAGCATGGTGCGGTTTAGAAGTAAGACCGTCCAAGGCGGAGACATTGTTCCCTAACCTTGAGAGGAGTGCGTGAGGGCACTGATCGTGCAGAGCTACCTCCCAGACGGCGAGTGTGGGGTCAAAGACCAGGTCAGCCGGAGAAACAGCCTACTTTACATTTTTTCAGGGGGTTCCAAACCATGTACGAAGACAAGACGCTGGTATGCAAAGACTGCGGCAATGAGTTCATTTTCTCTGCCGGTGAACAGGCGTTCTACGCCGAGAAGGGCTTCCAGAATGAGCCCACCCGCTGCCGTGACTGCCGCATGGCCCGCAAGGCTTCCCGTCCTGCTGCCGGCGCTCCTCGCGAGATGTTCGACGCTGTGTGCGCCGAGTGCGGTCAGCCCACCAAGGTTCCCTTCCAGCCCCGTGAGGATCGTCCCGTGTTCTGCAGCGCTTGCTTCGCTGCTCGTCGTGGCTGATTGACCCTCTGATTCAGGCTCATGCCAAAGAAGGCTCCCTCGTACGAGGGAGCCTTTTTGCGTGGATGGAAGAATCTCACGCATTATGTGTGCCTGAAGCAATGAAAGAAGGCGCTCCCGCGAAGGCTCATGGCTTGGGGAGCGCCGGTTGAGTGGGTTACCAGTCAAATTCACCGAAGTTGTTACCGGGGTTACCATACCAATTGTTCCAGTTGCCGTAGTTATAGAAGGGGTGGTAGGGCGTGGGTGCAGGATTGCCAATGACGCCGTCGAGCAGGTTATCTGCGCCGCCGCTGCCGGAATTGCCATAGGGATCCCGGTAGGGCGTAACAGCCGGAACACTCTCGCGGCCAGCAGGGTAACTCACGTCCTTGATGGAAAAATCCAGCGCGAAGAGGACATTGCCGTCCGGGCTGCAGCATTCCAGGGACAGAGCAGCGGCAGCTGGCAGCGTCCGGGTGAAAATCTTTGCATTTAGCAGGGACGGATCGGTGCCCTCCACATTGGCCGGGCCGATGACTGCCTTGCCGTAATCACCCGCTGTACCGTCTGCTGTGACGACGCGCATGTATGCGCCCTCCGGCAGCTCTTCCTTGTAGAAGAAGAACACATTGAGGGTGTTGAAGTCTGTGTATTGCCGGTAGGTCGTATTGTAGTGGGAGTACTTCGGCACCTTGCCCTGCAGGTTGTAGGTGCACTTGACCAGTGCGGTTTTGTAGGGCGGTTCGGTGGCGGAAGAGAGGTCGGGGCTGGGGCCGGGGGTTGCGCTGGACTCTGGAGTAGCGGTGGGGAGCATCAGGCGGGCGGTCCAGGCGGTATCGCGGTCATCCCAAAGTTCACTGCCATAGGTCATGTAGAAGTCTGCATGGAACAGCTCCGTACTGTCTGCTGTATAGCAGGTAACACGGAAGGCCCTCAGCGTTTCACCCAGCTGGTTGGTTACGATGGTGGCTGTATGCTGGCCATCTGCGTCTGTCTCAATGTGCGCCTCGCCGAAATTGCCAGCGGCATATTCTGCATGGGTAAGACGCAGGAAGGCTCCTTCGGGCAGCTCGTCCTTGTAGAGGAACGACACCGTCACCGCGGCAAACTCACCCTCGTATCGACGGCAGACTGCGTTCCTCAGCGTAAACTTCTTGACAGGGTCCAGAAGTTTGTAGCGCGTCTTGTAGAGCTCCTGGCTTCCTGGCGGAACCGTAGGCGCCGGAGTGGGCGTGACGCCGGCGGGTAAGGGGGTGGGCGTAGCAGTTGCTGCGGGAATAAGGGGGGACAGCGGCGGAATTTTGTGCCATGCATCCGGAGGCGGAATATCCCGGGACAGGGAACCGCGGTGGCTATACACTACAGTTTCATCCGGCGCGACCAAATTCCAGGAGAAGTACTCCATATAGCCGGCTGCCTGGTTGAAGAAGAAAACACATTGCTGCGTGCCGTCCTCCTGATGGGTGACGACGGCTTCGGCGTAATTGCCTGGTATGCCGTTAACGTAGCTGATACGAGCCACAGTCCCCTCAGGAAGCTCCTTGTCATATGCAAAGCGCAGCGTTAAGGCGCTCAGATCATCGGAGTAGATGCGCAGGATGCAGTCCTTAGGTGTATAGCCCTCGCTGTACTCACGGATGTTGAAGTGTACGGTGTACAGCGCGCTTTCGTAGGGCGGCTCGGTGACGTTGGGGGCGAGGGTAGGCCGCGGCGTGGGTGTTGGTGTGGGGGAGATGGGCGGGAGCGTCGGCACGGGTGGGGTGGATTCCGGTGTGGGCCAGGTATCGTCCGCGCTGGTGAAGCGACTCAGCTTCAGCTTGAGCTGCGACAGCTCCGAGCCGTCTGCATAGCAGATGGCGACGGTCATGTACTCGCTCTTTTCAAACGCCCGGTCAAAGGAAATGGCTGCGCTGAACTCCGAATTCCAGGTGCGTGAACGGGAGAGCTGCGTGATGTTTCCCTGGCCGAAGTTGCCTTCCACGCCATTGACACGGGTGACGCGCAGGAACGCGCCGTCGGGCAGCGCATAGTCAAAGGCGCGGGAAGTGAAGTGCAGCGACAAATCGCTTGTTCCGTTGGAATACACGGTCAGCGTGGCCTGCTCGCAGGTGAACTTTAGGGTTTCCCAAGGCCCGTATTGTGCTTCGACTAGCTTGACCGGCGCAGGCGTGGGACTGGGTGTTGCCGTCGGCGAGGGGCTCGGTGCTGCCGACGGCGTAGGGCTGGGTGTCGGCGTGGGGCTGGGCGTCGGCGTCGGCGTGGGCGTGGGACTCGGCGTTGGTGTTGGCGTCGGAATCGGAGTAGGAGTGGGTGTAGGTTTAGGTGTCGGCGTGGGGGACGGAGTGGGTGTTGGTGTCGGCGTCGGAGTGGGCGTCGGAGTGGGCGTGGGTGTGGGCGTGGGAGTGGGTGTGGGGGTCGGACTCGGCGTGGGCGTCGGCGTGGGCGTGGGTGTGGGCGTGGGAGTGGGTGTGGGGGTCGGACTCGGCGTGGGCGTCGGCGTGGGCGTCGGCGTAGGAGCCGGCGTTGCGGTGATATCGGGGGCAGCGGAGGGGGTGACGATGACAATTGGCTCCTCCGTGGCGGTGGGGGCAGGCGTAATCTCAATGGGGACGAAGGTCATGTTCTCCTGGGCGACAGCGGAGGGCGTGTTGACGGGATCGCCCGCCTTCTCAAGATAGAGGGTGGCGCGCTGCGCCAGAACGATGATCATCACCAACGCTGCGGCGACAGCAGGCAGCTGCCACCAGCGGCGAGTCGCCCGGGGCTGCGTCTGAGGCTGATGAATCTGCTGCAGTACGCGCTGCTGCATCTGCTCGGTAAAGACCAGATCAGAAAGGGCGGTGTTCAGAGCCTGAGATATCTTTTTATTCATTGCTCATGTACCATCCTTTCAGCTTGGATTCCAGGAGCTTGCGCGCCCGGTGGAGCCGCGTAAGAACGGTGGCCTGGGGGACGCGGAGGGCTTTGGCAGCCTCAGTGGAGGACAAACCCTGGTAGTAGTGAAGTACAACGACCTCACGGTATTTTTCCGGCAGATCCAGGACAGCTCGGAGAACCGTATCATCCGGAAGCTCGTCCTCGGTGGAAAGGGGTAGGTCATCCAGGTCGGGAGACTGGGCATACAGGCGATGCTCGCGGCTGCGCAGGATGGTCTTGCAGGTGTTGACTGCAATACGCATCAGCCAGGCGCGTTCGGTACTGCCGTCCCGCAGGGTGCTGATAGCCTGCCACGCCTTGACAAAGGTCGTCTGGGAAGCGTCCTGGGCGGTGCTGTGCTCTTTGAGGAACAGATAGCACACGCGGAGCACGTCATCGCCATAGCTGGTCATCAGCCTGGTGATTCGATCCTCGGCGGATTCCCGCGGCAGCGGGGCACCGGCGGTCATGAACAGAAACAACGAGCTCCCTCCTTTCGACCTTCATCTGTGCGGACAAAAAAGCCCCTACTCATTATACTACTGAGCGGGGCGAAATCTTTCACTTTTTATCAGAAATTCTGTACTTTTTCGGTCCTGGGAGCATTCAGTCGGCGACGGGGCCTGCCACCAGTTCAAACCAGGCGGGAAGGAAGCCGGCATTCAAAGCAACGCGCTGACTCGCCAGATGGGAGATCGACGTGCCGTAGAAGGGCAAACGCCCGGACGTCAGGACATCGTTGCGCAGCAGGCTCACCAGCATGGCGGCGACGCCATGTCCGCGTATCTCGGGCAGCACGTTGACGCCGATCTGCCATAGGTATGGGCTGTCCGCGCTGGCGCCGGCCATGCCGAGGATTTCCCCGTCTTTCAGCGCAGCCACACCCAGCATATCCGGTGCGTCGGCGCAAAAGCCGAAGGCATCTTCAAACCGTTTGTCGCCCTTGAAGGCGGCAATGGTTTCGGGGGTGTACCGCTGGATGGTGAAATTACCCGTGTCGACAGGGCGTGCCGTATCTGCCGTGAAGAAGGGCTGACGATAGCGGATCTGTGCGTCGAAGGAAGCCAGCTCCCCATTGAGCTTCGCCAGATTGGGGGCTTCCATAAACCAGGGGGCATCGGCGTCGGTGTAGAGATCCCTGCATCGGGCGAGCACATCTTCCCGGCCAGTGAAGAGCAATTTGCCGTTCGCTACGGCAATCTTCAGGATGCAGGGAGTGATCTCCAGATAGCGGCGGCGATCGGGATGCGGTGTGAATACGGTGAAGTGGTGGTTTCTGTCAAGGACGTTCGCTTCGCTGATGCAAAAGTCAGCTGCAAGTTGACGCAGTAGAAGTGGATGCATGGGAACCTCCGGGGTATTCCGCTTACACGATCTTGAACCCTGCCTCGGTGAGGCGGGTGCGGATCTCATTGATCTGATCAAAGTCGCGGGTCTCCATGCTGACTTTGAGGAAGCAGGAGGCCACGGGCATGTTGGCGTCGGAGCGCTCGTGGGTCACGCCGACCACGTTTGCGCCGCAATCGCTGATGATCTGAGCCACGCCCACCAGCTGGCCGGGCTTGTCCTCCAGGGCGATGGTCAGCATGGCGTTGCGGCCGGAGGTCAGCAGACCGCGGGTGATAACGCGGGAGAGGATATTCACGTCGATGTTGCCGCCGGAAATCAGGCAGCACACCTTTTTGCCTGCAATATCGGGCACACGGTGGAACATGGCGGCTGCCACGCTCACTGCACCTGCGCCCTCGGCGACGACCTTCTGCTTTTCCATCAGGGCAAGGATCGCCGCGGCAATCTCGTCCTCGGACACGGTGATAATACCGTCCACAAACTTACGGATCATCTGGAAGGTTGTGTCACCGGGATGCTTGACAGCGATGCCGTCCGCGAAGGTCTTGACGGTGGGCAGGGTGACCTGTTCACCCAGCTCAATGGACTTTGCCATGGAGGCGGCGTTCTCCGCCTGCACGCCGTAGACCTTGACGCTCGGGTTCAGAGACTTGATGGCATAAGCCACGCCGGAGACCAGTCCGCCGCCGCCCACAGGGCACAGCACGACGTCCACGTCCTCCAGCTGGTTCAGGATCTCCAGGCCGATGGTGCCCTGGCCTGCGATGACCTCGTCGTCGTCGAAGGGATGGATGAAGGTCATGCCGGTTTCGTCCCGGAGCTTGCAGGCATAGGCGTAGGCGTCGTCATACGCACCCTTGACCAGCACGACCTGTGCGCCCAGGGCCTTGGTGGCCTCGACCTTCGAAATGGGTGCGCCCTCGGGCATGCAGACGATGGACTTGGCGCCCATGCGGGTGGCTGCCAGCGCTACGCCCTGGGCATGATTGCCCGCCGAGCAGGCCACGATACCGGCGTCCCGCTGCTCCTGGGTGAGCTGGCTGATCTTGTAATACGCGCCGCGCAGCTTGAAGGAGCCGGTCAGCTGCAGGTTCTCCGTTTTGAGGTACATGGTGAAGTCGTCGGAGAGCTTGGGGGCTTCGATCATGTCCGTCTTGCGGGCGACGTTTTTGAGCACGAATGCGGCGTGGTAGACTTTATCGAGTGTGACCATGGGGATGGCCTCCTTGGTGTTACTTTTTGAGTCCTGCGATATAGTTGATGAACTGCTGTGCGGTTCTGCCGCTGACGCCGCCGTGTCTGATCTCCCACTTGTTGGCTTCCAGCAGGAGCTGCTCTTCAGTCAGGCCCAGCTCCGGATAACGGGCGGCGATGCCCTTCACGATGTCGTGGTACTGCTGGCGGTTGGGGTTGTTGTAGCAGATCGAACAGCCGAAGCGCGCGGCCAGGGACAGCTTCTCTTCCATGGTGTCGGAGCGGTGGATGTCGTTCTCGAACTCCATGTCGTTCTTGTCCTTCCAGGTCTCTTTGACCAGGTGGCGGCGGTTGGAGGTCGCGACGATCAGCACGTTGCCGGGGCGGGTCTCCACGCCGCCCTCGATGACCGCTTTGAGAAACTTGTACTCCACCTCGTGTTCCTCAAAGGACAAATCGTCGATGAAGATCATGAAGCGGTAGTTGCGGTTCTTGACCCGGGCGATCACGCTGGACAAAAGGCCGAACTGATGCTTGTAGAGCTCGATCATCCGCAGGCCCTGATCGTAATACTCGTTCAGGATGGCCTTCACGGAGGTTGATTTGCCAGTGCCTGCGTCGCCGTAGAGCAGCATGTTGTTGCAGCTGCGGCCCTGCACGAAGGCCTCGGTGTTGTCGCGGAGGGTCTTTTTCTGCACTTCGTAGCCGATCAGATCGGAGAGTACCACCCGGTCGATGTTGTTGATCGCGACCAGCTCGCCGTTATCATCCAGGCGGAAGGCGCGGTTGAGGCCGAACATGCCTACGCCGCAGTCGCGATAATGCTCCGTAACCAGGTCAAACACCGCATCGGCGGAATCTGCCGCGTCGATGGCGGCGGAGAGCTCCTGCACCTTCTCGGAGACGGTGCGGTAGTACATCTGCGCCTTCTTGGGGATGGCGGTGTAGTTCGTCAGCACGGTGAAGCAATCGATGCCCAGATCCTGCTCGATCGGCCCGAAGGCAAAGTGGAACAGCCGCTGGAAGACGGCAAAGTCCGCCTTGGCAAAGTGGTTGACGCTGCCCTCCGACGCCCCCTGCCGCTCAGCGGTCAGGGTGAAGCTGTTCTCATTGGTCATCAGGAGGAAGGTCAGGTAATTCTGCCACAGGTTGCGGTTGAAGCCGTACACCGTGGCCAGGTCGAGCAGGCGCTTCACCTGAACATAGATTCGGCTGATGAGCGTTGACTTATCGGCAGTTCCGGCCTCCCAATCACGGAAAATGTCGGCCATGCGGGTGAGGATTGCGTCCTCGCCGAGGTTGGAGTAGAGCAGGAGCTTGGCTGTTTCGCGGTACATGCAGTACATTCCTCCTGTAGGGTCAATCGAGGCTGCTGTCGTAATGGGCGAGCATCTGTGCCATCAGGTTCATGTCCAGCGGGTAGAGCTGGTGCAGGTCAAGATGCTCCTCATAGTAGGCGGCGCGTGCATCGTCATCGAGCGGGCCATGCTCGGTGGTGTAAGCGTTGGCCGCCGTGTTGAAGGCGTCCACATAAGCCGCACGGGCGGGATCACAAAAAAGGTAATTGTGACCGCGGTCCTCAAAGTGGATGAAGGTGAAGCGCGGGTCGTCGCCATAGGCGGCGAAGTATCGGTCATAGCTGATGCCGACGGGGATCATGTCGTCATCCTCGCTGTGGAGGATCATGACCTTTGCATCGCTGGCAGCCAGGCCATCCAGGATGCTCATCCCTGCATAGCGGCCGAAGAGCTTTTCCTCGTGAGCAGCCAGCGCGGGCAGGACGAAATTGATGGCGCTTCCGGCGATGTTGCGGCCTTCGGACTCCAGCATGTCGATGGATGCGTTGAAGCCGGCGACGATGACGGCCGCCTTTACATCCGGGTGAAGCGCCAGCACAGAACCGACAGAATAGCCGCCCCAGCTATGCCCCCAGAGCATGATGGGCAGACCTGCGAAGTCCGGCTCCGCCTTCACGAAGCGCAGTGCGTAGTCCAGGTCGATCAGGCCCTGCGGCAGACCACCGACGGCCTCGCCCTCACTCTCGTCGTTGCCTGTTGCATCGTAGGCGAAGACTACATAGCCATTGGCAGCGAAGTAATCCGCAATGTTCATGTAGTGCCGATGTCCACCGCCGCCGAAGCCGTGGGCGAGGACAACCACACCTCGCGCGTCGACGCCCTCATGGTAGTAGCGGTAACCGGTCAGAACCTGCCCCTTGTCGGAAGGGAAGGTGTACTTCTCGCGCTGAAGGGTGTCAAAATCGTCGATGCTCCAGGACATGGGCTCGTAGGAGGTTAATCGGTGGCCGAAGTTGTCCTTGTATACCCTGCGGGCCAGATACCCGGGCAGGATCATCCCGGCGGCAAGCAGCAGCACCAGGAGGGCGGCGACGATGATCAGCATGATCTTCAGGCCTTTCTTCATGGGATTATCCTTTCATCATAACGGAACATCGCCTGCACAGCCATAATCAGCCATGCAGGCGTTAAGAACGGGTCGAAGACCCTTACAGACGCTTGATGATCTCCTCGGTCATTTCCTTGCAGCCGATGGGCTCGATCCCGGAAGAACCCACAATATCCGCCGTGCGGATGCCGTCCTCCAGCACCTTGTCCACAGCGGTCTCGATGCAGTCGGCCTCATCCATCATGTCGAAGGCATAGCGCAGCATCATGGCGGCGGAGAGCACGGTGGCGATGGGGTTGGCCTTGTTCTGGCCGGCAATATCCGGCGCGGAGCCGTGGATGGGCTCATACAGACCGCGGGTGGTCGCGCCGAGGGACGCGCTGGGCAGCATGCCGATGGAGCCGGTGATCTGGCTGGCTTCGTCGGACAGAATGTCGCCGAACATGTTGCTCGTCACCACCACGTCAAACTGGCTGGGACGGCGTACCAGCTGCATGGCGGCGTTGTCCACCAGCATGTCGGTGCAGGTGACGTCCGGGTATTCCTCGGCGATGCGATGAACAGTCTCGCGCCACAGGCGGCTGGTCTCCAGCACGTTGGCCTTGTCGATGGAGATGACGTTCTTGCGGCGCTTGCGGGCTGCCTCAAAGGCGGCGCGGGCGATGCGCTCCACTTCCATCACGCTGTAGGCCTCGGTATCCCAGGCTTCGGGGCCGTACTTGCCCTCGCGGCGGCCGCGCTCACCGAAGTAGATGCCGCCGGTCAGCTCGCGCACCATCATCAGGTCAAAGCCCTGGGCGACGATGTCCGCACGCAGGGGGCACTCCTCCTTCAGCGCGGGGTAGAGCTTGGCGGGGCGCAGATTGGTGTACAGGCCCATGGCCGCACGGATGCCCAGCAGGCCCTTTTCGGGACGGATGGAGGCAGGCAGGGTGTCCCACTTGGGGCCGCCCACCGCGCCCAGCAGCACGGAATCGGCGGCCAGGCAGCCGTCCACGGTCTCCTGGGGCAGGGGATTGCCGGTGGCGTCAATGGCGGCGCCGCCGATCAGATAGGGCGTAAAGTTGAAGGTGTGGCCGAACTTCTCAGCGACCACCTTGAGCACCGCAACGGCGCTGTCCACGATTTCCGGGCCGATGCCGTCGCCGCGCAGGAGCGCGATGTTCTTTTCCATATTACACTTCCCCCTTTTCCATGCGGGCCTTCAGGTAAGGCAGCAGACCATTGTGTTCCACGATCTTCTCGATGAAGGGGGGCAGCGCCACTGCCTGGAAGGTCTCGCCGGTGGTTTCGTCGACGATCTTGCCGGTGGCGAAGTCCACGGAAACCGTATCGCCGTTCTGGATGGCGGCGGCAGCCTCGGGGCACTCCAGGATCGGGAAGCCGATATTGATGGCGTTGCGGTAGAAAATACGGGCAAAGCTGGCAGCGATGACGCAGCGCACGCCGCAGGCACGGATCGAAATGGGTGCATGCTCACGGGAGGAGCCGCAGCCGAAATTCGCGCCGCCGACCATGATGTCGCCGGGCTTGACCGTGGTGGCGAAGGAGGCGTCAATGTCCTCCATGCAGTGCTTGGCCAGCTCTTCGGGGGAGGGCGCGTTCAGATAGCGCGCAGGGATGATCACGTCGGTATCGACGTTGTCACCGTACTTGAATACCTTGCCGGAAACCATAGCGATACCTCCTTAATCAAGTTCGCAGGGGCAGGCGACGCAGCCCTTGACAGCGGATGCAGCAGCCACGGCGGGGGAGGCCAGGATGACCTCGCTCTTCACATGGCCCATGCGGCCCACGAAGTTGCGGTTGGTGGTGGCGACGGCGCGCTCGCCTTCGCACATGCAGCCCATATGGCCGCCCAGACAGGGACCGCAGGTGGGCGTGCTGACCGCGCAGCCGGCCTCGATAAAGATCTGCGTATAGCCCTGCTTGATGCATTCCATGTAGATGTCCTGGGTGGCGGGGATGACGATGCAGCGCACGCCGTCCGCGACCTTGCGGCCCTTGAGGATTTCTGCCGCAATGCGCATATCGGAGATGCGGCCGTTGGTGCAGGAGCCGATGACCACCTGGTCAATGGGCAGGCCCGCAACCTGATCCACGGTCTTGGTGTTGGAGGGCAGGTGGGGCAGGGACACGGTGGGCTTCAGCTCGCTCAGGTTGATTTCCACCACCTGATCGTACTCTGCATCCTCGTCAGCCTCAAAGGCGCTCCACTCGCGGTCAACGCGGCGGGAAACGTACTCAATGGTCTTTTCGTCCACGGGGAAGATACCGTTCTTGCCGCCAGCCTCGATGGCCATGTTGGCGATGGTGAAGCGGTCGTCCATGGACAGCTCCCACACGCCCTCGCCGGTGAACTCGATGGACTTGTACAGTGCGCCGTCCACGCCGATCAGGCCGATCAGGTGGAGGATGACGTCCTTGCCGGACACCCACTTGCCCATCTTTCCGGTCAGCACCACCTTGATGGCGCTGGGCACCTTGAACCAGTTCTCGCCCGCAGCCATACCGGCGGCCATATCGGTGGAGCCCACGCCCGTGGAGAACGCACCCAGTGCGCCGTAGGTGCAGGTATGGCTATCCGCGCCGATGATGACCTCGCCGGGGGCGACGATGCCCTTTTCCGGCAGCAGCGCGTGCTCAATACCGACCTGGCCCACATCGTAGAAGTGCTTGATGTCAAACCGCTTGGCGAAATCGCGGGCGGTCTTGCACAACTGGGCGGACTTGATGTCCTTGCAGGGGGTATAGTGATCCAGCACGATGGCGATCTTGTTCTTGTCGAATACGCGGTCAAAGCCGGCCTTGTCGAACACGTCGACGGCCACTGGGGTGGTCACGTCGTTGCCCAGCACCAGATCCAGCTTGGCCTCGATCAGGTCGCCGGCCTTCACGGATTCCAGACCCGCATGGGCGGCGAGGATCTTCTGCGTCATGGTCATGCCCATAAATAAAACCTTCTTTCTTGGTGGCTGTTCTTCCGATTGAAGCGGGAGGTGCCTGTGTCAGCAGGACGGATTGGTGCGCTGCCGTTTGGCGGCATAGGCGCGCAGCTTGTTCATAGCCCGCAGATAGGCGCGGACGGAGGCTTCCACAATGTTGGTGTGTAGGCCCACGCCGGTGAAGGTGCGGTCGTCGCAGGTGAGCTTGACGGTGACCTCGCCCATGGTATCCTTGCCGGGGGAAATACCGGAGATTCGGTACACATCGAAGGAGTGCTCCACCGGGCGCACGATGCGGTTGATGGCCTCGAAGGCGGCGTCCACCGGGCCGTCGCCGGAGCAGGCTTCCTCGAAGATCTGCCCGTCCAGGCTCAGCCGCACCACGGAGGTGGAGGTGGTCATGTTGGAGGTGTGCACCGCAAACCACTCCAGCTTATAGCCGTCCACCTCTTCCGTATCGGAGGCAGCAGTCTGGTGGGTGACGATGGCGACCAGGTCGTCATTGGTAACGGACTTTTTCTTGTCGCAGAGGACCTTGAACTCCTCAAAGCAGCGCTGGAGCTCCACGTCGTCCAGGTGATAGCCCATCTCCTGCAGGCGGGCAGCCAGGGCGTGCTTGCCGGAATGCTTACCCAGGACGATGTTGTCGATCACCACGCCCACGCTTTCGGGGGTGAGGATCTCGTAGGTCTTCTTGTTGGCAAGCACGCCATGCTGGTGGATGCCGCTCTCGTGGCGGAAGGCGTTCACGCCGACGATGGGTTTGTTCAGCGGCGCGCTCTGGCCGATGATGTTGTACACGGTCTTGGAGGCGCGGAAGATCTGCGTGGTATCGATGCGGCAGTCGTGCTCGGTAAAGATGTCCGGGCGGGTATGCATCGCCATGACGACCTCCTCCAGGGAGGTGTTGCCGGCGCGCTCGCCCAAACCGTTGATGGTGCACTCGATCTGCCGTGCGCCGCCCAGGACGCCTGCCAGAGCATTGGCGGTGGCCATGCCCAGGTCGTTGTGGCAGTGGACGGAGAACTCCACCTTGTCGGAATCCGGCACGCCGTAACGGATCGCTTCGATCATCGCGCGCATCTCATCGGGGGTGGTATAGCCGGTGGTGTCGGGGATGTTGATGACCGTCGCGCCGTTCTTGATGGCCAGATCGACCACCTTGATCAGGAAGTCCACGTCAGAACGAGTCGCGTCCTCGCAGGAGAATTCAATGTTGGAGGTGTACTTCTTCGCATGGGCGACCATGGCGGCGGTGCGCTCCAGTACCTGCTCGGGGGTCATCTTCAGCTTGTACTCCATGTGGAGGGGGCTGGTGGCGATGAACAGGTGGATGCGGGGGTCGGCAGCGTCCTTGACAGCTTCCCAGGCCACGTCGATGTCCTTGACCGTCGCGCGGGCCAGCGAGGCCACGGAGCAGTCCTTCACCGTACGGGCGATGGTCTGGACGGACTCAAAGTCGCCCGGAGAGGCGATGGCAAAGCCAGCCTCGATCACGTCAACCTTCAGCCGCTCTAGGCAGCGCGCCACCTTGATCTTTTCCTTCAGGTTCATCGAACAGCCGGGGGACTGCTCGCCGTCACGCAGCGTGGTGTCAAAAATCTTGATCTGGCTCATATCGCATGCTCCTCATTAGAGATTTTCGATAAACTTGACGATCTTGCCCGTCAGGATCACATGGCCTGCGTCATTGGGATGCAGCCCATCAGGCATATACTTGTCCTTCATGACGGGAACAGCGGGCTGGATGCCGCTCACGGCCCACAGATCCAGCACCGGCAGGGAGTAGTACTCCGCTGCAGCGCGGATCGCGCTCACATAATCCGCGAGGACCTTGCCGTGCATGTTGGGTTCGCACTCACTGGCGCGGTGCAGGGGCGTCATGACCATGATAACGGCCTCGGGGTACTTCTTCAGCAGGGAAGTGTACAGCTCGTGCAACGCGCCGCAGAAGGTATCTGCCGTGCGATCTTCCGATGCGCCAAAGGGAGCATCACCGTGGCCGAAATCGTTCGTGCCGCCGAAGACGACGATCAGGTCAGCATCCGGATCCATCTCTGCCACCCGGGAGGGGAAGTCCAGGTCATGGCGGGGATTCTCGGAGGGCGCTGTCTGCCGGGCGAGCCGGGTACCGCCGATGCCGTAGCAGCGGGTGACTGCACCGTATTTTGTCGCGATCAGGCTGGTGAATTTGGCCTCGTCGCAGGTGCAGCCGTGGCCCTCGGTGATGCTGTCGCCCAGAAAATTGATCTTCAGACCCTGCAGGTTCATAGAGCGTCCTCCAAGCGTTCGTTCATGTGCGGTCAGGAGAGGATCGCGCCCTTGTCGGCGGAAGAAACCAGCTTGGCATAACGGGCCAGATAGCCGGTCTTGACCTTGGACTCGGGGCAGACCCACGCCTTCTGGCGCTCGGCCAGCACCTCGTCGGATACCTTCAGCTCAATGGAGCAATTGGGGATATCGATGGCGATCAGGTCGCCCTCTTCCACCAGGGCGATCAGGCCGCCCGCAGCGGCTTCGGGGCTCACATGGCCGATGGATGCGCCGCGGGTCGCGCCGGAGAAGCGCCCGTCGGTCAGCAGGGCGACGGATTCGCCCAGGCCCATGCCGCAAATGGCGGAGGTGGGGTTGAGCATCTCTCGCATGCCGGGGCCGCCCTTGGGGCCCTCGTAGCGGATGACCACCACGTCGCCGGGGACGATCTTGCGGGCGTAGATGGCGGCGATAGCGTCCTCTTCGGAGTCAAACACGCGGGCAGGGCCTTCGTGCTTCATCATCTCGGGAGCAACGGCGCTCTGCTTGACCACGCAGCCGTCCTTGGCGAGGTTGCCCTTCAGCACGGCGATACCGCCGCTCTGGGAGTAGGGGCTTTCGATGGGGCGGATGATGCTGGGGTCGCGGTTGACGACCTTCTCCAGATTTTCCGCCATGGTCTTGCCGGTGACAGTCAGGACGGAGGTGTCCAGCAGATCTTTCTTGGTCAGTTCCTTCATCACCGCAGATACGCCGCCGGCGCGGTCCAGATCCTCCATGAAGGTGTCACCGGCGGGAGCCAGGTGACAGAGGTTCGGGGTGTTGGCGGAGATGGCGTTGGCGTGATCTAGGTCGATGGTTACGCCGGCCTCATGGGCGATAGCGGGCAGGTGCAGCATCGTGTTGGTGGAGCAGCCCAGGGCCATATCGACGGTCTCGGCGTTGTTGAAGGCGGCGGGGGTCATGATATCGCGGGGGCGGATGTTCTTCTCCACCAGCTCCATGATCTGCATGCCGGCATGCTTCGCCAGACGGATGCGGGCGGAAAGCGGCGCGGGGATCGTGCCGTTGCCCGGGAGCGCCATGCCCAGCGCTTCGCACAGGCAGTTCATGGAGTTGGCGGTGTACATGCCGGAGCAGCTGCCGCAGGAGGGGCAGGCGTTCTCCTCGTAGTTGCGCACGCCGTCCTCATCCAGCATGCCGGCTTTGTAGGCGCCCACGGCCTCAAACATGTGGCTCAGGCAGGTGCGGCGGCCATCGTTCAGGTGGCCGGCCAGCATCGGGCCGCCGGAGCAGAAAATGGTGGGGATGTTCAGACGGGCCGCAGCCATCAGCAATCCGGGGACGTTCTTGTCGCAGTTGGGCACCATGACCAGACCGTCAAACTGGTGGGCGATGGCCATGGCCTCGGTGGAATCGGCGATCAGGTCGCGGGTGACGAGCGAGTACTTCATGCCCACATGGCCCATGGCGATGCCGTCGCACACCGCGATGGCGGGGAACATGATGGGGGTGCCGCCCGCCGCACGGACGCCGGCCTTCACGGCCTCGGTGATCTTGTCCAGATTCATGTGGCCGGGGACGATCTCGTTGTAGGAGGATACCACGCCGATCAGCGGCTTGCGGATCTCTTCGTCGGTGTAGCCCAGCGCGTACAGCAGGGAACGGTTCGGGGCGCGCTCAACGCCGATCTTCACATTGTTGGAATTCATAACGATAACCTCCTGTGGAAGGTGAATTGTGCGTGACACGGCACTGCGGTCATGCCCGCGGTGCGGTGGTGAAAGGCAGGACAGGATGAGCTGTCCTGCTTTGATGGGAAAGGTGATGGAGGGGGCAAGAAGTATGTCTGTTTTGTTGACATGCCCTTTCTTGCCTGTGCGGACTGTTTGAACGATCGGAGATCGTTCAAAGGCGTCATGGAGCATTGGCCTCCGGCGGGGAGGGGCCTCCGCGGCCTCTTCCATCCCCCGTAAGGGCCAATCGGCCCTTAACCCATTTTTTGTGCCTTAGTTGGAGGCGTTGTCCAGGTTGTTGTCGTTCTTCCACAGCATCTGGGAGCGCAGCTGTTCGCCGACAACTTCCATCTCGTGCTTGGCCAGAATGGCGCGGCGGCTGTTGAAGTAGCAGCGGCCGGTCTTGTTTTCGCTGATCCACTTGCCGGCGAAGGTGCCGTCCTGGATGTCGTTCAGCACAGCCTTCATGTTGGCCTTGGTCTGCTCGTAGGGGATCACGCGGGGGCCAGAGACGTACTCGCCGTACTCAGCGGTGTCGGAGATGGAGTAGTTCATCGCAGCGACGCCGCCCTTGTTGATCAGGTCGATGATCAGCTTCATCTCGTGGATGCACTCGAAGTAGGCGTTCTCGGGCTGGTAGCCGGCCTCGACCAGAGTCTCGAAGCCGCAGCGCATCAGCTCCACCACGCCGCCGCACAGCACGGCCTGCTCGCCGAAGAGGTCGGTCTCAGTCTCTTCGTTCATCGTGGTCTGCATGATGCCCGCGCGGGCGCCGCCGATACCGGCGATGTAAGCCAGCGCGATGTCCCAGGCCTTGCCGGTGGCATCCTGCTCAACGGCGACCAGGCAGGGCACGCCCTTGCCGGCGACGTACTGGCTGCGGACGGTGTGGCCGGGGCCCTTGGGGGCAGCCATGAACACGTCCACGCCTGCGGGAGGCGCGATCAGCTTGTAGCGGATGTTGAAGCCGTGGGCGAAGGCGATGGCCTTGCCTTCGGTCAGGTAGGGCAGGATGTCCTGGTTGAACATGTCAGCCTGCTTCTCGTCGTTGATGAGGATCATGATGATGTCAGCCTTCTTGGTCAGCTCCGGAACGGTCATGACCTCGAAGCCGTCCTTCTCCGCCACGGGCCAGGACTTGCCGCCCTTGCGCAGGCCGATGATGACGTTGCAGCCGCTGTCACGCAGATTCAGCGCGTGGGCGTGGCCCTGAGAGCCGTAACCGACGATGCCGATCACCTTGCCGTCCAGCTTGCCCAGATCACAGTCCTTCTCGTAATACATTTTTGCCATAGTCGTATTCTCCCTTCATTTTTGTCTGTTCGTCAATGGTGAACTGTCCGCGCTCGAGGGCAACCATGCCGGTGCGGACGAGCTCGAGAATTCCAAACTCCTTGAGGAGGTTCTGGATGGCTTCAGCCTTGCTTTCATCGCCGATGACAGCAAGGGTCAGGGATGCGACCGACACGTCGATGATGGACGCGCGGAAGATGTTGGCGATCTGGATGACCTCATTGCGGATCACAGCCGAATCGGCCTTGACCTTGATGAGCACCAGCTCGCGGCGGATGGCGTGCTCGGGAACGAGCGTCTTGACGCTGTGCACGCAGATGAGCTTGCGCAGCTGGGATGCGATCAGGCGGGTCTGGTTTTCGTCCGCGAGGATCTCGATGGTGATGCGGGAGATCTTCGGATCGTCCGTCGTACCCACGGCCAGGGACTCGATGTTGTAGCCCTTGCCGGAGAACAGCCGCGCCACCCGGGAAAGGACGCCGGCCTCATTGTCTACCAGGACGGCCAGGGTCTTGCGTTCGGGATTTGTCAAAGGGGACAGCCTCCTTTCTTAGGAATTGAGCATGAAATCGGTGATGTGGCTGCCGCCGCCGACCATCGGACGAACCTTCTCGTCGATGTTGATGACGCAGTCGATGATGTAGCCGTGCCCGCAGGTGAGGGCTTCGTGGAGGGCTTCCTCCAGCTCCTCAACGGTGGTGACACGCTTGCCGGTCAGGCCGTAGGCTTCGGCCAGCTTGACGAAGTCGGGCGCGCGGTCCAGGGTGGTGGAGGCGAAACGTTTGTCATAGATCAGCGTCTGCCACTGGCGGACCATACCCAGGGTGCCGTTGTTGAACACCACGTTGATGATGGGCAGCTTGTAGTAGCTTTCGGTGGCGAGCTCGTTGCAGTTCATGCGGAAGCCGCCGTCGCCGGTGACGTGCAATACGCACTTGTCCGGGTGGCTCACCTGTGCGCCGATGGCTGCGCCCAGACCGAAGCCCATCGTGCCGAAGCCGCCGCTGGTCAGCAGCTGGCCGGGATAATCGAAGTGGAAATGCTGGATCGCCCACATCTGATGCTGGCCCACGTCCGTGGAGACGATGGTGTCCTGGGGGCAGATGCGCGCGATACTGCTCAGCACCTGCTGGGGGGTGAGGTGATCGGTGGCTTCGTCGTACTCCGTCTCGGTCTTGAAGGAGAAGACGTACTTCATCCATTCGTCGTGCTTCGCCGGCTGGACGCGTTCCAGCAGCAGCTCCAGCACCCGCTTGCAGTCGCCGATGATGTGGTGGTCGGTCTGCACGTTCTTGTTGATTTCCGAGCGGTCGATGTCGATCTGCACGATCTTTGCGTTCTGCGCGAAGGTAGAAGGCTTCAGGGCCACGCGGTCGGAGAAGCGGCAGCCCAGGGCGATCAGCAGATCGCAGGCGTCCACCGCCATGTTGGAGGCTTCCGAGCCGTGCATGCCGATCATGCCGGTAACGTGCTTGTCGCGGCCCTGCAGACCGCCGGCGCCCATCAGGGTCACCGCGGCAGGGGAGTCGATCAGGTTGACCAGCTTGCAGATCTCCTCGTGGGCTCTTGCGCGAACCACACCGCCGCCGCAGATGATCATCGGCTTTTTGCTCTGGGCGATCATCTCGACCAGCTTTTCGATGTCGGCGTGATCGGGTTCGGGCGCCTTGAAGTTCTGGGAGGATCGGGCCATCAGCTGGGCCAGATGGCCGTTGGCTGCGTGGTGAGAACGGCGCAGGGGCTCATAATCGGCAAGCTCGGCGGTGACGTTCTTGGGGATGTCCAGCAGCACGGGGCCGGGACGGCCGCTGCGGGCGATGGCGAAGGCTTCACGGATGGTGTCTGCCAGCTTGTTCACGTCGCGCACCAGGTAGTTGCACTTGGTGATGGGCATCGTGATGCCGGTGATGTCCACCTCCTGGAAGGAATCCTTGCCCAGCAGGCTTGTACCCACGTTGCAGGTGATGCACACGATGGGGGAGGAATCCATATAGGCAGTGGCGATGCCGGTGACCAGGTTGGTGCAGCCGGGGCCGGAGGTGGCGAAGCAAACGCCGACCTTGCCGGTGGAGCGGGCATAACCGTCTGCCGCGTGGCAGGCGCCCTGCTCGTGGGCGGTCAGGATGTGCTTGATCTTGCCCTCGTGCTCGTAGTTGTACAGCTCGTCATACACGTTGAGGATCGTGCCGCCGGGGTAGCCGAAGATGGTATCGACGTGCTGCTCGAGCAGGCACTCCATCAGGATCTTCGCGCCGGTGTATTGCATGGGATGACCTCCTGTGGTTCATCTTGATCAGAGGATAAAGAATGCCCGCAAGCCTGAAAGTCAGACCTGCGGGCAATGCCTGAACGCATGGCGGACCGGGGCAGACAATTGGCCCGGGTCAGCACACCTCATGCTGGCAGCGCATAGCTTGACTTTCAGCGGTGGACGACATAATAAGTCGTACCAGCAGGCTAATCAGTACAGCCAGTAGCACCAGCGCGAAAACAGCGTTCATCGTTCAATCTCCATCAAAATTTACGTTTGCTCAGCCTTGAGCATGTGAAAATTGTAGCATATCCGCGGCGTGAAAGTCAATCGCCGGGCTGTATTTCCGCTGTACTAACGGAACGCGGGAAGTACGGAAACCAGCGGATTTCCTACTTGTCAAAACCGGCGGATTGTGCTATAATATCTGAGTTGCCCTGGAGAGTTGTCCGAGTGGTCGAAGGTGCAGCACTCGAAATGCTGTGTGGGGAAACTCACCTGGGGTTCGAATCCCTAACTCTCCGCACAAAGCCTTGCAGAATGAAGCTGCAGGGCTTTTTTGATATCAACAAAAAGGCCTCTCCCATGCGGGAGAGGTCTTGCGGATATCAGTAGATGACAATCTCGGCGGCGTTCGCCAGCTCGGTGATGCGCTGCGCCTGGGCTTCGGAGTAGCGCTCGGTGTACAGCGTGTAATACAGGGCGTCGTACACCTCTTGCGTCAGTTCAACGGGGCCGGCAGGGGAGTCGCCCAGATAGTAAAGGATGTGCACGCCAAGGGTGCTTGCAAAGGGCGCGCTGACGGAGCCGGGCTGTGCCATCTCAGGAGAGAAGACGGCGGCCACAAAGGCGTCCTCCCAGACGACGGAGTCGGGGTGCACCTGGTAACCCACGGACAGGAAAGCCTCGTTGGCGCAGTTGGCGTCCGTGCCGTATTCGGCGATGAGATCCAGGAAGGACTCGCCTCTGGCAAGGCGGCCCTGGATCTCATCTACCACGGGCTGAACGCTCTGAAGACGCTCCTCGGGGGTGCTGCCCTGGGCAGGAAGGAGAATCTGCAGGACGCTGCGATAACCGGCGGGCTTGTACCATACCTCGGTGCCGTTGGTCATGGCAGTCTCAAAGCCGGGAATGTCGTTTGCATACAGGGCTTGGCTTTCGGCTACGCGGGCGTCATAGGCTGCCTTCACGTCAGCTTCGGTCACAGGGTTGTCCCGGATCAGCCAATCGTGATAGCGGGCGGAGGCATACTGATCGCGGAAATAGTCCACATAGGTCTGCTCGGTCACGCCGAGGGACTGGGCGTACGCCAGCGCATAGAACAGTACTTCATCCTCGGACATATCGGGAGAGCGCAGGGCGTCCATGACGTCCTTGAGGGCAGCATTGTAGGCGGCCTTGCCGGTTTCGGCAAACCAGGCTTCGGTCTCCTCGTCGAAGTCATAGCAGCCCTGGGCATGCATGTCCTGACGCACCAGGATCTGCTCGATGGCGTAGGTCAGCGCCAAATCCTGTACATAAGCGTAGTTCTGCGGATTGGACATGTCAACACCGGCGGATTCATACTGGTACAGGTAGGCGCTCTCAATGGCCAGATACTCGCTGTAGCGCAGTTCTTCGCCGTTGACGGTGGCAATCACGGGATCCTCTTCTGCCAGGGCACAGGAGAACGCCAGCAGCAGGGTCACGAGCAGGGAAAGGAAACGCTTCATAATGCAGCACCTCGTTGTCAGAATGGGGCACATGGGCGTATGTTCCCGGCGGGAGCACACGCGCGTGCGTCCTGATGCAACAGAACGCGCCAGGGGCAGCCAACCGAATTGCTTCGGCTCGCGCTGGCCGCACCTGGCGCATCTCACCGTATATGATTACGGAAAGGGCGGGGCCTGAAGGTCAAACCTTCAGACCCGCGCCGTAATGATTGCGGATTAGTAGCTCAGGCCGAACCAAGCCTTGTAGTAGTTGCCCTCGGAGTCGCAGTAAGCGTAAGAACCGCCGGGAACATTCTCCAGGATGGCGGGATCAATGTACTGATCCTTGTCGTAGCCGGGCACATCGTTGGGGGAGACGCAGATCTCGTAGATGCGGCCGTCCTCCAGGTACTCCCAGTTGGTCGCGATGACTTCGTAGCAGGAGACCATGGTGATGGGCAGCTTGCCGGTGGGGTTGTACTCGCCGGCGATCACAGCGATCTGAGCCTTCTGGGGGATACCGAAGTTGGCGATCAGGCCGTCGCAGTGGGGCTCCAGGTTGGTCAGGATCCAGGGCTGGGTGACCTTGATGGAGGCGATCACGACGCCGCCCTTCTCGTGCATCTTCTTGGCGATCTTGGCGATGTCCTTGACATCCTCCAGAGTGGTGACCTCAACGGTCTCGCCGGTGGGGATCTGAGTGGCCTGGGTCACGCCGTCGCGACGCAGGGCAGCGGTCCACACGCCGGGAACGTCAGCGCCTTCGACCAGGTCGATCACGCCCATAGCGGTGTTGGAACCGGTGGTGCCGTTGTAGGTGGGCTGCACGTCGATGTAAGCGATATCGGCTTCTTCAACGTCGTCAACCACGGTGAAGCCACGGGCTTCGAACTCAGCCTTCAGGGAAGCGATGACCTTCTCGTCTTCGCCCTTGCCGGTGAAGGAAGCGATGTAAACCTTCTTGGTGGTGTCCTTCAGGGGCAGGACATTGCCCTTGTTCTTCAGCAGAACAACGGACTTCAGCTGGGACTCGTAGATCTTGTCGGCAGCAGCGCCGGTGGTGTTCGCAGCGCGGACAGCATCAGCATTGGCGGGATCGGTGTAGGGGTTGTCCATACGGCCCTGATCGATTTCGCGCCACAGGCGGGAAACGACCACGTTGTTCAGCTGCTCTTCGGTGATCAGACCGGTCTCAACAGCCTCCAGCACGTAGTAGTACTCGAAGCCAGCGCCGATAGCGCCAACGCCGTTGTTGATCAGCTTGGCATAACGCTCAGGCATGGTCAGGGTCTCGACGCCGAAGGTCTGGGAGGACAGGATGCCGGAGTCGGTGTTGATGAAGCCCTTGAAGCCCATGGCCTCGGTCAGCAGGGTCTGCATCATGGTGGTGGAGTAAGCGGAACCAACCTGATCCACGGGGATCACAACGCCGCGGTAGGACTGCTCAACGGAGCGGGGATCCGCAGTGTCACGGGAGTAGCAGGGCATGATGGAGGAAACGCCAGCGTCGCAAGCGGCCTGGAAGCCGGGCAGCTGGTACTTCTCCAGGGAGCCGGGGGTGGTGTAGATACGCCACTGGCCCTGGTAGGTGTGGGACTCGTAGCCGTTCTCGGCAGCGCCGTCACCGGGGAAGTGCTTGATGGACAGGGAAACGCCTTCCAGCTTCACGCCGTCGGTGCCCTGCTGGTAGCCGGAAACCAGAGCGGTGGTGATGCCGACGACGACCTCGGGCACTTCGCCGTAGGTGCCGGAGTTACGGGCCCAACGGGGATCGGTGGCCAGGTCGATCTGAGGACCGTACATCTGGCGGATGCCCTGGGCAACCCACATCTCGCGGTCCATCTCAGCGTATTCAGCAACCATGGAGTAGTCGCCGCCGTTGGCAACGTCACCCATGACAGCAGCAGCCAGGGCCATGTTGTTCACGTGGCCAGAGCTGATGGGGTTGGAAATCAGGGTCCAGGGCAGCATGGTCTCGCCCTTGACGACGGCCACGTACTCAGCGTACTGGTTGCCGACGTTGTTCAGCATAGCGACGACAGCAGCATCATAGCCCATGTTGCCGCGGTACACAGCGTGACGCAGGCCCAGGTTGATGATGTCGTTGTCAGAGGGCAGGGAGAAACCGGAGATGTTCATGCCCTTGGGGGCGCCGGGGATGGTACCGCCGACGGCGGCAGCATCATCGGAGTGGGTGATGATCTTCTTGGGGTCAACCTTACCGTCTTCGCCCTGGACGTCGGCCTTGGTCTTGCCGATGGGGTTGCAGTACAGGTTGTTGAAGATGAAGGCAGCCTTCTGCTCGGTGGTCAGGGTGAGCACCAGAGCCTCAGCGCGCTCCTTAGCGGGCAGACGCCAGTCTTCGAAGGTGTCCAGCTGCTGGTTGTTGTTGGCATCCTTGAAGTACTTGCCATCAACCTTCAGCACGCCAACGGTGGTAACGCCGATGGTGGGCTCGCCTTCGCCATTGGTGTAGATGACGGGCTCAAGGTAGATGTCGTAAATGTTCTCGCCTTCAGCCAGGGTGTAGGGAGCAGGAATGTACTCCACGCCTTCGGCCATCGCGGGAACCATGGACAGGACCATCATCAGGGCGATGGCCAGGCTCAGAAACCGCTTCATGTGCAATCTCCTCACTTAATGTGTTTATTTGATCGAGGGACAAGCGCGCGCAGCCGCCCCCGAACTTGTCGTTATTATATCATATTTCTCCCACATTGCAAAGGGTTTTTCTTGAAAGTAGTGAATAAGGGCGAAAAAAAAGCGGGATGCGCATTCACGTCTGAATTCTGTCGTGAATGTGCATCCTGTCATAGAATAACGAATGATATATGTTCATGAATGGTCGTCCGGAAGCGAAATCAGGCCTGTGTGGGATGGGCTTTCATCAGCACTGTCAGCTTGAACAGGCCATCCTCAGCCACTACGGAGGCGACGCCGCCGTACTTCTCCGCAATGTTTTGAATGGAGCGCAGACCAAACCCGTGGCCGACGCCCGTCTTTGTGGTCTGCGGCATGCCGTCCACCATGGTGAGAGCCTGTTCAAAGCAGTTCTCCACATGGAGCACCACCATATCGCCGTGGGCAAGCGCCTTGAGGGAGATAACGCGCTTTTCCGGATCGGCGACCTTGGAGCAGCTTTCCAGGGCGTTGTCCAGCGCGTTGCCGAAAAGGGAGTAGATCTCCATCTCGGTCATGAAGCCAAAGAGGGTGCCGTCGATGATGTAGGAGAATTTCACCCCGCTGGTGGTGCAGAGGATATTCTTCTCGGTCAGCACCACGTTGATGGTTTCGTTTCCGCATTCGACGACGGTGCCGTACTCAATGATGGAATCCTCCAGACGGTCCAGGTACTTGCTGAAGTTCTCCTGCTGCGATTTGGTCCGGATGGCGGCAATTTGATGCTTGAGATCGTGGCACTTGATCTGAAGCGAGGTAATGCCGTCGCGGCTCATCTGATAGTACTGCATCTTGTTGCGGATGAAGTTCTGCATATCCTCATTATGGCGGCGGTAATAGGTCAGCTGGCTGATAGCCAGGATGACCACGTAAGTGATGAGCGTATACAGCAGCGCACACATATAGTACAGGAAAAGCGCGGACTGGTCCGCAGTGAAAACACGGCCGCAGAATTCCAGCACGATCTGGCAGAACATGAATGCACAGAGCGTGATGCTCATGGCGCTGGGGGAGGCGTCATCCGGGAGCTTTTTAACAATCCGTTTATGGAGTGCACAGGTCACCAGACAGACCAGCGCATACACGACGTAGGAGACCAGCGAACCCATGATGCTGTAGCTTGTCCACAGATGGGGGGCATTGGTCATCAGATTGCCCGCGGCAGCGAAAACCTTGAAGGTATTCCAGGCCAGCTTGTAAATGGTCAGCGCCAGCAGGTCCAGGTAGATCAATTCAGGGAAAGTGACTTCATAGCACAGCCAATAGGCGCCCATGAACAAAAGGCTCAGGGCCAGCAGATAAACCCCGTAACCGATGCCGATTGATACTGCGCCCGCCAGATGCACATCCACCACTGTGCGGATGCTCCAGCTGACCAGGCACATCACGGCCAGCGAAACAAGCGCCCTGATGGTGAACATCGGGCGCTTGCTGTTATTGCCAATGAAGAGCAGCAGGAGGAAGAAGATCAGCGCAGAAGAAATGCGGTGATCAACGGTGCTGATAATCCAATGATCTGTCATCATAGGTTTTCTCCCAGGAAGTTGGAGAAGTGCTTCATGATCTCCTTGGAATGGGACTTGGAGATGTAAATCTTCTTGCCGTCCACCACCAGGTATTCGCTGCAGGCGCTGGACACATACCGCAGATTGACGACAAAGGAGCGGTTGCACATGATAAATCGCTTCTGGTCCAGCTTCTGGATCACATCGGACAGGCGGCCGCGCACCTCGTAGATGCCCCTGGTGGTATGGTAGGCAAGGTTGTGATCGAAGACCTCCACGTAGGTGATATCATTGGAGGAAAGGCTGACGATGCCATCGGAGGTTTTGAGGGCAAAAATGGTGGAGGAGGTGTTCTCCAGCCGGGCGAGGGCTTTGGTCAGCACATAATTGATGGAGCCCTGATCCGCCGGCTTGACGATAAAGTCCAGCGCATCCACCTCGTAGCCCTTGATGGCCAGCTGCGCCATGGCCGTTACAAATACCAGCACGGACTCTGTATTGATCTTGCGCATGATGCGGGCCACTTCAATGCCGTCCAGCTTATCCATGCGGATGTCCATGAATACGATGTCATGGTTCTCGGTGGAACGGATGAAATCCAGCGGCGCGTTGAACACCTGGATCATATGGGCGTGGTTATTCTTTGTGAGATAATCTGTCACAAGCGCCCGGAGGGCAGCGGAATCATTCGGATTGTCGTCCACGATTGCGAGCCGCAGCATGGGAGGCCTCCTCTCATGTGTATAAGGATAACATCAGATATTGACAATATGATAACACAGTGGGACAAATAAGACAAGTGGAAAATGATCAACATTGCGGGAATAAACAAAAAAAGCACACGGCGCGTTTGCACCGTGTGCGGGGGTTTTACCTGTCAGCCGTCATGGCGGGGGAATCAGGCGGTTTTCTTGCCGAACTTTTCCTTGCAGATGTCCAGCGTCAGCAGCACGCCGAAGAGCACGGCAAGGGCCAGGGCGGTGTACTGAAGGATGTTCAGCGTCATCTGCCACCAGGTGGTCACGGCCACAACCTCGGAGTTGGAGGAGATGCCGTCCATGCCGCGGGAGTGCAGCACCGTGTACAGCACGCGCTTGGAGGACTCGCGCATACGGTTGACAACAACGGGGTTGTTCTCGTAGCCGCTGAACTCCTTGATATCCTCGCCGACCAGGTTGTCGGGGATGTCGTTGCCGGCCAGCACCTCATGCACCTTGACCATGTAGGCATTGTCGTACATATCGGTTACAGCAAAGCCGCTCATGCCAGCCTCGCCGCGGAGCCAGTCGGTCAGCAGCTCGCGGTAGGAGCCGGCCCAGATGGCGCCCAGACGGTTGAAGGCGGTCATGACGCACTTGGCGTCAGCGTGGACGATCGGCAGCTCGAAGGCGCGCAGGTAGATTTCGCGCAGGGCCTGCTCGTTGCACCAGGTGCCGATGCCCGCGCGGTTCTTTTCCTGGTCGTTAAGGACGAAGTGCTTGTTGTAGACGTACACGCCCTTCGCCTCGATGCCCAGCGTCTCGTAGGTGTCGATCAGGCCGGTCAGAACGCCGTCCTCGGAGTAGTACTCAAACACGCGGCCGGCGTAGGGGCTGCGGTGGATGTTCAGACCGGAGCCGTACAGGCCGGCGTAGCCAGCCCACATGCAGTCTTCACCGATCAGCTGACCAACGCGGTAGACCAGCTCATCGTTCATGGTGGCGGCCACGATGCCGTTGCAGGGGAAGCAGGTACCCTTCATGCCCATGTTGGGATCGCCGTTCACCTTGGCGTAGCCGTTGTCACCGATGGAGTAGGCCTGGGTCACGCCGGAGGGGCCGTTGTGATCCACGGTCTGGGGCTTGCCGATGGAGGCGATGTTGTAGGTCATGCGCAGGCCGTTTGCACAGATCTTGGCCATTTCGGCGTAAGTCAGCTGGTCCATGAAGGTATCCCATTCGGGAGCGTCATAAGCGTAATCCATCATGTGGATCAGCTGGATGCCGTTTGCCTGGCCCATGGCAGGCATTTCCTGCTCGGAGGCGGGGGCGGCGGCGGTGATGGCTTCCACGTCGGCGGCGTCCAGCATGACGTCAGCGGCGATGGCGTCGTTCATGGTCAGCTTCACGTGGCCGGAGGTCACGGTGCCTTCCCAGTTGGAACGGGAGTAGTAGACGATGGTGTTGTCGCCGCGGCCTTCGTAGCGGTTCATGTCCGCCTCGTCGAACATGGCGGTCACGGGAGCGCCGGTGCCGTAAGCGACGGAGTACTTCTCAGCGTCGAAGGTGTAATCGATGGCATAGACCAAGGCGGTGTTGCCGTCGGCGGTCATGCCGTCAGCGGTGGTCTTGCCCTTGACGGCCAGGATGTTGTTGGCCGCAGCGTGAGCGTTGTCGGCAACGGTGAGGTAATGGGTGCCTTCGGAGAGGACGAACACGCCGGTGTTCAGGGCATCGTAAGAGGTGAGGAAGTACTCGGGCACGGTGATGGTCACAATTTCGCTCTCACCGGGCTGGAGCAGCTTGGTCTTGCCGTAGCCGGCCAGTTCAACGGCAGCCTTTTCGATCTGCCACTGCTTGTCGTACTCGGTGTAGGGCTTCTGTGCGTAGACCTGCACGGACTTCTTGCCGGCCACGGAGCCGGTGTTGGTGACCTTCACGGTCACGGTGTAGACGGTCTCGGTGCGGTCGGCGGCGGCGTCCTTGTCCGCCTGGGAAGCGATGGCCACCACTTCCTTGGTGGTCTTCTCTTCCTTGGTGACGGTCAGATCGGACATTTCAAAGGTGGTGTAGCTGCCGCTGTAACCGAAGGGATAAGCAACCACGTTATTGTACACATAGTTGCCCGCGTTGGGGATGCCCAGCACCACGTCTTCGTATCGGGTTTCGGTGTACTTGTAGCCCAGATAGATGCCTTCCTGGTATACAACGTACTGATCGTAGCGGTTGCCCAGGCCGTAGGCGGCGGCGCCTTCATAGGTGTAGGAGCCGAAGTTGTTCTGCACGGGGTTGAGCTGGTTGTCCACCCACCAGGTGTCGGGCAGAGAGCCGGAGGGGTTGATGTTGCCCACGAGCACATCGCCCACGGCCCACAGGCCGGTCTGGCCGACGGAGCCGACCCACAGCGCGGCGTCAACGCCGTAAGCGGGATCGTTCAGGAAGCCGACGGAGATGGGGTTGGCGCTGTTGATGATGACGGTGATGGAAGCGATCTCGCCGTCAGCCTTCATTTCGGCCAGGCCCATCAGGGTGTCGCGCTCGTTCTCGTTCAGGGTGAGGTAATCGCCTTCCCAGGAGCCTTCGATCTCCTTGGTCATGTCGTCGCCCTCGCCGCCGGTACGGCCGATCACGAACACAACGTGCTCGCCGTTGCCCAGAGTCATATCGCCGTCCTCATTCTTGGACTCGCGCTTGATCTTGGACCACTTGGGCTCCATCATGTCGGTGTGGGTGCGCTTGTCGGTCTCGGTGTAGTAGGTGATCAGGGGCTGATTGACCAGTTCGTAGCCCATAGCGGTCAGCACGTCCACATAGTTGGGCGCGTCGGACGCGTCCACAGCGCCGGAACCGGTGCCGCCGTAGACGGGATCCAGGGCGGTCAGACCGACCAGGCTCACCTTGGAGCCGGCGGCCAGGGGCAGAACGTTGCCCTCGTTCTTCAGCAGAACGATACCTTCGCCCTCGACCTCGCGGACCAGCGCGTTGCCGGCCGCCTTCAGCTCCTCAACGGAGGAATATTCGCTGGTGTAGTAACGGGTGTAGCCCTCGTCCACAGCGCCGTCCTTCATGACGACCTTGGTGGGGGAGGTGCCGAAGAACTTATGAACCTCGCCGGAATTGGCGGCGGCGATGGTGCTGCCGGTGTACACCAGCACGCACAGCACACACATGATATTCAGGAGCACTTTTTTGAGTGTTCTGAGCTGGGAAACCTTCATCTGATATATTCTCCTTTCCGGATGGTGTTTTGATCGATGCTGCGCCGGCCCATGCGGTGACCGGACAGCGTGCGCGGCAGACCGGAAATTGTCCAAAAAGGGCAATCATAGGCCATGCAGTGCATGTTATGCTTATTTTATCTGAATCCACGAGGAAAGGAAAGGTATTTGTCGTGCACCATTCAAACAGTGTCGCGACATAACAAAAACACTTTCTACGATAAAAGTGAGACGTGAGTGATGGAAAAGATTTAATCGCGACAAAATAAATACGTGAATGCGTTGCTTGTTGTCGCGATTTGCCGCAGCCGGCGCAGAAAAATGGTTGCATCGCAGGGGCAAGTGTGTCATAATGAATGCAGCGGAAAACGGAAAGACAGCAGCACATGCAGGAGAAATGCGGTTCTTCTGCGGCACTGCGGGTCAATCTGTCATGCTGCAGCGGCAGCATGGTTTTTTGCGTACCATTACCAGCTTTGTCTCCGGGACAAGGCTTTGTTGGAGTTTTCCTGACTACAAGATAGAGGGGAGCATTTCACATGTCCAAAAAGTTCAATGCCAGCTCGATCGTGATCCTGCTGTCGGGCCTTCTGTCCTGCGCTGCGGGCGTGCTGTTCCAGGTGCTGGGCGGTCGCTTCGGCCAGATGAATTATGACTATTACAATCCCGTGATCGCCTACGGCCTGATGGCTGTGGTGGCGGTTGCTGTGGTGCTGATGCTCTGTAAGCTGCACGGCCTGGCCTCCCTGGCTGTGACCGCCGTGCCCGGCCTGGCCTTCTGCGCGTTCTTCATCGGCTTCGGCAAGCGCGCTGCCTACTGGCACGTGGCTGACGTGTTCATGCAGATCGATGAGCAGGCCTTCGATCCCAACTACCTGATCTTCTGCGGTCTGATGATTGCGGCCTTCATTGTGGGCGAGGTTGCCATCTACCTGCGCAAGCCCGAGGCCTGATACCGGCCCGATATGCTCCGTCCTGAACAGGGACGGAGCATTTATTTATGTATTTTCCCGTCAAAAGTGCATTCGCGACAGAAATCTGACGCAAACGAGCGCAGGATGCTTTTTCGCGCCCCGGAGCGGCTTTTTAAGGGATTACCCCTTTCTTTTCTCGCCGAAATGTGGTACATTACACAGTGAATGAATTTGTCCTTTTGTGTATTAAAACCGACCAGTAAAGAAAAGTTTGCCAAGGAGGAGTACCATGCGCCAGAAGATCGACCTGCTGCAGGGCTGGCAGTTTACCGGCCTGGACGGCCAGACTGTGCCTGTCAGCATCCCCCATACCTGGAACAATATTGACGGCCAGGATGGCGGCAATGACTACAAGCGCGGCGCCTGCCGTTACGAGACCGCGTTCGCCCAGCCTGCCTTTGACCCCGAGACCCAGGAGGTCTGGATCGAGTTTGACGGCGTCAATTCTTCTGCCAAGGTGGAAGTGAACGGTCAGGCGGTTGCCGAGCATGACGGCGGTTATTCCACCTTCCGCGCGGAGATCACCTCTCTGCTGCAGGAGGAGAACACCCTCGTCGTCACCGCGGACAACTCCGTCAACGACAAGGTATACCCCCAGAAGGCAGACTTCACCTTCTACGGCGGCATCTACCGCGGCGTGCGTCTGCTGGTGGTCAACAAGGCCCACTTCGTGCTGGATTATCTGGGCTCCTCCGGTATCCGCGTGACGGCTAACCCCGAGGGCAAGAGCGCCAAGGTCCGCGTGCAGAGCCGCGTGACGGCGGGCGACGTCGTCATCACCCTGAAGAACCGCAAGGGCAATGCTGTGGGTACCGGCGAGGGCACTGACTGCACCATCGAGATCGCGCAGGCCCACCGCTGGCACGGCGTGGAGGATCCTTATCTCTACACCTGCCATGCGGAGGTTGTGGTGGACGGCGTTGTCACCGACGCGCTGGATATCCCCTTCGGCGTGCGTTCCTTCCGCGTGGATCCCAAGATCGGCTTCGTCCTCAACGACAAGCCCTATCCGCTCCACGGCGTCTCCCGTCATCAGGATCGCAAGGGCCTGGGCAACGCCATCACCAAGGAGCACCATGATGAGGACATGAAGCTCATTGCCGAAATGGGCTGCAACACCGTCCGTCTGGCCCACTATCAGCACGATCAGTACTTCTACGATCTGTGCGATCAGTACGGCATGGTCGTCTGGGCGGAGATCCCCTACATCTCCGAGCATATGCCGAACGGCCGTGAGAACACCATCTCCCAGATGAAGGAACTCATCGAGCAGAATTACAACCACGCCTGCATCGTCTGCTGGGGCGTGTCCAATGAGATCACCATCTCCACCAAGCAGAAGAAGGACATGCTGGACAACCATCACTTCCTGAACGATCTGATCCACGAGACCGATCCCAGCCGCTTCACCACCCTGGCATGCTACGCCATGTGCGGCCCCTTCAACCCCGTGGCCCACATCACCGACGTGGTCAGCTGGAACCTGTACCTGGGCTGGTACGTGCCGGGCCTCTTCCTCAATGACCTGTGGATCAGCTTCTTCCACCTGTGCTACCCCAAGACGCCCCTTGGTTATTCCGAGTACGGCGCGGAGGGCATGCCCAACCTGCATTCCTCCCATCCCCGCCGCAACGACCACACCGAGGAGTATCAGGCCAAGTACCATGAGTTCATGGTCAAGTGCTTCAAGCGTCATCCCTACATGTGGTCCACCCATGTGTGGAACATGTTCGATTTCGCGGCGGACGCCCGCGATCAGGGCGGCGAGCCCGGCATGAACCACAAGGGCCTGATCACCTTCGACCGCAAGGTGAAGAAGGATTCCTTCTACCTGTACAAGGCATACTGGGCCAAGGAGCAGTTCGTGCATATCTGCTCCAAGCGCTACGCAGAGCGCGCCGACAAGGTGACGAAGATCAAGGTGTACTCCACCGAGAAGGAAGTGACCCTGATCGTCAACGGCAAGACCTTCGCCACCAAGAAGAGCGACGACCACATCTTCACCTTCAAGGTGCCGATGGAGGACGTGCTGAAGGTCGAGGCTGTCTGCGGCCGCCTGAAGGATACCGCCACCTTCACCAGGGTGGAGAAGCTGCCTGAGAAGTACATCCTGCCCAAGAAGAAGAATCCGCAGAAGTCCAACTGGGTGTAATCAAGCCTGCGTGTGTGCAGACGGGTGATAAAGAATAACAAAGGAGGAAATCTTCCATGTCTAATGTGGCAAAGCCCAATGACGGTGTGAATCGCGCAAAGCTTTATCAGCTGGCGTTGTTCCCCATGAACAACGGTGCGACCAATGTGTATTTCGTGCTGATCCTGTCCTATGTGGCGCAGTTCGGCTCCAGCGTGCTGATGCTGGGCGCCTTCGCTTCCATCATGGTCACCGTTATGCGTGTGGCCGACGCCATCACCGACCCCATTATCGGCGCGTTGATGGACCGTACTTCCACCAGGATCGGTAAGTTCCGTCCCTTCATGATCATCGGCAGTGCGATTATGGCGCTGAGCGTCATTGCGCTGTATGTGCTGCTGCCCCTGGTGCCTGAAAACATGATGTGGGCTCGCTACGTTGGCTTCGTGGTGATTTACTTCATCTGGGTTATCGGCTACACCTTCCAGACCTCTGTCACCCGCGCGGGCCAGACCGTTCTGACCAACGATCCCAAGCAGCGCCCGATGTTCACCATCTTCAACACCATCGCCTCTATGCTGGGCATGGGCGTGATGCAGGCGCTGATCCCCATGTTCAAGGGTATGTTTGACGTCAAGGATGCCGCCGGCACCCTGATCTCCTCTGGCTATGCCAATCCGGCGCTGTACCGGGTGATTACCCCCATCGGTATTGGCGTTTCCGTGCTGCTGACCATCCTGGCCATCATCGGTATTGCCGGGAAGGATCGTCCCGAGTACTATGGCATGGGCGGCGAGGCTGCTGAGCAGACCAAGCTCTCCGAGTACTGGGAGATTATCAAGGGCAACAAGCCCATGCAGCGCCTGATGGTTGCCGGCGCCGGCTGCAAGCTGGCCCTGGCCATCGCCACCAATACCACCGTGCTCCTGGCCCTGTATGGCATCATGATGGGCAACTACAATTCTCTGTACCTGCCCATGATGGTGCTGGGCTACGTCTTCTCCGCGCCCTTCTTCCTGCTGTCCATGCGTACCAGCCAGAAGCTGGGCCAGAAGGCCTCCCTCGTGCGCTACGTCTCCATCGCGCTGATCAGCTATGTGGGCGTGCTGGCGCTGCTCATCCTGGCTCAGCCGGGCACTTCCATGAGCCTGGCCTTCCCCTTTAATGGCGGCGGCGCCATCAACCTGTACACCATCCTGTTCATCATCCTCTTTGGCATCGGCTATGGCGCTTACTACTCTACTGCTGACATGCCCATCCCCATGGTTGCGGATTGCTCTGACTACGAGCTGTACCGCTCTGGTAAGTATATCCCCGGCATTATGGGCACCCTGTTCTCCCTGATCGACAAGCTGGTGTCCTCCCTGGCACAGACCCTGGTGGCCGGTATCTTCTTCGTCTGCGCCGGCCTGCCTGACCTGCCCACCGACGCTACCCCCTACTCCGGCGGCATCAAGCTTGCCATCATCGTCATGTTCTGCGTTATCCCCATGATTGCCTGGGTGGCAACCCTGTGGGCCATGAAGGGCTACAAGCTCACTGGTGCCCGTATGAAGGAAATCCAGGCTGTCAATGCTGCCCGTAAGGCTTACATCGCCGGCGGCCACACCCTGGAGGAGGCCATGGAAGCTATCAAGACCGTGGACGATGTGTCCAGGGTTGCAGAATGAGCAAACCGAACACTCATTTCAGAAAGGAAGGTATCCCTATGATGAATCTACCTCTGAATGTTGATTTTACCGGCAAGGTCGTCGTCGTGACCGGCGCCGGCGGCGTGCTGTGCGGCGATATGGCCCGTACCTATGCTCAGGCTGGCGCGAAGGTCGCTGCCCTGGACCTGAATGAGGACGCCGTGAAGAAGCTGGCTGACGAGCTGAAGGCCGAAGGCTTCATCTGCGAAGGCTACAAGGCGAATGTCCTGGATCCCGAAGCGCTGGAAGCCGTGCATCAGCAGGTGCTGGCGGACCTGGGCCCCTGCGACATCCTGGTGAACGGCGCCGGCGGCAACAATCCCCGTGCCACCACCGACAATGAGTACCACCACGAGGCCAAGGAAGGCCAGAAGACCTTCTTCGATCTGGAAGCAAACGGCGTCGACTTTGTCTTCAAGCTCAACTTCCAGGGCACCCTGCTGCCCACCCAGGTGTTCGCCAAGGACATGGTTGCCCGCAAGTCCGGCAACATCCTGAACATCTCCTCCATGAACGCCTACATCCCGCTGACCAAGATCCCCGCCTACTCCGGCGCGAAGGC
>JAFXFR010000178.1 GCA_017513475.1 Clostridia bacterium
GGCTCAACATTGTTGACAAGCTTGCCGTCAATGTAAAGTTCACCGCTGGTGATCTCTTCCAGACCGGCAATCATTCTTAATGTCGTTGACTTGCCGCAGCCTGACGGTCCGACAAGAACGATGAATTCCTTATCCTTGATGTCCAGGTTGAAGTCGCTGACAGCGGTGACGCCGCCGGCATACACCTTGTAAATGTGCTGCAGAGATACGCTTGCCATAATTCGTTTCCTCCTCTGAAATCTGAATGAAGGTATGTCTATATGAGCCGGAACCTGTCCGCTCATTTCAACTGCCATTATTATAGCCGAAAATTCACAACTTGTGAAGTGACCGGTTTGACAAATCTTTTCCGTTTTCCTTGTGCAGAATGTTTGATAAGGGGTGATGTCGACCAGAAAGCATATGAAAAACGCACAATTATCTTCACTCATCCCGTAACGCTTGTACAGGCTGTAACTTGGATGCATGCAGCGCCGGAAGGACGCCAAATGAACCTCCGAGCAGAATGGCTGCAAGTAAAGTTACTGCGATTTTCCATGGATTCATTCGAACATGTAACCCGATCAGAGTTGAAAACAGCAATGTCATGGCAATTCCGCCAGCGATTCCCAACAGACCGCCAAGCGCCGCATACCCAAGCGCTTCCAGCAGGAACATGATGCCAATCTGTCTGGCATGCGCACCGACCGCTTTCATTAAGCCGATCTCCTTGCGTCTTTCGCGTATGGTCAGAAGGAGAACACTCATGATCCCGATACCGCCGGTAATCATACAGACAAAAGCAACACAAAGCAGAATCGATACGAAGATCCTAACAATCTCCCTTGCTGCGTTGATCTCTTTTTCCAACGTATCTGCACGCAAATACGCTCCTCTGCCAAGGGAGTCCAAAGCAACATCCGCAATCGCTTCTGCACTGCGCTTGGGTGGAACGGATATGGTTATTTCGGCGATCGAAGCATCAAAGGTATCAAGATACGTTGTCATTGGCAAAATCAGCATGCCTTTGCCTGTCGCCATGGATTGCGCCGTAAGACCTTTGATAATCCCGATCACCTCAAGACAGCGATAGTTCACGAATATCCTCTGCCCTATCGGATTCCCTCCGAATTGTTCAGCGAGGCGTTCATCAATCAGGCATACCATACTTCCACGCTGATGATCAAAAGTACTAAATAGACGCCCTTCTCGAATCTTTGGCGCCAGAACCTCTTCGAACAACTCGTCAAAAGCGGCAATCTGCACCATCGCCATTATTCCCTCAAACTCAATCTTTGCAGCCGTATAAGCGCCGGCACATGAAGGAGCATACGTGGTTTGCATGACTGTATCTGAATCTTCAAGCATCAATGGATGTGCGTCCGTTGTGCTGCGTATCCAGACTTTATTGACTCCAAGCTTTCCGATCTCTGTTTCAACCCGCTCCTCGCCGGCATCTCCCAGGGCAGTGACAGCAATCACAGCTCCTACGCCTACCGCCAGGCCAAGGACTGCCAGCAACGTACGAAAGCTGCTGCTGCGCATACTTGCACCGGCCAGGTGGATGGCATCACGTAGTTTCACTGTTTTTCACCTTGATTCTTTGACCCTCTTTGAATTCTCCAACAGCAACAGTCAGTTCATCCGGCAATTCAACCCACGCCCATGAACCATTGTCCATCACCACGCGGGCATCGATTTCAACACAACGGCCTTCCTCGGAGAGCCACCAGACGGTGCCTCTGGAAGTTATTGCCTCCAGTGGAATCGCATTTACATTATCACTGCCGGATATGTAGACTTCTACCTCCACCGCTTGTCCCTCGTCACAAGCAATATGCTTATCAGGAAGCAATTTGATCACACTGGCGCTTTGCCCATTCTCAGTCAATACTTGATTCTCAACACGCTCAATATACGCAATTCCGACGTTATCACCCTCGCACCTAATCCATGCCCACATACCTTCCTGCAGTTTCTCAGCATCAACATTTGCCGCGACACAGATAATCTCCTGGCGGTTTGAGGATAAACGAGCGATCGGCGTCCCACGAGTTACCATATCACCTTCTTCAATAAAAATCTGACGTATCGTCTGATCCGTTTTCGCTCTGACCGCATCCAAGCTGACTTTGGCATGCCCAATCCCAGGCGTATCCGGATGTTTTGCCGAATATGCTGCATACGTTGCTAATAGCGCCAGCGTGTTGTCTGATGTGATTCGGATAATGGCCTCATCAGCTGCAACGCGATCACCCTCATTTTTGCATATTTGGCTGACTTTCCCATCCTTGTGTGCAAGGACAACGGATTCCTCCAAGTACCGAACCGTACCCTTTAGCGTGATTATCTCTCTTACATCCGCTTTCTGCACCTGAACAATCCGCGCTTCTGTAACAGAAGCGCTTGAACACGCAACCAATCCGTTCGTCAGGATCGCTGCAATTGCTGCTATGCATATTCTCCGGACTCTGTTGCGCATACGTACCATCCTTTCACATCGCTTCACCCATATTAGAATTGTCCTGTATCGTCCTGTTTGATGCATCACAAAAGCTGCAGCACTCACATGCCGCAGCTTTGTTCGTATTGACTTCCGAAGGAACATATATTGAATACGTAACAGTACGGACCCGGTAGGAAACTCCTAAGAATGGCCGCGTCACAGATCAGCAGAAACAGTCAACTCACAATCAACGCTTGTTGATCAGCTCCTGCCTCTCTGCTCGAATGCTGGAAACAAGGCTGACGAGGTACTCGTCTACCTCTCCCATCATGTTACACAGCGCACCGACATAGTGATGACGCATCGCGGCAAGTTCCTTTTCCGTGTCCTCGCGAAGTTCATTGGCCTGCATAACAGCCATTCGGTAGACATTCTCATCAGAAACGGCATTACGCGCAGCGCTTTCAGCATCTGCCTTGATCATCTGAGCTTCCTGCTGGGCACGGGAAAGCAGCGTCTGTGCCTCCTGCTGGGCCTGGGCATACAAGGCATTCGCTGCGTTTTGTCCCTTTTGACGCGTCGCTGTCGCTTCGCTCTCGGCCTGCGCCTTCAGCGCGTTTGCGGCATTCATCGCGTTGGCGTTAGCGCGCGCAGCTTCTTCAGCCGCCTTTTGGCTTGCCGCGCGGGTCTTTTCAGCCTCTTTAGCGGCGTCATCAACAGTCTTCTGAGCTTCGTCTCGTGCCTTGGCGATTTGTTCCGCCGATTCTTTCCTGGCACTCTCACGGATGTTCTGTTCATCCCGCACAATTGCTGCTGCCTGCTTAAGAGAATCCGGCAGAAGGCGCGCGATGAGATCGATATGATCTGTCAGCATCTTCTTGTCGACCATGCAGCGGCCGGTGCCCCAGATCATCTGGGCATTGGCAACAATCTCCTGCATCTCCTGCAGGGCAGTCAGCAGCTGCCGCATATCGGCATCCTTGCGGTTCACAAAGGGATCACGCTGGCTGTTGTTGATATTTCCTTCCATGCTCATCGCTCCTTACTATGCTTATCAAATTGCTGCTTTACATCCAGATAGATACACTCGGGAACAAATGACGAAAAATCAGCGCCGACAGCAGCAGCCTCCCTGACAATAGATGAAGAGATGCAGCCAAGTTCAGGCTTGGCAGGCAAAAATACAGTCTCCAACCCAGGGAGCAAGCGGCTGTTCACTTCTGCCAGCGTTCTTTCATTCTCCAGATCCACCGTGCCGCGTATGCCGCGCAAAACGAAATCAGCACCCATCTTGCGCACATAATCCACCAGCAGGCCGTCCCATGCATCAACCTCGACGTTATCCATCATGGCAGTTGCACGTGACAGGAAGTCCAGTCGCTGTTCAACAGTAAATATGCCTTTCTTGTTCGGATTATACATGACTGTCACAAGCAATCTGTCACAAAGCTTTGCTGCACGCCGGATCAAATCCACATGACCGACCGTCACAGGATCAAAGCTTCCGGCAAATACACAGGTACGCATCACTTCTCATGCCTCCTCTGTGGTGTTCAAGCGGAAAAAGCTTACGCCGGCAATACCGTACTTCCGGCTGTCATACAGGTAATATCCATCGGGAGTCGATGGGAATGTCTTTGCCTCATGTTCAAGGAGAATAATGGCTTCAGTATTGAGAACAGGCCGCAGATTCTCCAACACAGGCTTCATATCGTGCATTTTGTAGGGTGGATCAAGGAAAACAAGATCAAATCGGTCCCCCGTAGCAGCAAATTGCCGCAAAGCAAGCTGCCAATCAATATTCAGGATCCGGCACTGTTCCGCCATCCCTAAACGGACAGCATTTTGCTTCTGTACAGCGTTCGCAGCACGATCAACGTCAACCAGGACAGCGTTTGCCGCACCACGGCTGATCGCCTCAAAAGCCATGCCACCCGAGCCGGAGAAGAGATCCAACACCTTTGCGTCCCGAACCTTCAGCTGAAGAATATTGAACACGTTTTCCCGTACACGATCCAGTGTCGGACGGGTATCCATTCCTTTGGGCGCATCAAAGGTGCGTCCGCGGGCTTTGCCAGCAATGATACGCATTCAAAGCACCCCTTCATTGATTAATTGAGCTGTTCCGGACCTCTTTGAAGACGGGCGCGGCGCTCCTTGGCCTGTTTCTTTCGGGCTTTCTTCTGTCCCTGAGCGATGTTGGTATGGACCGATGTACGGACATTGACGCCCATCAGATATCCCGCCCCATAGACGAATGCCGGGATGAGGTTCAGAACAGGGCTGACCCGCTCAAGCAGGAGCATCGCATCATTGTCAGATGCACCAACAATATTCACAAAAGGCATAACGGACATGCGGATGATCACACGAAGCACCGCCTCAAGAGACAAGCTTCCTCCTTCGTGATAATACGCGAGGGCACCGCCAAGTTCCTGCCGACCTTCCATGCTTCCCACCCAGGCAGGCAGTGCTCCGAGATTGGTCAGTTGACGCTTGGCGATACAAGCAAAAATGATTGAGCAAATAACAAGCGGCATTGCGCCGATCAATCCGGCAATAAAGCCTTTCATCGGGTGAAAGCACATGCTGAGTTCCCAATCGGCAACAGGACGCCCCTTCTCCTGTCGGGAGTACATGATTTCTCCCTGATTGACCGCATCTGCGCCGGCATTCACACCATACTGAGCAAAGAACAGATACACGCCTGCTACGATGCCCAGGTTAACGGTGACATCAAGCCACTTGGCATCAAAGTTCATCACAACACAGAGAATCAGAAACACCAGCGCCATCCCCAACGTGCCAAAGAAAAACTTCAGCGCAGTAGAAAGGGTGGTACGATCGAAGGCCTTCCCTTTCAGGTAGGGCTTTGTTACCTTCTCGATCTTGTTTTTCTTCTTTACATTCATCATACGAGTCCTCTCAAATATGAAGATTCATTTGAAGCAGTGCAGTCCATGCTGATCCAGGCACCATTTCAGTCGGACATCCCACGGCTCGGACGGCAGAGCGTTGACCTTTTGCCAACTCAATGCACACCCAACAGTTGTCACGTCCGATTTCTGCAGCAGCGCATCGTAATAGCCGCCGCCCTTTCCCAGCCGTCTTCCGTCACGGTCGATACCTTCCAGCGGCACGAGAATCACATCCACATCTTGTACGCTGATGATCGGCGCCTGATGATCCGGCTCAGGGATTCCATAGGCACCCGGCCTCAAATCATCAAGACTGACAATCCTTCGCAGCGTCATATGGGGAGCTGCATCACATAACGGCAGAGCCAGTGTTTTTCCATCTTGTAACGTTCTTGTCAGGATCGGCAGAATATCAGCTTCCCAAGAAAGCGGAATAAATGCACCGATAACACCGCTACTCCGATACAGCTCGCTCTCAAGGAAATGGCAACATATCAGTTTGCTTTGTGCACTCCTGGCTTCAGCGCCCTCGTTGCGACTCCGGATCAGCTTTCTGACTTGGGCTTTACTCATTGCAATCATTGATCCACACACGATGTACACGTTCTGTCGCAGCGAGCAGCACTTCATAGCTGATTGTGTTGCTCCATTTACCAAGATCTTCCGCAGTGATGGATACATCGCCATCCCTGCCGATCAGAATCACCTCATCGCCGGGCTCGACATCCTCCACTTCACTGACGTCCACCATCATCTGGTCCATACAGATCCGCCCAATCACAGGGCAGCGACGACCCTGAATGATCACTTCAGCACATCCGGAGGCGCACCGGTGATATCCGTCTCCATAGCCGCAGGCGGCTGTAGCCACCTTGACATCTTTCTGTGCAGTATAGGTACAGCCGTAACTGAGCGATTCCCCGGAATGGAGCGTCTTGACATAGGTAACAGCAGTCCGCCAGTCCAGTACCGGTTTCAGCGGAAGCGATGTTGGGACCGGTGGATAGCCGTACATACTGATACCGGCGCGCACCATATCCATTGCAGCGTCCGGGTATCGATGAATTGCTGCAGAATTTGCACAGTGTCGCAGAATATGCCGGGGAAGTTCGGCTGTAAGCGCCTTGAACCGATTCATTTGCATGATCGTATATCCGTCAGACGCACCGTCTGCATCCGCGAAGTGCGTGTATACTCCCGTGACCACAACCGCAGGACATTCTTGTGCTGCAGCTTGCATTTCCTGCATTTCTTCCTGCGTGCGTAGCCCGATACGTCCCATGCCCGTATCCACTTTGATATGTACATAACCGGTACAGCCATTCTGGTCCGCGTGACGCTGTACTGCGTGTATCATCCGTGGGTCGGTCACCGTGAGGGTCAAACCGTTTCGAACGCCGTCGCGAATCTCAAGTCCAGATGCTGCTCCAAGAACAAGAATGGGCGCACGGATTCCGGCCTGACGCAATATGATGCCTTCGTCCGTTCGCGCTACAGCAAGCCAAGCTGCACCTTCCCTGAGTGCATTGGACGCCACCTGCACAATACCGTGACCATAAGCATCGGCTTTGACGACCGCCATGAAAAGCGTACCCTCAGGCAGCGAATCACGAATCAAGCGGACATTGTTCCGCAGCGCGGCCAAGTCAATCGTACGTACAGGATACTGCGCAATCACGCAGCTCACCTTCTTTTCAGATACATTAACAGCAGCTGGCAGCAACCAGCCGTATGAAGTATTATAGCACATCTGAAGATGATTGAAAAGAGTCTGAAGCATAATTCACACATTTTGAGATCACCAGCAGCACCATGCAGGTAAAGCCGACGATCGGATAAACATATGCTACAGTCTCCTTAAAACCAACGATTGACACAGCAATGATACAAAGCGAGAGCCATCCCGAAGGAAGCCCCCGGATGCAGGCGGTCAGTGTGGACAGCACTGCCAGATACATGCTCCCACTTGCCATGATGAATCCAGCAATGCCGAATCGAGATGACAACCTGACAAAGGGCAGCGTTTCAGAAGTCAGCTCGTGATGAAGGTTCAACACCAGATTCCCCATTGACAGCAAACACGCAATGATGATGGATGCACGCCCTTTTTCAACGTTTCGTTGCCTGCGAGGTATGTCGACATGATATGCACACACAGGGACCAGAAGCGCTGCATTATAGCCTCCGTATGCGAGCCATTTGATCGCAGCCATCTCTCCTCTATGTATTTCAACCACCATTCCTTGCTCCGTCGGAAGCCACAGTCCGGCAGCAATGTTCACAAGCATCACTACGACAAGCATTTTGCTGATACAGGATAAGCCAACAGAGCTGTGTTTGGCAAGCCACCACGCAATCACGAAGGTCAATACAGCGCCTGTTATTCCACCATAGTGGAACGGAAGCATCATCGAAGACAATTCGCCTGCCGCTGAAAGCATGGCACCGCCGGTTACGATCAACAGCACATGTATCCCAATATGCCAGCATATGCGCAGCCCCTTATATGAAGTCTGCTCAATCCGGCCGTCCGCCAGATACATCATGAAGCATACAGCCGCCACAATGCCCGCATATCCCCACAGGCCATACGGCGCAAAATATGTTGCGATCTCCCGTCCGGAGGCAAACCCAGCGCCAACGACTGCCCCGACTACTTCCCATGTCAGCATCAAATCCCCCCTTTCGGGAAGATATGCTGTACTGACAATATAAAGAACGCACCGGTTTGCGATGCGTTCTGATATTTACTTATTCTTCGCCAATTCGTGCTGGTGGATCTGCTCGTTGAGCATGTTCACGTCGCCGCAGCCCATGGTGATGGCAAGGTCGCCGGGCTTGAGATGAGCGTGCAGGTAGGCCTCCGTATCATCGAAGGAGGGCGTCCACACTGCGTTGATGCCGTGGGCCTTCATCCCCTCCACCAGCATACCGCTGTTCAGGTCGCCGGGGTCCTTCTCGCGGGCCGCGCAGATGTCCATTACGACGGTAACGTCCGCCTGCTCGGTGCAGGTGAGATAATCGTTGAACAGGGTGCGCACGCGGCTGAAGGTATGAGGCTGCATGACCGCATAGAGCGTACCCTTGCAGCGCTTGCGGGCGACGGACACCGCATTGCGCATCTCCGCAGGATTGTGGCCGTAATCATGGAAAATCTCTGCGCCGTCGATCACGTCGGTCAGTTCAAACCGGCGGTGCGCACCGATGAAGCGGCCCAGGCTGTCAGCAGCCATCTGCATATCCGCACCCAGCACATACGCGCAGGTCAGCGCCGCAAGACCGTTCTCCACATTGAAATCACCGGGGACAGCCATCTTCACGTGCGCCAGCTTCTTGCCTTCGCCGATCAGGTCATAGGAGGCATAGCCACGGTCGTCCTCCACCAGATTTTCGGGATGGAAATCACATTCCACCGTCATACCAAAGGTCAGCGTGCGGCAGGAAAGCGTCTTCATCTGCCGCAGGACGCGTTCGTCTTTGCCCTTGCCAATGCACACGCCGTCTTCAGGAAGCAGATGCATGAACTGGCCGAAGGTCGCTTCGATCTCGTCGATATCCTTGTAGCAGTCCAGATGATCAGCATCAATGTTGAGCACCACAGCAATGGTGGGCTTCATCTCCAGGAAGGAGCGGCGGAACTCGCAGGCCTCCGCCAGGAAGGCGTCGCCCGTGCCGATGCGGGTGGAGCCGCCAATGGCGTCCAGCTTGCCGCCGATATGGACAGAGGGATCCAGACCGCATTCCACCAGCATCTGGGAGAGCATGGAGGTGGTGCTGGTCTTGCCGTGGGCGCCGCAGATGCCAATGGCCTGCGGGTAGCCTTCCATCAGCTGGCCCAGCAGTACGCTGCGCTCAATGGAGGGGATGCCAAGGCGCTCCGCCTCGACGCGCTCGGGATTATCGCTGGCCGCAGCGCCGGTATAGACCACCAGGTCAGCGCCGTGCACCTGCTCTGCCGCATGGCCGATATACACCTTCGCGCCTGCCGCGCGGACGTCGCCGATCAGGTAGCCCTCCGTACGGTCGGAGCCGGATACCTGATACCCCTTCGAGATAAGCATCTGTGCCAGGCCCGACATGCTGCTGCCGCCGATGCCGATCATATGGATGCGCTTGCCGACATAATCGCGGATATGTGCAATCTTCATATATACACTCCTGTTGCTGGCGGGACGTCGTCCCCGATTCTCACCTATTATACGCCAATTCCATCCGCAACATCAAGCGAACATTTTTTCGTGTTCGCGTTGACAATCACCCAGCATCCCATTACAATATTCCCAGGAGGTGATACGGATGGAGACGCTCAAAGCCAAGCATCTGCTGACGGCCGTTCATGGCAGCATGGAGGATTTCTTTTACGCCGACTGGAACATGAACATCTACCGTGGCTGCTCCCACGGCTGCATATACTGCGATTCACGCTCTGCCTGCTACCAGATCGACCGTTTTGACACCGTTCGCCCCAAGGAAAACGCGCTGATACTGCTGGATACCGAACTGCGGAGCAAACGCTCTGCGGGTGTCATCACCATGGGCAGCATGAGCGATCCCTACAACCCGCTGGAGAAGGAGCTGCAATTCACCCGCGGCGCACTGGAGCTGATCCGGCAGCATCGCTTTGGCGCTGCCTACACCACAAAATCTGCGCTGTGTGCCAGGGACGCGGATCTCCTGGCGGATATCAGCCGTCATGCACCCGTCTGTGCGCGCCTGACCATCACCTGCGCGGACGATGCCCTCTGCCGCAGGATCGAACCGAGGGTCTCGCCTTCCTCCGAGCGTTTCGCAGCTATGCGAACGCTGGCGGATCACGGTGTATTCACTGGCACATGGCTCAACCCGCTGCTGCCCTATATCACGGATACAGAGGACAACATCCGCCGTATCGTGCGCATGACCGCCGACGCAGGCGGACGCTTCGTGGTGTGCTTCTTCGGCATGACGCTGCGCACCGGTAACCGTGAATACTACTTCGCCGCCCTGGAACGCGACTTCCCCGGTGTGCGGGAGAAATACCTGCGCAGATACGGCAACGCCTACGAGCTGACTGTACCGGATGTAGACCGCCTTTACGACATCTTCCGGAATGAATGTGTAAAGTGCGGCCTCCATTGGAAATTCGCCGACATCAACCGGGAGATGTTCGCGCGGATGCCGCAGCAAACCAGCTTTCTTTGATGACAAGCCCGCCTTTTTGTGCTATTATGCTGCTGAAAGGATGTGAACACGATGTCGATCGCTGACAAGACCGTTGTGAAGGATCAGTATGCCACCAGCGCACGGCTGGAGACGCGGATCAGCATCCACGAGAAATACAGTCGAAACAAGCAGCCCTTTGGCGAGTGGATCGTCAGCCATTACGATCTCAAGCCCGGCGAACGTGTGCTGGAGCTAGGCTGCGGCACGGGCAGCATGTGGCAGGGCGTGGTTTTGCCTGATGCCTGCCATGTCACCCTGACCGACCTGTCTGCGGGCATGCTGGAAACCGCCCGCCAGAATACCGCCCATCTCTGCGCGGATTACGCCGTTTGTGACGCGATGGCGCTGCCCTATGGGGATGCCACATTCGATGTGGTGATCGCCAATATGATGCTCTACCATGTGCCGGACATTGGCCGGGCGCTCAGCGAGATCCGCCGGGTGCTGAAACCCGCAGGTCGCTTTTTCGCCGCTACATTTGGCGAGCACGGCGTGGTGGAGGCAGTGCTGGATATGCTGGGGCTCCCCTGCACAGCGAACCACCGCTTCACACTGCAAAACGGAACGGCACAGCTGGAGAAGCACTTCGGCGACGTTCGCATCGCAAGCCGCGAGGACGCGCTGGATGTTACCCACCTGCCCGATTTGATCGCCTATCTGCGTTCCATGCAAGGAATGACCGTTCTGGCGGACGTCCCGGACGAGCAGCTGCTTGCCGCATTTGCCGCCCACCAGAAGGACGGCATTCTCTCCCTCCCCAAGGAATATGGGCTGTTTATCTGTCAATGACCGCTCTGCACAAATCCATGTCGTTTTCTCTGTCCCTGTCGTCGCTTGACAGGGGCATTTTTTATGCGGTATAATCGTTGCATGTGCAACAATTCCTGCTGAAAGGCTGTGATATCATGCCCCGCAAGCTTCATCCCTTTATGCGGCAGATCTCCATTACCTACCGCTGCGCGATGCGCTTCCGTGAAAACGCCCTGGCGGACACCGGACTCGCCGGATGCCAGACGCCCTACCTGACCACGCTGTACCGCCAGCCGGGGATCTCTCAGGAGGAGATGGCCCGTCAGCTGAACGTGAATAAGTCGTCTGTCACGCGGCAGCTGGCTATTTTGGAGGAAAAGGGCTACATCCGCCGCGAGCCCTCCGCCACGGATAAGCGCATCCTGCTCGTCTACCCCACCGACAAGGCGCTGGACGTGAAGGAACGGCTCTACCGCTGCTATCATGACTGGAACTCCTACCTCACCCAGGATTTTACCGACGAAGAGCAGGCGCTGCTCTCCCGGCTGATGGTGCGCATTGCAGACCGCGCCGAGGATTACGTCAAAGGAGGCGACTGCGCTTGCGAACGCTGGGACAATACATAAAGCCCTACGGCTGGCGCATCGCCCTGCAGATGTGCGTAAAGATCAGCGGCACGGTGATCGAGCTGTTCCTGCCCAGCATGCTGTCCATCATCCTGGACGAATATGCCCCCGTGGGCAACAGGACCGGCGTTTGGGAGATGGGCCTGGGCATGATCCTCTGCGCGTTCCTGGCCTGGCTGGGCAACTGCTGTGCCAACCGCATGTCCACCAACATTTCCCGCGAGATCACGCGGAAGCTGCGCTTTGACCTGTTCCGCAAGGTGACTTCCCTTTCCGCTGCGCAGCAGGACGCCGCAACCGACGCTTCCCTCGTGTCCCGCCTGACCTCCGACACCTATAATGTGCACAACATGATCGACCGCCTGCAGCGCCTTGGTATCCGCGCGCCCATGCTGCTGATGGGCGGCATCATCGTGTCGCTGCTGCTGGAGCCGGTGCTGACGCTGGTGCTGATTGCCACACTGCCGCTGCTGGCTGCCATCACCGTCTGGTCGTCCAGGAAGGGTGTGCCCCTCTTCACCCGCGTGCAGGAGGGACAGGACAAGATGGTCCGCAAGGTGCAGGAAAACATGTCCGGTGCGCGGGTCATTCGTGCATTGTCCCGCACCCAGTATGAACGGGATGACTTCGGCATGGTCAACGATGACCTGGCCGCCCGTCAGCGCACCGCTGACCTCACCATGGCGAAGGTCAGCCCTGCCACCAGCTTCATCCTGAATGCGGGTCTAGCCATCGTGGTGCTGGTAGGCGCATACCGCGTGCACAGCGGCGCATCGGAGCCCGGCACGATCATCGCATTTCTGTCCTACTTCACCATCATCCTGAACGCGCTGCTGATGGTCACCCGTATTTTCGTGATGTACTCAAAAGGCAGCGCCAGCGCGCGGCGCATTGAGGAGATCCTCCATATGCCCGTTGACCTGCAGCAGGAGGACGCTGCCGCATCTGCTGACCGCGAGCATATCGTCTTCGATCACGTCAGCTTCTCCTACAACAAGAACTACGACAACGTCACCTATCTGACCTTCCGCCTTGGCTACGGCGAAACGCTGGGCATCATCGGCCCCACGGGCAGCGGCAAATCCACGCTGCTGTCGCTGCTGATACGCCAATACGACGTGGACAAGGGTGAGATCCGCATTGGCGGGAAGCCGATCAAGACGCTCACCCCGGAGGAGCTCCACAGCCGTCTGGGCGTGGTGTTCCAGTCCGACTTCCTCATGGCGGACACCCTGCGGGAAAACATCCGCTTCGGCCGGAACATCGCCGATCCGGAGATCTTCGAGGCCATCGACTGTGCCCAGGCCTCCTTCATCCATCAAAAGGACGGCATGCTGGATCACGAGCTGACCGTCCGCGGACGCAACCTTTCCGGCGGACAGCAGCAGCGAGTGCTGATCAGCCGTGCGCTGGCAGGAGATCCCCGCATCCTGCTGCTGGACGACTGCTCCTCTGCGCTGGATTTCCGCACGGATCGAGAACTCCGCCGCGCTCTGAAGGAACGTCACGGACAGGCGACGACCATCATCGTGGCCCAGCGCGTGTCTGCCGTCATGGCGGCGGACAACATCCTTGTGATGGATAAGGGCCGGATCATCGGCCAGGGCACCCATGACGAACTGGTGGCAAGCTGCCCCATGTACCGGGAGCTCTGCACACTGCAACTGGGAGGTGACGCAGCATGAACAAGGGACGCGGCCCCGGTCGCGGGCCTGCCTTCGCCAAACCGAAGGAAAAGACCAGCGTCGTGCTGCTGAAGCTGTGGCGGTATCTTGCCAGGTATCAGTGGATCATCGTTTCCGCCTCGCTTCTGTCTATCCTGGGCAATGCCCTGTGATTGCTCTCACCCCGCCTCTCCGGCGCAGCCATCGACGCCATTGAACACGAAGCCGGCGTGCAGTTCCCGGTGGTGTACAAGTACGTCCTGCTGATGATCATGCTGGCCGCCTTCACCTCGCTGACCTCCTGGGCGCTGAGCGCGATCATGATCCGTCTCAGCCGCAACGTGGTCAGCAAGATGCGCAAGGATCTCTTCGACCACATGACCACGCTGCCCATCTCCTTCTTCGACCAGTATCAGACGGGCGACGTCATCTCCATCCTCTCCTACGATGTGGACACCGTCGGCGCAACACTCTCCACTGACCTCACGCAGATCCTCTCCAGCCTGATCACCGTGGTCGGCAGCTTCGTGATGATGCTCACCATCGCCCCGGAGATACTGCTGATCTTCGTGGTGACGATCCCCTGCTCCATCGGCGTGACCCGCTGGCGCGCCAAGATCGTCCGCCCGCTGTTCTCCAAGCGCAGCCGGATGCTGGGCGCCATGAACGGCTATGCCGAGGAAGCCGTCAGCGGATTGAAAACCATCCGCGCCTATCATCAGGAGGAGGAGTTCAACAACCGCTTCCGCACCCACAATGACAACGCTGTCAACGCTACCTGGAAGGCTGATCATACCGCCGCCGTCACCGGCCCCACGGTCAATCTGATCAACAACCTGTCCCTGGCTGCGGTGAGCATCTTCGGTGCGCTTTTGTACATGGCAGGCGGTATTACCCTGGGCAACGTGAGCAGCTTTGTGCTGTACTCCCGCAAGTTCTCCGGGCCCATCAACGAGTTTGCCAACATTCTGTCGGAGATCCAGTCCTCGCTGGCCGCCGCTGAGCGCGTCCTTGGCCTGCTGGCCATGGAACCCGAACCTGCGGATGCTGTGGACGTCCAGCCCATTACCGACTGCCAGGGCCATGTGGAATTCCGTGATGTATCCTTTGGCTACACGGCGGATACCACGGTGCTGCACCATGTCAGCTACACCGCGGAACCCGGCAAGGTCATAGCCATCGTCGGCGAGACCGGCTGCGGCAAAACCACGATGATCAACCTGCTTATGCGGTTCTACGACGTGACGGAAGGCACGATCCTTCTGGACGGCGTGGACATTCGTCAGCTTCCCCGCGATGATCTGCGCCAGCAGTTCACCATGGTTTTGCAGGATACATGGCTCTTTGACGGCACGGTATTTGAGAACATCGCCTACGGCCGCGACGGCGTGACCCGCGAGGAAGTCGTGCGCGCCGCGAAGGCCGCCCACATCCACGACATGATCCTCTCCCTGCCCCACGGCTACGATACCATTGTGACCGGCAGCGGCAACAGCATCTCCAAGGGACAAAAGCAGCTTCTGACCATCGCCCGCGCCATGCTGATGGACGCCTCCATGCTGATTCTGGACGAGGCCACATCCAACGTGGACACCCAGACCGAGCGTCGCATTCAGGATGCAATGCTCCAGCTGATGCACGGACGCACCAGCTTTGTCATCGCCCACCGGCTGTCCACCATCACCGGCGCGGACTGCATCCTGGTGATGGACAAGGGCCGCATCGTGGAAAGCGGCACCCACGAGGAGCTGCTAGCCAAGCGCGGCACGTATTACGAGCTGTATCACGCACAGTTTGACAGGCCGAATGAGGCGGCTTGATCGGAATCTGCTCCACACGACGCGAAAGCACCGAAAGTACAGGCGCTTTCGCGTCTTTACTCTTGACAAACAACGTTCTTTCAATTATATTATGATACTGGCATGATATGTACATGCCAGTATTTTTGTGTGCCCATTACGCTGATGCTTCAGCTATGATACAAGGAGGAATCCCTATGACCAAGGCCCTCATTTCTGTCACCGGTCAGGACACCACCGGCATCATCGCCCGTGTGGCCACCAAGCTGTCCGACCTGAACATCAACATCCTCGAGATCTCCCAGACCATCCTTTCCGGCTGCTTCACGATGATGATGGTCGTCGATCTGGACGGCGCCGGCATGGAGTACGCCGCCATCGATGAGGCCTTTGATCCCATCCGCAAGGAGAAAAATCTGCACATCCACATGCAGCGCATGGACATCTTTGACGCCATGCACCGCATTTAAGGAGGCACCCTCATGATTGAAACCGGCGAGATCCTCCAAACAATGCAGATGATCCAGGAGCAGAACTTCGATATCCGCACCATCACGCTGGGTATCAACCTCCTGGACTGCTCCCATCCGGTAGCGGAAGCCTGTGCAGCCCGCGTGTACGACAAGATCTGCATGACCGCCAAGGACCTGGTCAAGACCGGTGAAGCCATTGAGCGTGAGCTGGGCATCCCGATCGTCAACAAGCGCATTTCCGTCACACCCGTCAGCCTGATCTGCCAGGGTGATCCCCGCCCCATCGCCAAGGCTCTTGATAAGGCCGCGAAGGAAATGGGCGTCAACTTCCTTGGCGGCTACAGCGCACTGATGCAGAAGGGCGCCACCAAGGCGGACGAACGCCTGCTGGAGTCCATCCCCGAGGTACTGGCGACCACCGAGCGCCTGTGCTCCTCCGTGAATGTCGGCAGCACCCGCGCGGGCATCAACATGAATGCTGTGCGCCAAATGGGCCAGATTATCAAGAAGACCGCTGAACTCACCGCGGACAACGACAGCCTCGGCTGCGCGAAGCTGGTGGTGTTCTGCAA
>JAFXFR010000179.1 GCA_017513475.1 Clostridia bacterium
CGGAGAGGTCCCACCTGTTCCCATACCGAACACAGTAGTTAAGCTCTCCAGTGCCGAAAGTACTTGGCTGGACACGGCCCGGGAGGATAGGTCGCTGCCGGTTCCCTCTTAAAGCATCTCGTCAAGAGGTGCTTTTTTCGTGCGTTTTGGAGAAAAAGAAAAGACGGCATTCAGCCGTCCATAAATCATCACCGTACATATCCGCCGTGGAAGTGACACGCATACACCAGCGCATTCTGGTGGTAAATGGCTTCTGTGCCGCAGAACCAATCCAGATCACCATCCGCTTCGCAGATATAGGTATATTCCCCATTGTGGATGAGCCGCGGCCCGCGATAGGGCATATCCGCCGTGCCATGGCGAAGGGCAAGCTTCAGAAAGTCGCCGCTGAAGAGGTCGGAAAGCGTCCGTCCGCTGTAATTCATGCACCAGAGCGGCTGCGTGTTCTGGCGGACGATCTCCTGTCCGTGGAATTGGCGTCCGCCGAAATAGCTGTCACGGTAGGTCAGATCGTCCTCCGCGTAGAAAAACTCGTGGGCACCGGGGCGTTCAGCGGATACTTCAGCGGCGTGCCCGGCATAGGTAGCCCGCTTGGCCCGCAGGAGGAAATCTGCCAGCGGCGCGCGCGGTGTGGGCACTGAGGTCAAGATGTCACAGGCATGATCGTTGATCAGGCTGTCGATGGCGATGGCATAGTAACGGCTCAGCGCGATCAGGCCGGGCAGCTCGGGCAGCGCCTGGCCATTCTCCCATTTGCCGATGGCTTGGCGGGACACGCCCAATGCCTCGGCCAGCGCCTCCTGGGATAACCCTCGTGCGGTGCGAAGGGCGACAAGTTTTTCTGCGAGATTCATCACGACACCTCCTGCGGTCAGTATAGCATGGGTGTGCAGGGTTGTCCACCGACGGAAGGCGGCGAATATGCCTATTCCGGTGGCGGATTGCATTTGGCGGCGGAACATGCTATACTGTCCACATGCAGTTCATCTGCCTGCCATATGATCAATACGTGAAAGGTCGTGTCCGCCATGCGTCTCCGCCCCATGACCGCCATCTACCTCACCCGCGGCGAAAAAATCCTCCTGCTGTACCGCATCGGCTCCCGCGTGGTGGGCAATTCCTACACCGGTGCTGCCGGCGGACACATCGAGGCAGAGGAGTATCGCGAGCCCCGCGCCTGTGTGCTTCGTGAGCTGCAGGAGGAAACCGGTCTTGCGGAGGATGCCCTCGACGGTCTTGCGCTGCGCTATATCACCATGCGCAACAAAAACGGCGAGATCCGCCAGAATTATTACTACTTCGCCGCATTGAAGGATGGCTTCGACGTACAGAATAGCAACGAAGGCTGCCTGGAATGGCATGACATGTCCGCACTGGATGCGCTGCCGATGCCTGTCACAGCGCGGCATGTGGTAGAGCACTACCTGGCTGCCGGGCGGTATGACAATAAGCTGTACGGCGGCATTACCACGGCGAAGGGCCCCGTATTTGCCGAAATGAACGATTTCTGACACAGGAGGGACAAGATGTTCTATTTTGACTGGACTTACCTGCTGATTATACCAGGTATGCTGCTGGGACTTTGGGCGCAGGCCCAGGTCAAGAGCGCCTATGGCAAGTATAGCCGCATTCCGACCCGGCTGGGGCAGCCGGCAGCCAGCGTGGTGGCCGACCTGCTGCGCCGCAACGGCAACAACAAGGTGCGCATCGGGCGTGTTAGCGGCGAGCTGACCGACCACTACAATCCTGGCAACGAGACGCTGAATCTTTCTGACGGCGTGTTTGGCAGCGCGTCCATTGCGGCGCTTGGTATTGCGGCGCATGAGGCCGGTCATGCCATGCAGAAGCACGAGAATTATGCTCCGCTGATGCTTCGTACGACCATCGTGCCTGCGGTGAATATCTGCTCCAGTTTGTCTACGCCGCTGTTTTTCCTGGGACTGCTGATGTCTTGGGAGCCCCTGCTGACCATCGGTATTGTACTGTTTGCGGCGTCGACGGTCTTTGCGCTGATCACCCTGCCGGTGGAGTTCAATGCCTCCAGCCGAGCCGTCAGCATGCTGGTGGAAGGCGGCTATGTCAGCGGTGAGGAGGAAGCGGGTGTGCGCAAGGTGCTGCGTGCTGCCGCCCTGACCTACGTTGCCTCCGCGGTGACGAGCCTGCTCTCCCTGCTGCGTCTGGTGATGATCGCAAACCGCCGCCGCGACTGACAATTGCATGTGCCAGCAGGCGAAGGGCGCAACAAAAAGGCGAAGAAGCTGATGATTGCTTCTTCGCCTTTTGCGATGCGGTTACAGAGACTTTTCCAGCACCACAAAGCCGTCCGGGTTTCGGCGGGTATAGGTGCGGTAGTCCTCCAAATCGGTATAGGTATGCTCAATCTGCGTTGCACCGTCTGTCCAGACCTTGTATTCCTTGGGGGTATAGCCGCAGGCGATGTAGAAGGGCTCGGACTCCACGCCGGAACCCACCGATACAGACGGTGCGCCATAAGCGCGGGCAGCGTCCTCAAAGGCGCGCAGCAGCAGCGTGCCGTAGCCCTGGCGCCAGTGATCATAGCGGATACAGATGCCATCCAGGGTGAAAGAGGGATCTTCCGGAACAAAATGACGGCGGAACCATCCGTAGCATACGCCGATCATCTGCCCGTCGAGCCACAGGGCACGGTAGGCTTCGGGATAAATGTCGGCGAAGCGGTGCATGCGCTCCGGATCGCTGTCGGGAAGGTATTCGGCGGCAAGGGCATAGAACCGGTCCGTGTCGTGCGGGACGAGCTTCACGATGTTGGCATGCGGCATGGGATCCTCCTTACTCGGGAGAAATCCCGATCATCCGTGCGTAAGTCTTGCTGGGGGTGCAGTCATAGAAGACGCGCTGCACATCGGGGCATTCCCGGGCGATCTCGGCAGTGACGCGCTCCAGCAGGTCACTGGGGATGCGTGCGGGCATGCCGCTGCCTCCTGCGATGGCCTGCACGGCCCGCAGAATCACCATGTATCCGCCGCCGGGAAGAGGAGAAACAGCCAGCGCAGCGAAATACTGCCACAGGCGCTTCTGCAGTCCGGCGGATTCGATCTCCCGGCGGAAGATCGCATCGGCCTGGCGCAGGATCGCAAGACGTTCCGCGGTGACGGCTGCCATGATGCGGGAAGCAACTCCGCTGCCCGGGAAGGGCTGGCGGTTGATCATGGTCGGGTACAGACCGAGGGAATCACCCACATGGCGGATCTCATCCTTGAACAGCTCGCGGACAGGTTCGACAATTTCGATTCCATCCGGGAAGGGGAGGGCTTCCTCGGGCGTGGGGGTATCCGAGTAATTGGTGCCGCGAAGGATCAGCTTCACATGGGGGAGGGCTTCCGCTTCGCGCCGCAGAATATCCCTCAGGAGACTGCTGATGATGCGCTCCTTCTCGCCAGGATCGGTCACGCCCTGCAGGGCCAGAAGAAATTCGGCCCGGGCGTCGATCCTGCGTACATTCAGTCCCATCTGCTGCTGATAGGCCTCCATGACCTCCTCGGCTTCGTTTTCACGCAGGAAGCCGGTGTCCACAAACAGGCAGTGCAGCCGCTGGCCCAGCGCCAGATTGCCCAGCAGCGCACAAACGCCGCTGTCCACGCCACCGGAAAGAGCACAGAGCGCTTCACCGTCCCCGGCCGCATCGGCGATAGCTGTCTTGGCCTGCTCAATGAAGGTGCGCTCGCTCCACCAGCAGGTGCAGCCGCAGTGATCGCGGCAGAAATTGATCAGCAGCTGTGAGGCAGAGGGATCGTTGCGCTCCAGCGGCATAGCCAGGCCCCACACGTTGCGCTGACGGACATGGAAGCCGATGCAGGCGTCGTCCGCGAAAGCGCAGGGATAGCCCTGGGAAGATGGCAGGCTCATGGTGTGCCAGGCAGGCAGGAAGTGCTCGCCTGCTTCCACGTCGGTAAAGAGTGGATCCTGCTGTGCGAAGGTCAAGTTGACAAGACCGCCCTCCATGGTGCCGGTCAGCTCGCCGCCCAGCGTCCGGCACAGGGTAAGCGCTGCGTCGCCCAGGCAGAGCATGGGCAGTCCAGCCTGCAGATAGTCCATCATCTGCGGCACATGAGCTGGGCAGCCAGTGGCCGGCGCAGCCAGGATGGCGCCGCGAGCCTGGGAGGCCAGCAATGCATCCGCAGAGACGTCGCCCGGCAGAATCCGGCAATAGACGCCTTCGGCGCGCAGCTGACGGGCCAGCGCATGACACACGCCGTTGTCGAGGTTGATCAAAACAACAAAATCCTGCATAGAATCCTCCTTGTTGGAGAATAAATCGTGTCAAATCGCCGCTGAAAGATCAGTATTTCTACCTTAACTATAATTTATTCGCCATGGAGAAAGGAAAATCCTGCTTTCTGCAGCAATTGACGCGGAGACGCGCTTTTGTCCTGCTGTCCAGGCATGACACGACAAAGCAGACGTATTCAGCAGCATGTATCCGCGCAGCGTTTTGCACAGCGGGCAGCTTCAGCACTGTGATAGATGCGGAGGACACTGCTCCTCGTTGCTCCGGGCAGAGTCTTCAGGCTGCTTTAAACGTGCTTCTGCGTGATATGGACAACAAAAAACATTTTTTCCGCAAAAAAAATCAAAAAAGTTGTTTCAAAAGCCGCAATGTGTGTTATCATTATATCAGGCGAAAGCCAATACACTGAAACGAAACAAAATAAATTTAGGAGGTATTCCAATATGAAGTGGGTTTGCAGCGTTTGTGGTTATGTGCACGAGGGTCCTGAGGCTCCTGAGAAGTGCCCGGTTTGCAAGGTTCCTGCCAGCAAGTTCGTCCAGCAGGGCGGCGAGAAGACCTGGGCCGCCGAGCATGTGGTCGGCGTTGCGCAGGGTGCTCCCCAGGAGATCATCGACGGCCTGCGCGCCAATTTCGAGGGCGAGTGCTCTGAGGTCGGCATGTACCTGGCCATGGCTCGTGTTGCCCATCGTGAGGGCTACCCCGAGATTGGTCTGTACTGGGAGAAGGCTGCCTACGAAGAAGCTGAGCATGCTGCCAAGTTTGCCGAGCTGCTGGGCGAAGTCCTGACCGATTCCACCAAGAAGAACCTTGAAATGCGCGTGGACGCCGAGAACGGCGCGACCTCCGGCAAGTTCGAGCTGGCCAAGCTGGCCAAGGCCCTGAACTTGGACGCCATCCACGACACCGTGCATGAAATGGCCCGCGACGAAGCCCGTCACGGCAAGGCTTTCGAAGGCCTGCTGAAGCGCTACTTCGGCTAATAACCACTTTGAAAAAAGGGGGGGGTAGAAATACTCCCCACTTTTCGCATGCGGACAAATGTTCCAAGGAGGAGGCACGGGATGATCTGGATTATCATCGGCATTATCTTTTTTCTTATTCTGGCCTATGCATGTGCAAACGCCTTTTATGAAATAGCTCGCATGAAAGGCCATGATGACAAACGGTACTTCTGGTGGACTTTCTCTATCCCATTGCTTGGTGCCTTGATGGTGACTGCTCTTCCAGATAGAAAGCAAACTGAAAGAATACCTTCTATTGTTCCGCCTGCCGATGTGAATCGTGGCAAATCTAAAGTTGAAGTAATTCCCACACCCCCATCAGTTGCTCCTGCTGCTGACATTCCTAATGCTACCCATGTAGTTACGCGACACGTCACAGGCAAAGAGGACGAAATTGAATGTCCGATCTGTGGTAAACGGCAAAGAGCTAATCGAACAGTCTGTTGGGAATGTGGTGCTAAGTTCAACAAGGAATAATGCAGTGCCTGCTGAAGCGCTACTTCGGCAAGTAAGAAATCCAGTAAAATCGAGCTTTTCAAGGGAACCACGCTGAAAAGGGTGGTTCCCTTTTTTGTATTCTATCTACTTTTCACTGCTGATTTGACCAGTTCAGGCGCTATTTTTCCCCTTTCTCTATGTCATGAACTTAGAAGAAAAGGCGCGTAAGAAACGGAATGACTGGTGAGGCTCGCTTGCATTTCCTGACCTTTCGGCTTATAATGGTTGCGGAAACAGAAGGAAGATCCTGCGGCGAAGGGAAAAACGCTGCGCTGATACATCCCTCCTCCGGGAGGAAGGGAGGCTGCCTATGCTGAAAAAACTCATTCTGCTATTGCTGCTGCTGACAGCTGCCGGATATGCACTGGCGGAGGACGGCGATATTGTCATCAATGAGGTGATGGCCTCCAATGGCATGTTTGAAGACGAGCAGAGCTATGACTGGATCGAACTGCACAACCGTGGCTCAAAGACCATTGATCTGAGCGGCTGGATGCTCTCTGACGGCAAGAAGAATCTGGCCAAGTTCGTCTTCCCCGAGGGCACGAAGCTCAAGGCGGGCGGGTATATCACCGTCTGGTGCACGGGGGAAGATGGCATTGAGCCGGGGAAAAAATCGCCTTACTATGCGTCCTTCTCACTGAAATCCGAGGGGGAAACGCTTTATCTCACCAATGCGCAGGGCGCGCGGGTGCAGACGCTGGCTTATCCTCAGCAGTACGGCAACATCAGCTGGGGCCTTCCGGCGGGTTTTGCCGGAGCACCCGCTGAAGCGGATTACGGCTACCTGGTCAACGCCAGCCGCGGCAAGAAAAATGACGCAGCGGTATTTCCTGCCCGCACGGAGGATCCTGCGCTTGCGACTGTCGGCGGGTTTTATCCCGATGGCGTGACGGTGCAGGCCGGTTGTCCGGCAGGAGCCGTGCTCCGCTATACCACCGACGGCGACACGCCGGACGAAAAGTCTCCCGTATTCCCGGCAGAAGGTCTGGTAATCAGCAGGACCACCGCCGTGCGCGTAAGGGCGTTCCGGGAGGGCGAAGTCCCCAGCAGCGCAGTCAGCGCTACCTACATTGTGGAGGCGGAGCAGCTTACTCCCGTCGTCTGCCTGGTGACGGACGATAAGTATCTCTTCAACAAGAAAACCGGCGCGCTGGTCAGGGGGACCGGCGATATTCCCAACTATGACAAGGAGTGGGAATACCCGGTCAACATTGAGTATTACAATGCCCAGGGCGTATGCGAGATCAATCAGATGGGCACCTTTACGGCCTCCGGGCACAGCGCCCGGCAGAATGCCCAGAAGTCCATAGCGCTCTACGCCCGCAAGGCCTACGGCAAGGAATCCTTTGCCTTCAGTCCCTTTCCGCACAGGGATTACACGGAGTACCAGGCCCTCCTGCTGCGGGGCGCGAACAGTGATTTCTCCGCCACGCGGCTGCGGGATATCACTGCCTCCTCCCTGGCGGAGGGGCAGGGGATCCTCTACCAGGATTATGTGATCATCCAGGTGTACATCAACGGCGAGTACTGGGGGCACTACAATCTGCGGGAGAAGATCAACAAGCATTTCATTGCTGCCTGGGAGGGGATTACCGACGAGGCGGAGATCGACCAGATCGATATCCTGGCCCGTACCGGCACAGATCGCTTTACCCAGCACGGCGATAATGAGGACTGGCTTGCCCTGGCGGACTTTTGCAAAACCCACGACCTGAATGTCCCCGAGAACCTTGCGTATGTGGAGGAACGCCTGGACATCGACAATCTGTTCACTCATGCAGCCTACCAGATCATCCTGGGCAATGTGGATTTCACCAATGTGCGTGTATACCGTGTGCCGGGCGGCAAGTGGAAGTATATCCTCTTTGATGTGGAGGCCTGCTGGCGCGGGCTGGACAAAACGCCATTGGAGTATTACATCAAGCCCGTTTCGGGAAAAATCCAGGGATTCCGGCACGAACCGCTCAATGCCCTCCTTGCCGTGCCGGAGTACCGGGACAAGTTCCTGCGCCGCGTGGCGGAACTGCTGGGAACGGTCTTTGTGTGGGACAACGTGGACGCTCATTTCCAGGCGGTGACGGATCAGCTTGAGCCCATCCTTCCGCGGCATATTGAGCGCTGGAACAACATGAAGCTCAAGAACTGGCGCACGAATGTCAACGCCACCAAGTATTACGCCCGCGTGCGGCCCCGGAAGATCCCCGAGCTCCTGCAAAAGGCCATGAAGCTGACCGATGAGGAAGTTGAATATTACTTCGGCGATGTGCTCAGGAAGCTGGAGGTAACCAACGCGAAGCCGGAATGAACCCTGTCAATGATGCTGCCCAGCGGAAGCCGGGCAGCATTTTTGTGCCTTGCTGCCTTTACATTCACCCGCGGATGCTGTATAATAAGATGATTTAGTATGTCCATTTCCGGAGAGGAGGATTCCACCATGGCCAAGATTATCTCCATCATCAATCAGAAGGGCGGCGTGGGAAAAACGACTACGGCGGTCAACCTGTCTGCCCTTATGGCGGATATGGGGCAGCGCGTCCTTCTGGTGGACCTGGATCCCCAGGGAAACGCCACATCAGGTATCGGCATGGCGGTGGAGGAGCAGTCCATGTACGAGGTGCTGATGGGCCGCGTACAGATGAAGGACCTGGTGGAAGCGACTGACTTCAAAAACCTGAGCGTCGCCGGCAGTGACATCCGCCTGGCGGATGCGGAACTGCAGCTGGTCAATGTGAACAAGCGTGAGACCCGCCTCAAGACGGCCCTGGGCGCAGTGGCGAAGGATTTCGATTTCATCATGATCGACTGCCCGCCGTCTTTGTCCCTGCTGACGGTCAATGCCCTGACGGCTTCAGACAGCGTGATCATCCCCATCCAGTGCGAGTACTACGCGCTGGAAGGCGTGGCCAGCCTGGTACAGACCATCCAGAAGGTGAAGAAAACCCTGAATCCCCGCCTGGACATCGAGGGTGTGCTGCTGACGATGCTGGATGGCCGCACCAACCTGGGCCTGCAGGTAGTGGACGAGGTGAAAAAGCACTTCAAGAAGCAGGTGTACGGCACTGTGATCCCGCGCACCATCCGTCTGGGGGAGGCGCCCTCCCACGGCGAGCCCATCCATATTTATGACAAGCGCTCCACCGGCACAACGGCCTATGCGGCGCTGGCGCAGGAGGTCCTCAGGCGCAACGGCGCGAAGGTGGACAAGAACTGGAAGCTTTGATCTTTGCACAGGATTTGATATAGAGGAGTCATCATCATGCCGAAAAAGACGCGCGGACTTGCCCGGGGCCTCGACGCCCTGCTGCCCGAACTGGATAACACGGCCCCCGGCGCGGGCCAGGAGATCGCCATCGGAGACATCGACCCCAATCCCGATCAGCCCCGCCATATTTTCTCGGAAGAGTCCATTGCCCAGCTGGCCCAGTCCATCAAGGAGCAGGGGATTCTGCAGCCCATCCTGGTCACGCCGGTGAAGGGCGGCCGGTACCGCATCGTTGCCGGCGAGCGCCGCTGGCGCGCGGCCCGCGAGGCCGGCCTGAACGCCGTGCCCTGCATCGTCCGGGAGATGGATGTGCCCACCCAGATGGAGATCGCGCTGATCGAGAACATCCAGCGCGAGGATCTGAACCCCATCGAAACCGCCATGGGCATCCAGAGCCTGATGAAGCAGTGCGGCTATACCCAGGAAACCGTGGCCCAGCGGCTCGCGAAGAGCCGTCCTGCGGTGGCGAACCTGCTGCGCCTGCTGACGCTCCCGGAGGACGTCATCGATATGGTGCGCCGCGGCGTCCTGTCCGCGGGTCATGCCCGCGTGCTGGCCGGCCTGGATTCCGATGACGTGAAGCTCTCTCTGGCCAGGCGTACTGTTGAAGAAGGCTGGAGCGTCCGCCAGCTGGAGAATGCTGCGGCGCTGCTCAAGCAGTCTTCTGCCAAGCTGCCCAAGCCGGTCAAGACGCTGCATACGCTGCCTGCCGAACTGACCGAGCTGGAGACCCTTTGCCGGGAAACCTTCGGTATGCGCGCGACCCTCATGGGTACCGCCAAGAAGGGCAAAATCGTGCTGCAGTATTACTCTCAGGACGAGCTGGAACGCCTCAACGAGGTGCTGCAGCAGCTGAACAACATGTAAGGAGGCATGCATCATGGCCAATCTCCCGCCTCTCCCTGAGCTGCCCCGCTGGGACGGCCCGCTGTCCCATCCCTTCTATTCCAATGTCGTCAAGCGCGTGCTGGACTTCACCCTCGCGCTGATCATGCTGATTCCCGCCAGCCTGGTGATGATCCCCCTGGCCATCTGGGTGAAGCTGGACAGCCCCGGCCCGGTGTTCTACCGGGCGGTGCGCGGCGGCTACAAGAATCAGCCCTTCTACATCATGAAATTCCGTACCATGGTGGTGGACGCCGACAAGACCGGCGGCTGCACCGCCAAGGACGATCCCCGCGTGACCAAGTCCGGCAAGATCATGCGCCGCCTGAAGCTGGACGAGCTGCCTCAGCTGCTCAACATCATCAAGGGCGACATGAGCTTCGTCGGCCCGCGCCCGGAGCTGCTGCTGTACACCAACGCCTACACCGAGGAGCAGCAGTGCATCATGTGGGTGCGCCCCGGCATCACCGACCGCTCCTCCATCGTGTACATCGCCCAGGATGAGATCGTCGGAACGGAGAACCCCGTCGAGAACTACGAGAAGTACATCCTGCCGGAAAAGAACCGCCTGCGCGTGGAGTACGCGAAGAATCAGTCTTTCAAGCTGGATATGCAGCTCTTCTTTGAGACCATCGGCGGCGTGTTCGGCAAGGCCAAGAAGATGGCGCAGGAAAAGGGGAAGAAGTAAGCATGACCTACACGGATAAGACCCATGCGGCCTTCGGCGGCCAGCCCATTGACACCGCGGATGCGCGGGTGCTGGCCTGGCTGATCCGCCGCCACGGTTTGGAAATGACTCATATCTCCCGCGGCAGCCACATCGGTGCGATCTTCTCCCTGGCGGAGATCATGGCGACGCTGTACACCGGTGTGCTGAACGTTAACCCCGCCGAGCCCAAGATGCCTACTCGCGACCGGCTGATCCTCTCCAAGGGCCACGCGGGCGCGGCGGTCTACGCGGCGCTGGCGGAGCGCGGCTTCTTCGATGTGGAGGAGCTGAGCACCCACTATGCCAACGGCTCCCGCCTGTCCGGCCATGTGAGCCATAAGGGCGTCCCCGGCGTGGAGTTCTCCACCGGCTCGCTGGGCCATGGCCTGGCAGTCGCTGCGGGCATAGCCCTGGGCGGCAAGAAGGATGCAGCGGACTGGCGCGTCTTCTGCGTCATGGGCGACGGCGAGTGCGACGAGGGCTCCGTCTGGGAGGCCGCGCTGCAGGCCCACCAGTACAAGCTGGACAACCTGATCGCGGTGGTGGATCATAACCGCATGCAGTCCCTGGACTTCTGCGAGAACACCATCGCACTGGAGCCCTTCACCGATAAGTGGGCTTCCTTCGGCTGGAATGTGATGCAGGTGGACGGCCACGACGTTGCGGCTCTGCGCGCTGCCTTTGAGCAGGCCAAGCAGAATCGCGGCACCGGCAAGCCCACGGTCATCATTGCGGAGACTACCAAGGGGCGAGCCGTGTCCTTCATGGAGAATGATATCCTGTGGCATTACCGCACGCCCCAGGGCGAGGAGTACGAAGCCGCACTGAAGGAACTGGAGGCGCAGAGGCCATGAGAGACGCATTCACCCGTGCGCTGATGCGCGAAGCCGCCAAGGATCCCAAGCTGACGCTGGTGACCGGCGACCTGGGCTTCGGCGTTTTGAAGCCCTTCTGGGAGACCTATCCCGACCAGTTTGTCAACGCGGGCATCGCCGAGCAGGGCATGACCGGCCTCGCTGCCGGCCTGGCCATGACCGGCCGCACCGTGCTGACCTATTCCATCGGTAATTTCCCGACCCTGCGCTGCATCGAGCAGATCCGCAACGACTGCGCGTACCACAACGCCAACGTGAAGGTGGTGTGCGTGGGAGGCGGCTTCGTGTACGGCAGCCTGGGCATGTCCCACCACGCGACGGAGGACATGGCGATCCTGCGCGCGCTGCCCGGCGTGACGGTGTTCACTCCCGGCGATCCCCACGAGGTGGAGGCCATCGTCCCGGTGATGCTGAACACCCCCGGCACCTGCTATCTGCGGCTGGGCCGCGGAGGCGAACCCTATCTGCATGACGGCCCCATCGAGGGCTACACAGCCCCCAGGGCGCTGACTCTCCGCGAGGGCAAGGACGTGGCGCTGCTCTCCGCAGGCGGTATCCTGACCCAGACGGTGGGCGCGGCCAAGCTGCTCGAGGAGCAGGGCGTGTCTGCCGAGGTGGTCAGCTTCCCCTGCCTGAAGCCCATCGACAGGGAGAAGCTGATCGAACTGAGCCAGCGGTTCAGGCACATCGTCACGGTGGAGGAGCACTCCATCGTGGGCGGCTTTGGCAGCGCGGTGTGCGAAGTCATCGCCGAGGCGGGCGCGAATTGCCGCGTCCACCGCATTGGCATGGAGGATGTGTACTCCACCATCGTCGGCACGCAGCAGTACCTGCGCGGCGAGTACCGCATGGATGACAAGGCCATCTGCGCGCGGACGCTGGATTGGCTGAAGGATTGAACTCCCACCGACAAAAAAGGAGCGTAATGTATTATGGAAGAAAAGAAGCTTTCCCTTGATGAAATCCATGCCGAGCTGATCGAGCAGCTGCGGGATGTGATCGCCGTGTGCGAGCGTCACGGCATTGAGTACAACCTGATGTGCGGCACGCTCTTGGGCGCCGTGCGTCACAAGGGCTTCATCCCGTGGGATGACGACGTTGATCTGCTGATGACCCGCGCGAATTTCGAGAAGTTCCGCATGGTATACCCCAAGGAGTGCGATCAGCGTTTCGAACTGACCTACCTGGACACCTGGACACCCCGCGTCATGAACCGCGACCCGGAGAAGGCTGCGGCGTTCACGGATTTCTTCATCCTTGATCCCGTGCCGGAAGCGGGCCTCAAGCGCAAGCTGTGGTTCCTGCGACTGCACATGCTCCAGGGCATGATGAAGAAGAAGGTCGATTACAGCCGCTTCAACCTGAAGAACAAGATCCTGCTGTTCGGTACGCACATCATGGGTCTGCCCTTCTCCACCGCCTGGAAGGCGAAGATGTACGACAAGTGGTCCACCTCTGTCAAGGAGGGCAACGATCTGTGCATGTCCAACGGCGCGTTTGAGCTGATGATGCACATCTGGCATCCCGAGCAGTTTGAGGAGAAGATCAAGGTGCCCTTTGAGAGCCTGGAGTGCCTGATTCCTGCCAAGTGGGATGAGGTGCTGACGATTCTCTTCGGCCCGGATTACATGACGCCGCCGCCGGAAGCGGAGCGCGTCGCCAAGCACCTGGACATCTAACAAGGGAAGGGATAAAAAGGGTCAAGGGTCTGTGACCCTTGCGCGGGTGCAGGGGCGGCGTTAGCCCCTGCCCGTCGGAGACCTCCGCGCCGCAGCGCGAAGCAGCCCCACGCGCCTTTCGCTGATCCACCGGATCAGCCGAAACAGCTCGCCCAGCCGCACGGAGACCGCTCGCCCACGCCCGCACCTGCCGCAAAGGGGCCGGGCAATCCCATCTGCTCATCCACATATACGAAAGGATTTCCTACATATATATGGATATGATATTCTGCACGCTGTACTCCGGGTCGAGCGGCAACGCGCTCTTCGTGCAGTACGGCGGGACACGTCTGCTGATCGATGCGGGCAAGTCCGGCAAGATGATCGCCGAGGCCCTCGACGTGATCGGCGTTGACCCCAGCACCCTGGACGGCGTGCTCGTCACCCATGAGCATACCGACCACATCGCCGGCGTGGGCGTGCTGGCCCGCAAGTACAAGCTGCCGGTCTACGCCACCGACGCCACCTGGGCCGCCATGGATGAGAAGGTTGGCAAAATGCCCGAGGGCTGCCGCCGTACCTTCGATACCTTCTCGGATTTTTATCTGGGGGACATCGGTGTGGTGCCCTTCTCCATTCCCCATGACGCGGCGGATCCTGTGGGATACCGCCTGTGGGGCGGCAACGTGAGCATCTCCACGGCGACGGATCTGGGCTTCTTTGCCCGCACCGTGCGGGATGCGGTGGCAGGTTCGTCCCTGGTGCTGCTGGAAAGCAACCACGACCCGGATATGCTCCGCATGAACGACCACTACAGCATGATGTTGAAGAAGCGCATCCTGTCCAACCACGGGCATCTGTCCAACGACGCCTGCGCCGATGCGCTCCTCCAGCTGGTGGATGCGGGGACGCAGCATGTGATCCTCGGCCACCTGAGCGCGGAAAACAATACCCCGGCGCTGGCGCGTCGGGTATCGGAGGAGCGCATGCAGCGCGAGGGTGTGCGCCTGGGCGTGGATCTCTTCCTGGATGTGGCCCGCCGCGATCAGGTTGGCAGCGTCTACACGCTGGAGGCGGATATATGAGCAAAACACGCCGTGCCCTGCTGATTCTGCTGGCGCTGGCACTGCTGAAGATTCCGGTGGATGTGCTTCTGGCGGCGATGCTGCCCGATGCATCTGTGAATCCGGCGGCGAATGTCGTCGCCGGAGCTGTGGCGAACATGCTGCTGCTTGGTTTGCCTGCCTGGATGATGCGTCCCTGGGAGAGTCTGCGCCTGCCGCAGAAGGATGCGGTCTGGCCGGGTATGCTTCTTGGCGCTGCGATGGCGCTGCTGACCCGTGCCGCCATGTCTCCTGCTGACGCTGCCTGGCAGAGCTGGCTGGGCCTGCTCCCCGATGCGCTGCCCGTACCGGATTCTCTTCAGATGGCGATGGTATACGTCCTGTGCTTGGCGGTGGTACCGGCTGTCACGGAGGAAGCCTTCTTTCGCGGGGCGCTGCTGACTGGACTGCTGGATGGCGGCCGCCGTATCACTGCCGTGCTGCTGACTGTCCTGGCTTTTGCGCTGATGCACGGCAGCCTGGCTAATCTGCCCGGGCTGCTGGCGATCTCCCTGGTGCTGACGATGGTCATGCTGCATACCGGGCGCATCGCGGCAGCTGTGACAACGCATTTCTTCTATAATATTTCCGCGCTGGCGTGGCCGGGCGTTCCGGGGTGGGGAAGCATCCTGGGCGGCGCTGCGCTGCTGGGGATGATAGCATACGTCATCATCCGCCAGCCGAAAATGGCGCATCCTCCGATGAAATGGGCGGATGGGCTGATCGCCGCGGCGGCACTCATTGTGCTGGCGGCGGTGTACTTTATCTGATACCGGAGGGATACCATGATTCTCCTTTCCCTGCAGGGTACTCAGCCGCACCTTCTCCGGTGAGCAGATTCGCGTCCCTGAGGTCAGTCGTGAACGACGGATAAGCAAGACCTCCCTTGCACAAGTCAGAGCAATATGCAAAGAAATCATC
>JAFXFR010000180.1 GCA_017513475.1 Clostridia bacterium
CCCATCAGCACATACATGGGTACTTTCAGCTTGAAGGCAGTCAGCACAGGCACGATCAGCAGTCCCGCACCGATCACAAGGAATAGGATAAACATTGTACAGGCAATCAACGCATTCTCTGCATAAGCGCCGACCCCAATGCCGTAAATCAACGAAGTCGCACCAATATAATTGAACACTCTCAATTCCGTGGCGTACATCCACATAAACACACCGAATACGGTCAGCGCCGTATATCCCAGCGCCCAGCCGAACCGCTGCCATCTTGTCATGGCGAATCGCCTCCTTTTCTCCATGATACCCCCTTCCCCACCGTGCGGTCAATCCTCTGCCGAAGAATTTACAATTCGCCATCCCTTGCCAACCCCGCCCAAATCATGTACAATAATTTCATCATCTTATACGGAGCTGATCGCATGTCCCTCCTGCCCTCCCACTGGACTCCCCTGCTGACGACCCGCACCCTGGGCCGCGCCGTCAGCCATTATGAGCACACGCTGACCTCCACCAACCTCGTCCTCAAGGACATGGCAAAGCAAGGCGCACCCCACGGCAGCCTGTGCCTGTGCGAGTGCCAGACCGCCGGACGCGGCCGCATGGACCGCCAATGGTCCTCCCCCGAGGGCCAGGGTGTGTGGCTGAGCGTACTGCTGCGGCCCGCCCTCAAGCCGGAGGACGCCCCGCTGATCACCTTCGCCTGTGCGCTGGCAATGGCAAAGGCCGTCCGCGAGGTCACGGGGCTGGACGCGCGCATCAAGTGGCCCAACGATCTGGTGCTGAATGGGCGGAAGTTGTGCGGCATCCTGCTGGAGATGGGCTTTGACGCGCAGGGCATGTACGTGGTGGCCGGCACAGGGCTGAATGTCCGCCGGGGCGCCTATCCGTCGGAGCTGGCGGAGCATGCCGTTTCCATCGAGGAATGTGCCGCCATCCCCGACCGGGGCGCGATCATCGCCGCCTATTTGAAGGCGCTGGAGGACGCTGTCTCCGCCCTGGAGCAGGACGGCTTCGCAGGCATCGCAGCCGATTTCCGCCGGGAATGCATCACCCTGGGCAGCCAGGTGCATGTGCTGGGGGCAGAGAGCTTCACCGGCATGGCGGAGGATATCGACGCGACCGGCGCGCTGCTGGTACGCACGGACGGTGAGCTTCGCCGGGTGCTGGCAGGCGACGTAAGCGTGAGAGGAGTGATGGGGTATGTGTAATGTGCGCGGGATAGGCATCGACCTGTGTGAGATCGCCCACATGCAGCGGCTGCTGGACGAAAACCACTCGCTTCGGCGGATGTTCACGGAAGCCGAGCAGGCCTACATCGCCTCAAAAGCCGCGTCCGCCGCGCAGACCATGGCAGGCATGTTCGCCGCGAAGGAAGCCATTTTGAAGGCGCTGGGGACGGGGCTCACCATCCCCATGACGGACATCGTCATCACCCACACCGAGCTGGGGCAGCCCGTTGCCTCCCTGACAGGCAAAGCCGCAGAACTGGGTGGCACGGTGATGATCAGCATCACCCACGAAGCCGGGATGGCAGCGGCATTCGCCGTGTGGACGGCATAAGAAAAGGCTCCCTTGCGGGAGCCTTTTTCATTGCGCCTGATACATGCCGTTGCGGGCCATGTACTGGTAGATCATCTCGCCGTGCTTCTGCTCCGCGCCCTGAATCTGATGGAGCTGCTGGCGGATTGCCGGATCACGGAACTCGAAGATGCTGGTGTTGTACGCGCCGCTGACCTCCTTCTCGGTGCACAGGGCGTCCTGGCAGAGGTACTTGTCGGCTTCCTTGGCGGCGGGGTCGTCGGCGAACTTGTTCACGCCGTCATACTGCTTGCCCACCAGGTTCCAGGCCTTGGGCGGCTGCTCGCCCAGCCAGTTGGTCACCGTCGCCAGATGCTGCTGCTCGGTTTGACGGATGTCCTCAAAGAGCTGCTTGAGCTCCGGATCGTGGGCACGCTTGGCGTACTCGGCGTACTTGTCCACGCAGAGCTGTTCCTGATCCTTCAGGTCTTTCAGGAGGGACGTTTCTTTTTGCGTCCAGTTCATGTTCATCACCTCGGTGGATAGCTTCCCCGGGAGCGTTATTTTCATGCGCGCAGGGGGTTTCTTTTTTCGCCGAATGTGGTATGATATTCTCAACGAATCGCGAAGGAGCGAAGAACCGATGAAGCGTTACATCATTCTGGGCGGCGGCATTGCAGCCCTCTCTGCCGCCAAAGCCATCCGCAAAAACGATCCCAGCGGGCTGATCGTTCTCCTCACGAATGAGGACGCCCTCCCCTACAACCGTCCCGCGCTGACCAAGCAGCTGCTGGGCGATCTGTCCGCAGCGGACATCGCTGTGGAGCGCGCCGCTTGGTACGACGCGCCGGGCCGGGACATCATCGTGCTGACGGGGCGCACCGTCTCCGCCATCGACACGAAGGAAAAGACCGTGTCCCTCGCAGACGGGCTGGTCTTCCCCTATGATAGACTGGTGTATGCCCTGGGTGCGCGGTGTTTCGTGCCGCCCTTTGCAGGATCTGACCGGGAGAACGTGATCGCCGTGCGCACCGTGGAGGACGCCGCCCGCGTCCGCCGTCTGGCGAAAGGCGCGAAGGACGCGGTGGTCATCGGCGGCGGTGTGCTGGGGCTGGAGGCCGCCTGGAGCCTGCGCCAGGGCGGACTGAACGTGACGGTCATCGAGTTCGAAAAGCAGATCATGGCCCGGCAGATCGACGAGGAAGCCGCAGCACACCTGATCTCCGCCATGGACAAGCACGGCGTGGCGCTGCTCACCCAGGCCAGCGCGGCCGCTTACGACGGCAAGGTTCTCACGCTGGCGGACGGTCGGACGCTTCCGGCGGATCTGGTGATCGTCTCTGCGGGCGTGCGGGCGAATGCCGAGATCGCCGCGGCTGCCGGCATCAAGGTGGACCGCAAGATCCTTGTGGACCAGCGCATGCAGACCTCCGCTCCTGATGTGTACGCGGCGGGCGACTGCGCGGTGTGCGGCGTGTCCTACGCGCTGTGGGCAGAAGCCGGCGAGATGGGCAAGGTCGCGGGAACCAATGCGGCAGGCGGTCATGCGGAATACAAGGCCGGACCGCGCCCGCTGATCTTCCACGGCTTTGACACGGAGCTTTTCGCCATCGGCGATGTGGGCCGCGATCCTGCAAAGACCTACGAGGTCGGCGCAATGCCCGGCGCGCGTTACTACTCCGTGGGCGACAAGGTCGTCGGGGCGATCCTTACCGGCGATACCTCTCTCGCCCTGGAGGCAAAAAAGCTGGTGCTGGAAAACGCATAATCCTCACGGCTCCTGTCCTGGGAGCCGTTTTTTTTGCAAATATTTCATGGGATTGAAAACGTTTCCGGCAGGAAAAGGCCGACTTCTGCCGAAAGATATACATAACGCGCAAATGCGCATCAAGCAATAAGTGAGGGATTCATGATGATCCGCAGATATGATTATGGCAGTCCCATTTTCACCCACGCCATCGCCATCCCCCAGCCCGTTTGTACCGATGAAATGCCTCGCTTCACCGTGGAGAAAAACGGCGAGAGTGTGTCCTTCCGCGTGCAGATGGACGAGGACGACCAGATCTTCGGCCTGGGCGAGAGCGTGCGCGGCATGAACAAGCGCGGTCACCGCTACCGCGCCTGGTGCTCCGACGATTTCTCCCACACCGAGGACAAAGCCAGCCTCTACGCCAGCCACAATCTGGTGATTTTCAGCGGCAAGTCCGGCGTGTTCGGCCTGTATGTGGACGACCCCGGCGCGGTCACCTTCGACCTGGGTTACACCCGCGGCGACGAGGCCGTTATCACCTCTGAAAACGGCAACTGCTCCGCGTATTATATTGAGGCGGACAGCCTCATCGGCGCGGTGAAGGAGTTCCGCCACATCATTGGCCGCAGCTACCTGCCGCCGAAGTGGGGCCTGGGCTACATCCAGAGCCGCTGGGGCTACACCACCGAGGAGGATCTGCGTGAGGTGGCGAAGAATCACCGCGAGCGCCATATCCCCATCGACATGCTGTCCATGGACATCGACTACATGGAGGACTTCAAGGATTTCACCTGGGACGCGAAGAAGTTCCCCGATTTGAAAGCCATGATCGCCGACTTCAAGGCGGACAACCTGCGCGTGGTGCCCATCATCGACGCAGGCGTGAAGCTCTGCCCTGGCGATCCCACCTATGACGAGGGCGTCGAGAAGGGCTACTTCGTCAAGAAGGAGGACGGCTCCACCTTCGTGGGCGCGGTGTGGCCCGGCAAGGCGGTGTTCCCGGACTTCATGCGCGATGAGGTGCGCCAGTGGTTCGGCGACAAGTACCATGGCATGCTGGAGGCCGGCGTGGAGGCCTTCTGGAACGATATGAACGAGCCCGCCATCTTCTACTCCGAGGAGGGCCTCGAGGACGCCTACGCCAAAGCGGACGAAATGCGGGGCAAGAACATCGGCGTGTACGATTACTTCGCCCTGAAGGATGCCTTCACCGGCATGTCCAACTCCATGGCGGATTACACCCGCTTCTACCACGACGTGGATGGTCAGCGTATCCGCCATGACAAGATGCACAACCTCTACGGCGCGATGATGACCAAGGCCGGCGCCCAGGGCATGAAGTCCTTCAACCCGGACAAGCGCCATCTGCTGTTCAGCCGTGCATCCTTCATCGGCGCGCACCGGGACGGCGGCGTGTGGCAGGGCGACAACTTTTCCTGGTGGAGCCACATCCTGCTGAACATGCGGGAGCTGGCCGGCATGAACATGTGCGGCTTCCTGTACACCGGCGCGGACCTGGGCGGCTTCGGCCAGAACACGACGGAGGATCTGCTCCAGCGCTGGCTGCAGCTCGGCGTGTTCACGCCCCTGATGCGCAACCACGCCGCCCTGGGCACCCGCGATCAGGAGATCTACCGTTTCCGCAACTGGGAGCAGATGCGCGACACCCTGACCGTCCGCTATGCGCTCATCCCCTTCCTGTACTCCGAGCTGGTCAAGGCCGCCATGAAGGACGATATGCTCTTCCGGCCCCTGGCCTTCGACTACCCCGCTGACAAGCGCGCCTGCCGCGTGGAGGACCAGATCATGCTGGCGGGCAGCTGCATGCTGGCTCCGGTCTACGAGCAGAACGCCCGCGGCCGCTATGTGTACCTGCCTGAGGATATGCTGATGATCCGCTTCCGCTCGGCGGAGGATTACGACTGCATCCCCATGACAAAGGGTGACCACTGGATCGACCTTGCGATGAACGAGTTCCCGCTGTTCGTGAAGAAGGGCCAGGTGATCCCGCTGGCAAAGGGTGCAGAGTGCGTAGCGCAGGTGGACGCAGTCAAGCTGACGCTGCTGGGCTGGCTGGAGCACGGCACCGCCTTCACCCTCTACGATGACGACGGCGAATCCACCGCCATCGACCTGGACAAGGGCCTGACCCTCGTTGACGTGCAGGTGAAGGACGGCGATATCACCGCGAAGGCAGAGGGTATCGCGCTGGATACCAGCCGCATCATCCTCGGCTGAAACAGCCGCTGCATCCACCATACATCATAAATGCAGCCCGGATTCTTGACAGTTTCTGTCCATGGTGGTATGATTATATGCAATTGATGCGTGCGTTCCAATCTTATATGTTCACGCACAGAGAAAAGGAGTGTTTCCCATGGCCAAGGTTCACAAGGCTCATAAGAGCAACAAGAAGTACAGCTTCCAGCGCAGCAAGAAGACGATCATTGCCTGGATTGTCGGTATCGTAGTGGCAATCGCCGCCATCGCGATCGGCGTCACCGTGTACAACAATTCCCGCATGAGCGAGTTTACCGTCAACGCCCCCGCCGATGCATCCCTGAACAACATCGCCGATAACTGGCAGGTGCTGGCTACCCACACCGACAAGGTCTTCAACGAGTTCTCCATGTACTACCCCGAGGGCATGGACGAGAACGGCGCAACCATGCTGACCTTCTACGGCAGCCAGTATGCAGATCGCGTCAGCATCTACATCAAGCCCACCTACTTCTACTCCGAGATCACCAATGACGGCCTCGCCGTCCGCCCCAACATCTTCAATGTTGACCTGGGCAAGCTCTTCTCCGGCGAGATCAACATGAACACCACCGATATCGCCATGCAGGCCGGCAACGACAACTGCCTGATCTACGTGGAAGTCTACGATGTTGACTCCGTGGACGACTCCGTGATGCCTCTGGTCATCGCTGAGTTGGAAGCCATCATCGCCGAAGGCCCCGTCGGCGGCGTTGTGCCTGCCGTCGAAGGCGCTGAGGATCCCGCTGCTGAGCCCACCGAGGCCCCTGCTGCTGAGCCCACCGAGGCCCCCGCTGCTGAGCCCACCGAGGCCCCCGCTGCTGAATAAGCCCGTAATCACAAGTCCGCACCGGATGGCGCGGGCTTGTTTTTTGTTTGTACGTCCGTTTGACACACGCAGAGGAAGCGTGTATCATGGTAGCAGACCACATAAAGGAGCCACGATCATGCGCATTTCCAGTATCCTGCAGGACGATAAGGTCCGCCTGTCCTGCGAAGTGTTCCCACCGAAAAAATTCGACGGCATCGCCCAGGTCTGCCAGGTCACCAGAGAGATCGCCGCGCTGAAGCCTGCCTATATGTCCGTCACCTACGGTGCTGCGGGCTCCACGCCCGGGCATACCCTGGCCGTAGCCAAGGCCGTGCAGGAAAGCGGCGTCACGCCCCTGTGCCACCTGACCTGCGTGCAGTCCACGAAGGAGCATGTCACGCAGGTGCTCAGCGACATGAAGGCCGCCGGAATGGAAAACGTACTGGCCCTGCGCGGTGATCTGCCCGCCTCCGGCGAACCCTGCCGTGACTTCGCATACGCCTCCGAGCTGGTGGAATTTATCCACACCCAAGGGGATTTTGATGTTGGGGCAGCCTGCTACCCGGAGGGCCACCCGGAATGCGAAAGCCGCATAAAGGATCTGGAGCACCTGAAGCGCAAAGTGGACGCGGGCGTGGACTTCCTGACCACCCAGATGTTCTTTGATAACGGCATCCTGTACAATTTCCTGTACCGCTGCCTGCGGGCGGGCATTGACGTGCCGGTATGCGCGGGCATCATGCCCATCTGCGATCCCAGACAGGTCAAGCGCGCCGTACAGCTGAGCGGCTCCATCATGCCGCCGCGCTTCGCCGCCATCGCCGACCGCTTCGCCCACGATCCGGAGGCCATGGCCCAGGCAGGCATCGCCTATGCCACCGAGCAGATCATCGATCTGGTAGCCAACGGCATCACCAACATTCACCTGTACACGATGAACAAACCCTGGATCGCCAGAAAAATCGTGGAGAATCTGTCTTCCATCATCCACATGGGCTGAGGTATTTATGGAAATTCTGCGCATCAAGGTTTATCTGACCGGCAATATCATCACCAAAGGACGCGCGGACACCGCTGTGATGCTTCCCTTCACCGGTGAATGCGACGCTCCGCTGTTCCGGGGGAAGATCCTCCCCGGCGGCGTGGACACCCAGCGCATCTCCCCCGACGGCAGCGGCGCACTGTCCGCCCGCTACACCCTGGAGGGCGTCGACGATCAGGGCGTGCCCTGCCATTTGTTCATAGAGAATGCCGCTAAACTGACCAAAGAGGGCATCGGCGTCACCTACCCCACCATCCGCACCGACAGCGAAAGCCTGCGCTGGCTGGAAACCGCTAGCCTGCGCGGCGCCATTGAGCACTTCCCCGATCACATCGAGATCGTCATCTCCTCTGAGGATCGCCCCGGTGTGAAGCATATCGCCCTGCACCGTGCCGGACTCACCCTGCGCGGCGTGCTGGAAAAGCATGCCGACGGCCCTGCGCCGCTGGTGCTGATGTGCCACGGCTTTGGCGGGCGGATGGACGCCTTCCCCGGCGGCTGGTTCCAGGAGTGGAGCGATGCGCTGACGGCGGCAGGCTTTGCCACGCTGCGTTTTGATTTCAACGGACACGGCGAAAGCGACGGCGCATTCCGGGACATGACCGTATTCAACGAGCTCGAGGATGCTGCTGCCTTCCTGCAGTACGCCATGTCGCTGCCGGACGTGACGGACATCCATCTGCTCGGTCATTCCCAGGGCGGCGTGGTGGCCGGCATGCTGGCAGGCTATTACCACGACGTCGTGAAAAAGCTGGTGCAGCTGGTTCCCGCCGCGTCTCTCAAAACAGATGCGCAGCAGGGCACTTGCATGGGCAAGACCTACGATCCGCAGCACATCCCTGCCTCCGTGCAAGTGAATCCGGAGCGCGAGGTGGGCGGGCTGTATTTCCGCATGGCGCAGACGCTGCCTATTTACGAGGTAACAGGACAGTTCAAGGGGGAAGCGCTGGCAGTTCTGGGCGGAATGGACATGGTGGTGCGCCCGGAGGCCATCCGCCGCTACGGCGAATGCATGCCCCGTTGCCGCGTGGTGGAAAAGGCCACCCTCGACCACGGTCTGGGCGGCGCAGAGCATGCGGAAATCGTGCAGGAGGTCGTGGATTTCCTGCGGAAATAAGGCAACTCAACCGATGCTCCCTTCCACTCAACCAGCCGTTGTGCTATGATCGAGGCATCAAACAAGGAGGGATGATCCATGGCCGACCTTCATGCACTGTCTCTTGGCCGCCGCATTCAGGCGCTGCGCAAGGAGCAGGGGCTCACCCAGGATGCTCTGGCAGAGCGCATGGGCGTGACCCCGCAGGCTGTCTCCAAGTGGGAGAATGATCTGAGCTGCCCCGACATTATGTCCCTGCCCCAGCTGGCCCGGGAACTGCGCACAACGGTGGATACCCTGCTGACCGGTACCGCCGCAGACAGCACGCCTGCCGCACCCGCCAAGAAGCCGGAAGAGCTGATCGTCCGCATGGCTTTCCACAGTGAGGACGGCACCCGGCTCTGCGTCAATCTGCCCTTCACCGTATTCCGCCTGGGCGCGATGTACGACCTGATTTCCTTCTCCTTCCACACCGAGGAGGGTGCGCAAGACGCCGAGCAAATTGCCCGGGCTATGGCAGGAGTGGATTTCAAGCAGGTCGCGCGTCTGATTGAAAACGGCGCAACCGGCACACTGGTCGACGTCAACTTCGGCGACCGGCTGACCATCTGGGTAGAATAAGGAGGGGTGAGGATGAAGATTCGCATTTACAACCCGGAGAAAGATTCCGAGAAGAACATCACCATCCCCACGGGCTTTCTATTCAGCCGGGTAGGCATGTATTTCGCCGCCAAGCTGACCAGCAGCAAAGCCCGCAAGGAATATGACAAAAAGGTCGCCGAGCTGTGGAAGACCGGCGACATCGACACAATGCTGTCCATCGACGACCTGCAGGCTGCCGAGAAGCTGCCTCCGCCCATCACCGAGGAGCAGGCCCGGGAGCTTCTGGCAGCCCTGCGGGATTCCCGCTACCTCATGGGCGGACTGCCGCTGGTATCCATTGACTCGGCAGATGGCACCCGCATCCGGGTGGATTTGTGACACAACAAAGGCTCTCCCTTGACGGGGAGAGCCTTTATCTTGTATGGGGAATCAATCAGAACACTTCGCCGTTTTCGATCGCGGTGATCATGTCCACCCGGCGCTGGTGGCGGCCACCTTCAAACTCAGCGGTCAGCCAGTGGGTAGCGATCATCTTGGCCAGGTCTACGCCCACCACACGGGCGCCCATGGTCAGGATCTGGGAGTTGTTGTGGCGCTTGGACAGCTCGGCGGAGTACACATCGGAGCAAGTGCACACGCGGATGCCCTTGACCTTGCTGGCCGCGATGCCGATGCCGATGCCCGTGCCGCAGATCAGAATGCCGCGGTCGCATTCGCCGTCAGCAACAGCCTTGGCGGCGCGGTAGCCGTAGATGGGGTAATCGCAGGAGACAGGCTCGTTGGTGCCAAAGTCCTTCCACTCCAGACCCATTTCGTCCAGCAGCTTCATGATCTCCTTCTTCATTTCGATACCGGTGTGGTCGCTTGCCAGTGCGATCATGTACATATCCTCCTCATAACCGGCATGGCCGGATCATTTCTTCCATCAAATATATACGCGAAAAGTCCGCCGATTCCTTCTTTTTCAGGTAGAAAACCCTTGACGGGCGTGGTATAATGTAATCTGTAGGAATATATCTATTTTTGACGAAGCATCCCGGAGGCAAGCATGCCCAATCAAGTTTGTTCCCTGTGCCGCATCGCGCTGGACAAGGTCAATGTCGTGCGCGGCGGCCAGACCCTTTTGCAGGATGTGTCCATGCACATCCACTGCGGCCAGCTGACCGTGCTCATCGGCCAGAACGGCGCCGGCAAAACGACGCTCATCCGCGCCCTGCTGGGGGAGCTTCCCCACGGCGGCGCGATCCGCCATGTGGATGACCACGGGCGAAACATCCCCCGGCTGCGCACCGGCTATGTCCCCCAGCATCTGGATTTCGACAAGGAAATGCCCGTCACCGTGGAGGACTTCATGGCAGCCGCCTTCACCCGGCGTCCCGTGTGGACGGGCGTGAGCAAGCGCACCCGCGAAAAGGTGCGCGCCGCGCTGGCTGACGTGAACGGCGAAGACCTGCTGAAACGTCCCCTGGGGCGCTGCTCCGGCGGCGAACTGCAGCGCGTGCTGCTGGCCCTGGCGATCTCCCCGGCCCCCGACCTGCTGGTGCTGGACGAGCCCGTCTCCGGCGTGGACCAGAACGGCCTGAAAATGTTCCTGGATACCGTCACCCGGCTCAAGGAGCAGCATCACATGGCCATATTGCTGGTCAGCCATGACCTGAACCTGGTGCGCCAGTACGCCGACCACGTCGTGCTGCTGGACAAGACCGTGCAGGTGCAGGGTCCGCCGGATTATGTGTACGCCTCCCCTGAGTTCCAGAAAGCCTTCGCGGTGGGCGCGCGCAACCTGACCTCCACCCGCCATCACGGCGTGGAACGCTGGACGCCCCGCGTCACCAGCGATCCCCAGGAAGGAGGCGAAGGCTGATGGAGCTGATCTACACCATCATCGACGCCATTCTGCCCATCGAGGCCTTGTCCTTCACCTTCATGAAGAACGCATTCCTGGCCATTTTGCTGCTCACGCCCCTGCTGGGATTGCTGGGCACGATGGCCGTCAACCAGCAGATGGCTTTCTTCTCTGACGCGCTGGGCCACAGCGCCCTGACCGGCATCGGCCTGGGCATCGTGCTGGGCGTGAGCAGCGATCTGCTGGCCATGCTGGTCTTCGGCGTCATCTGGGCGCTGCTGATCAGCCGCATCAAGCAGACCGGCGCCGCCTCCACCGATACGGTCATCAGCGTGTTTTCCTCCACGTCCATCGCGGCGGGCCTGCTGATTCTGTCCCGCGGCGGCGGATTTGCCAAGTACTCGACCCTCCTGGTGGGCGATGTGTTGGCCGTTACCCCGAATGATCTTGCTTACCTGCTTATCGCGCTGATCGCCGGTACGGCCCTGTGGGCAGCGATGTACAACCATCTGCTGCTGGGCTCCGTCAATGCATCCCTGGCCCGTACCCGCAGCGTACACACCCGCGCAGTGGAGTGTCTCTTTGTGGTGCTGGTGGCCGTGGCGGTCATGCTGGCCATCAAGTGGGTAGGTGTGATGCTCATCAACGCCCTGCTGATCCTCCCCGCTGTCGCCGGACGTAATCTGGCCCGCTCCAGCCGCAGCCACGCCGCCTGGAGCATCGGCATCGCCATGTTTAGCGGCATTGCAGGTCTGCTCAGCGCCTACGCCTGGGATACCTCCGCCGGCGCAGCCATTGTGCTGTACGCCGCAGCGTGTTACTTCGTGTCCCTGTCTCTGCGCCGCTTCATCAAATAACGCATCATTCCTCAAGGAGGTTCCTGATGGATCGCATCCTTATCCTTATGTCCGCGCCCGACTTTCTGGACGCGCAGACCGCGCTCTACTCCGCCAAGGAGAACGCATCCAATCCAGCCGTGCTGTCCTTTGGCGTCATGCTGGAAAACGAGCCGGACGAAGAATCTCAGGCCCTGATGTCTGCGCTGGGCAACATCCAGTTCCTCTGCCCGGAGACGGATGCATGGCGCTCCATGCCGGAGCTCTGGCAGGGCGAGAGCCATGTGCTGATGGCCCATCCCGCCATGCGTTTCACAGCCGGCTGGGACAAAGCGCTGTTCAAGGCTTTGCGCGCCTGTCCGGATACCGACGACGGCGCAAATGTCCTCACCGGCTGTTTGCCCGTCCGGGAGGATCCTCTGGATGCCGTATGCCCCGTGGGCGCAGACGCCTTCACGGTAGATGGCGAACTCACCTTTCGTCATGGCACGCCCCTGAAATACACCACCGGGATGGAACGCGGCCCCTTCCTGCACCCAGACTTTGCCTTTGCTTCGGCAGGTTTCTTCCGCCAGATGGCCGAGGGTAATGAGGATCCCCTTTTCCTGCAGGCCTTTGGCAGCGGCTGGCGGCTTTACACCCTATCCGATCCCATTATCCGCCTGGTGTGGGACATGCCGGTCCTTCCCTGCCGCATCAGCCCGGAAAATCCCCTGTGCGAGGATTTCGCCAAGGTCTTCGGCGTGGACTTCCGCACCGGCAGTCTCAGCGCGCAGAGCCGTCGCGGTATGGTGAACGAAGAGCTGAACTTCCGCCTGAAGGTGCCGCTGCGGGTACGTCTGCAGGAGCGTCTGCGCCTATGGAAGCAGCAGCGCCGGCAGGCTGCGGGAAAAGCTCCCCAGCCGCTGTGCGTCACCCTCTGTACCAGCGATATGCCCGCGGAAACCCTGCGCTGGCTCAAGCGGCTGGCATCGCTGCGCAACCTGCCCCTGCTGGCCTACGCCGACCCCATGCAGCTGCGCAGGATGACCGACTTCCTGCCCAATGTGATGGAGTTCAAGCCCCGATACATGATGGATGTGCCGGTGGACGCGCCGCAGCTGCTGCAGAAGCTCTCCAAGGCGGCGATCCTGGCCAAAGCCCGCGACCGTGAGCTCACCCACAGCCACTATATCTGGCTGGATGCGGACTGCGTGCAGGTTCCCTACTATCCCGGCGCCGCCTTCCGGTTCGATCAGGTGTGCACGGACCGGATCATGATGGCCATGGTGAATGGCGAGCCCGATCCGTCCATGTTCTGCGTGCCGGATAAGCTGATCCTCACGCTGGCCCGGGAGATGGAAGCACGCTGCCTGACCTTCCTCAACCAGCGGGGCGATCTGCCCATGGAAGCAGACCTGTGGAAGCTCATCATCCGCGAGCATCCGGAATGGTTCCAGCTGGTGGTCTACCCCGTCCGGCAGCAGCTCTTCACCCGGCTGACGACAGATCCAGAATAACAGGAGGCCTGCCCATGTATATCGCAGATACCCATTCCGATACACTCTTCAACCTTTCCCGCGGCCGGAAGCTGCAGGAGGTGGATATCACCCCCGACCGGCTGCACCAGGGCGGTGTGACGCTCCAGACCTTCGCCCTGTGGAGTGGCCCCAAGGGCCCTGCCGGCGACTACAACGCGCTGGCTGAGGCTGAGTTCGCCGCCCGCCAGCAGTTCATTGACGCCGGCATTCCTCAAGTGGACGATCCCTCCCAGGCTGTTGACGGCAAGCCCCATTTCATGCTGAGTCTGGAGGGCTGTGAGGTTTTCCAGGACGGGCTGGAGAAGATCGCCCTGTGGCGTGAGCGCGGCATCCGCATGGGCGCACCGGTTTGGAACAATGAGAACGCCCTTGCCACCCCTGCCAAGAAGAACGCCACCGACGGCCTGACCGATTACGGCGTCAAGGTCGTGTGTGAGATGCAGCGCCTGGGCATGGCTGTAGACGTCAGCCACCTGAACGAGCGCGGCTTCTACGATCTGTTCCTCAAGGGCATCCGCCCCCCCATGGCCAGCCATTCCTGCTGCCGGGCGCTGTGCGATCATTTCCGCAACCTCACCGACGATCAGATCCGCCTGATGATCCAGTACGGCGGCTTCATCGGCGTGAACTTCTATCCAGCCTTCCTCTCCGGGGACAAGACGGCCGACAGCGTGACCATCGCCCAGCACATCGATCACATCTGCCAGCTGGGCGGCGCGGAAATCGTTGGATTCGGCTCCGACTTCGATGGCATCGAGCGCTATCCCGAGGATGTCCGTCATCCCGGTCAGATGGCGAACCTCATTCACGCCCTGGAGGAGTACGGCTACAGCGAGGAAGCCATCGCGCGAATCGCCGGCCAGAACCTGCTGGACTACTACGCCCGCATCAAATAAGTGATACAATCCACCCTCCCGGGGCATAATAGCTCCGGGATTTTTTTGTGCCGGAGGACTCAGCATGATCCGTGTCAGCCATCTCAGCCGCACCTACACATTGAACGGGCAGACGGTCCCCGCCCTTTGGGACGTCAGCTTCCACATCGCCCGCGGAGAGTATGCAGCCATCGTCGGCCCCAGCGGATCAGGCAAGTCCACGCTGATGCACCTTCTGGGCTGTCTGGACAGCCCGACCTCGGGCAGCTATCACCTGGGCGGGGCAGACGTATCCCGCTTGCCGCCCGGCAAGCTAGCAGACATCCGCGGGGCACAGATCGGCTTCGTGTTTCAGGGGTTCCAGCTTATCCCCCGCATGACCGCCCTGGAGAATGTGATGCTTCCGCTGCTGCTTTGCAAAACGCCGCCGGCTGAGCGCATTGCCCGCGCCCGGGAGCTTCTTTGCCGCGTCGGCCTGCAGGACAGGCTCGATCATAAGCCGGCGCAGCTCTCCGGCGGACAGCAGCAGCGGGTAGCCATTGCTCGCGCCCTCAGCCGTGACCCGCCCCTGCTCCTGGCCGATGAGCCCACCGGCGCCCTGGATCCCCAGTCCACCGCAGATGTCCTCCGGCTCCTGCGGGAGCTGCACCGGGAAAACCGTACCGTACTGATCATCACCCATGACATGCAGGTCGCACGACAGACAAAAAGACAATTATGTATCGAAAACGGACGGCTGATCCGGGATTCCTGTACGCAAAACGATAAATTTTCCTCACAGATGTAACATTTTAGTTGCAGTAACGCTTGATTTTTTTCACAATTCATCGTACAATATAAGAACCGCCAATGCTCGTCCGCCAAAGGATGAGAGCTGGGGCAATGTATGAGGTGATATTGTGGGCAAGCGCATTCTGCTGGTAGACGATGAACCCCTGATGCTCAAGGGGCTGAAATATACACTGGAACAGGAAGGCTACGAGACCGATCTTGCCATGGACGGCGAGGAGGCGCTGGCCAAATTCCTGGCCCAGCCCTTTGATCTGGTCCTGCTGGACGTGATGCTCCCCAAGCTGGATGGTCTGAGCGTGTGCCAGCGCATCCGTGAGCAGTCCAACGTACCGATCATCATGCTGACTGCCAAGGGCGAGGATATGGATAAGATCCTTGGCCTGGAATACGGCGCGGACGATTATATGACCAAGCCCTTCAACATCCTGGAGGTGCGCGCCCGGATCCGCACAGTGCTGCGCCGTGCAGGCTCGTCCACGCCCATGGAGGAGAAGAAGATCCTGCGTGTGCGCGACCTGGAGGTCAATCTCCTCAAGCGCACGGTGAAGCTGGGCAACGAGGAGATCAAGCTGACTGCCAAGGAGTTTGATCTGCTGCACCTGTTCATCACCAACCGCGGCAGGCCCTTCTCCCGCCAGGAAATGCTGGAGCATGTCTGGAAGTACGACTATACCGGCGACGCCCGTACGGTGGATGTGCATATCCGCCGTCTGCGTGAGAAGATTGAACGCAACACCAACCAGCCTGAGTTTATTTTGACAAAGTGGAAGGTGGGTTACTATTTCACCGATCAGGATTAAGCGGCCGTTCCTTGCGAGCATCCGCTGGAAGATACTGCTGACGTTCCTGCTGATTCTGGGAGCGTCTTTTGCAGCGATGGCAGCCCTGCTGACAGGGCTGGTTTCCTCTACCCTGTATGCGCAGCGCACCCGTCAGGCCAGCCTCTCTGCAGAGAAGCTGGCTGCGTCGGTTGCGCCTTTTTTTGCTGCAGCCGACCTTGAAGCGCTGGAGGACCCTCTGAACAACGCCGCGGCAGACGCCGGCGGACGGATCCTGCTGATCGACGCTGAAGGCAAGGTACAGCTGGATACCCTGTCGCAGCTGGAGGGTACCCGCACCTCCGTGCCTGAGGCTGTTACCGTGCTGTCCGGCGCGGACAGCCGCTCCTACGGCATTCACCCCATGAATGAAAACGACCACGCCGCCCTCTGCGCTGCAGCCATGGTCTACGACGGCGAAATCATCGGTGCGGTACTGATCTCCACCCCCGTCACCGAGCTGCGTCAGGCCATCCAGGAGGTAGAGTCCCAGCTGCTGACCGTGTTCATCGTGGTGGCCGGCGCCGCGCTGATGGCAGCGCTGATCTTCGCCTTCACGCTGACAGCGCCCATCAAGGCGCTGACCCGCACCATCCGCCGTATGGGCAAGGGCGATCTGACCGCCCGTGTCGATGTCCAGACTTCGGGCGAACTCAAGGAGCTGGCAGACAGCTACAATATCATGGCGGAAAAAATCGAGAATTTTGACCAGAGCAGAAGCCAGTTCGTGCAGAATGCATCCCACGAGCTCAAAACACCTCTGGCCACCATGAAGCTCCTGCTGGAAAACCTCATCTATCAGCCCGATATGCCCGCCGAGCTGCGTGCAGAGTTCATGCAGGACATGAACAATGAGATCGATCGCCTGTCCGGCATCATCACCGATCTGCTGACGCTGACGCAGATGGACGCCGAACAGACGCCCCTCACGCTTAAGACCGTGGATTTCACCGCCCTGTGCGAGGAAACGCTGCACGCCCTGCAGCCTGCTGCCAGCAAGGCGAATCTGACGCTGGACGACCATCTTGCCCGGAATGTCTCCCTCATGGCGGACGAATCCAAGCTCAGCCAGGTGGTGTACAACCTGATCGACAACGCCATCAAGTATACCCCGGAGGGTGGCAAGGTCATCGTCAATCTGCACACGGACAGCCGCCAGGCCGTCCTGTCCGTGCATGATACCGGCATCGGCATCCCCGAAAAGGACGTGCCTCACATTTTCGACCGTTTCTACCGGGTGGACAAGGCTCGTTCCCGCGAAACCGGCGGAACCGGCCTGGGTCTGTCCATCGTACGCCAGATGGTGCAGCTCCACGGCGGCGAGATCACCGTTGAGTCCGCTTCGGATGCCGGCTCGGTCTTCACCGTCACCCTGCCAGTCAGAAAGGGGGATGCCTGATGCGCAAGCTGCTTCCGCTTCTGCTGATTTGCTGCCTGCTGACCGGCTGCTCCAGACCTGCTGATCCTGCACCTGCCGCTGCCACCGCCACCCCGGAGATCCCCGCGCCCGCCGCTGCCGATCTCCCCCAGAGTCAGGATACGGTCACGCTGTGGTTCCGATTCGGCGATGAACCCATGCTGGCCCCGGAAACGCGCACCGTCAGCCATTCTCCCACGGAGGGCCATGCTCTGGCCATCATGCGTGCCCTGATCGGCGGACCCAGCGCTTCCTCCAACGATCTGGAGGGCCTCTTCCCCCAGGGGACGCAGGTCATTTCCTGCACCCAGTCCGGGCGGATCATGTTCGTCACCCTGTCCCGGCACATCATGCACGGCTATGCAGATGAGCCGGGCAACTGGCGGGATCTCCCCGCCTGGCAGCAGGAAGTGCCTCAGCGGCGCGTGCTGGCCATGCAGGCCATTGCCGCCACGCTGACGGAAAACTGCGCCGTGGATACCGTAGTCATCCTGGTGGCAGACACCGCCAGCACCGACAGCCTCCGTCTGCGCCGGGGATACTACGCCCTGGACGGTGATCCTTCGCCAGCTCCTGCGCTCATGCGGAATGAAGCGCTGCTGCTCACGCCTGCCCGCACAGCCGAGATCGTCCTGCAGTGCTGGATCGAAAAGGATTACACCCGCCTCTACCGCTATGTCGCCCGTATGGATCCTGCCACCGGCGCTTCCCGCCCCACGGAGGCAGATTTTCTCCAGCAAACTGCGGCGCTTCCCGTGCTGCTGCATGCCAGCGCTGCAGGCGGCAGCATCGCTGCAGACGGTCAGAGCGCGGTCTTTACAATCAGCGGCGCATACCTCGTTGCCGGGGAGGAACAGCCCTTCGCCGGCATGGTACTGCGCCTCATCCGCGAAAAGGGCGTCTGGCGCGTAGCTCTTTCCCAGCTGACCGGAAGGGAGGCCCTGGAATGAAAAAGACTCTCCGAGGCCTTGTGTGCCTGATGCTCTGCGCTATGCTGCTGAGCTCCTGCGCCTCCCAGTCCACAGCAATTCCGTCTGCTACGCTTCCGCCGGCGTCCCCCGGACCTCAGGCACCCATCGGCGATGCCGGGCTGCAGCGTGAAGTCATCGTTCCTTTGTACCTGCCGTCTCTGGACGGGCAGTCCCTCCTCGCGTTTTACGAGCCTCTGATCTTCCCGCAGGATCAGCATCCTGCCGGTGTTATTCTGCAGGCGCTCTTCACTCATCCCGGCAACAGCCGTGTTCAGCCCCTGTGCCCTCAGACAACCCTCACCCTGTACGGCAGCAATCCCATTGAAATCTCCGGCGGCGTGTGCACTGTCAACCTGTCCGCCAACGCGCTGCAGCTTTCCAGCCAGGATCTGTATACCGTTGCGCTGGCCATCACTGCCACCCTGTGCGATTCCGCCGGCGTCAGCTATGTGAATCTGCTCATATCCGGCGTTCCCGTTGCCATGGATGTGGGAGGGAATCTCCCGCTGGGCGCGCTGAACGCTCCTGTCAGCCACGAGCTGCCCATCCTGTGGGAGCAATTCTCCGCCCGTCGCACCCCGGCAGGCGAGTTTCCTGCACACGCACCTCTCACCGCAGCCGCCACCCTGTATTTCCCCCTGGCGGACGGCAGCGGCATCGTATCGGAGCCCCGCCGCATTTCCTTCCCCGGGCAGCATCCCCAGCAGCAGGTGATCGCCCTTCTGACGGCCCTTTCCGGCGGTCCGGACACCCTTACCGGCGTGTGCAGCATGCCCGATCTGAACGCAATGATGCTCTTCGCCCCGGAAATCACCGACCTGGAGAGCGGCGGACGCCGTGCCACGCTGCATTTCACCGCCGACGTGGAGCAGCGGCTCCTGGCTGCCGGCTGTGATCCTGCCGCTACCTTCGCAGCTGTTGTTACCACGCTGACCACCTTCGTGCCCTCGCTTCAGCAGGTATGTATCCTGGTGGGCGACGGCGCACTGACCAGCCTGTACAGCAGCAGCCTGGGCTCCATGCTCTTCCCCGGCGGATTGATGAACCGCTCCACCTTCGCCCATGCGCTGAAGGATCAGACCACCATCTACCTGCCCGATTCCAACGGACTGCGTGCGCACACCCTTTCCCTGCCCTACCGCAGCGCCGTGAGCCCGCGCGCGCTGCTGCTGGCCATGGCCTCCCCGGAGCATCAGATCCTGCCTGCCCCGCTGACAGACGCCGATATCCTGGGGCTGGCCGTCCACAACGGCACGCTGCTGATCCATTTTTCCCAGCGATACGGTCAGGTGATCGAATCCTCGGATTGCAACCAGCGTCTGATGGTCTACAGCATGGTCAACACCCTGTGCGACCTGCTGAATGTACGGCGTGTACGCATCTACTTCGGCGGTGAAGCGGTCGACAGCCTGGGCAGCCCGCTCCTGTGGAGCGGCGAGTTCCTGTACAATCCGAACCTGATCGTCCACTGATCTGGAGGTATCCCATGAAAGTGCACCCTTATCAGCTTTCACGCTGGTGCAGCAGCCTGATCCACGGCCGGAATAAATGGCTCTGGCTGGCCGCAAATGTCATTCTGCTGGCGCTGGCCTTACTGCTGCGTCTCCTGTGGCTGGCGCTGCCTCCCCTGCTGCTGATCCACGCGACGCTGGCGCTGTACCTGCTGCATCGGCACCACGCTTTCGGGGAATGCTATCAGCGTAAGCCCTGTCCTCAGGATGCCCTGTGTGAAACCGTTCTGATCGACGCCGATCTCATCGGGCAGGGCACCCGGCTGCGTGCCGTTGCTCAGCCTGTTGATGTGGCAGAGTCGCTGTCCCTGCGTCTTGGTTCCGGCACACTGCTGCTGGGCACCGCCATGACCCTCACCGCAGATGCGCTCCCGCCTGCGGACCGTGCTGCCGTCCTCAGCGCCGTGCAGGTCCTGAATATCAAGCCGGATCGCATGCGCAGCCATCATCCCACCATCGCCCGTGAGGAACTCAATCACCTGACCGTCATTACCGTGCGGGACGGCATGAGCCAGCGCCGCTATTATCTCGGTCAGCCTGCGGACGTGGCGCGTCAGTGTGCGTCCATCTGGGAGGGCAGCACCCGCCCTCTGACCGAGCAGGATCACCTGCAGATCCAGGATTCTTCCCGGTACATCGCTCAGGGCGCATGCCGCGTGTACGCATGGGCCACAGCCCTGGACAACGAGGCGCCTGTATTCCTGGGCCTGGCCGGCCTGGGCGAGGCGCTGCACCTGCCTGCGCTTCAGGATGCCGCCGCTCTGCGTTCCATGGGTCTGACGGTGATGCTGGATGACGCCGAGCACGGACAGGCGGATCTGGAAAGCCTGCGCGCTCTGATGGAGCTGCCCGCCCATCATGCCCGCGCGGATATTCATCTGACGCCCCGTACCCTGGGTGACCAGAAGACGCTGAACATCACCTGCCGCCCTGGCGACTCCCTGACGGAGCCCATCAGCCTGCTGCGTCAGCATTTTCACACCATTGAAGATACGCTGCGCCGCTTTGCATTGCTGCTGGGGCTCACCCTGTTGACGGCGCTGCTGTCCGCCTGTCAGTGGATACCTGTGCTGCTGACCGGGCTGACGCTGCTTTCCGCCATCACCATCGGCGTCGATTTGACCGCGCCGAAGCTCCGCTGGCCCTCCATGCTGGCGGTTTGCCTGCTGGCGCTGCTCTCCCGCGCCTTTCTCAGCGCCCAGAGTGCCGAACTTGCCTTCATGGTCAGCGGCTGCGTTTCCATCACGGCGGCATTCAGCGCCATTGTGCGCTTGTGCGGCAAGGGCTTTACGCTGTATGCACGTTCGCCTCTGGCCATCACCATTGCATCGGCAGTCATGCTGCTGTGCACGCTGGTCTACGGTTTGCTGCAGGGTACCGCAGCCCTGCTTCCGCTGGTTCTCGCGCTGCTGATCAGCGCCGCCATCGCACTGCTGATCGCCTTCTCCGGCAGAGATCCCCGCTGATATTTGTCATTTTTCCAGCGATATTCATCATCCGTTCATACGCAGGACAAATCCGCCTGATAAACTGGACTCGTAAACAAGGTTATCTCGCCCGATTCATTTACAGGAGGTTATCCTATGCGCAATCAGTTTCGCCGCTTTGTCGGCTGCATTGCTCTGTCGCTGAGCTGCATCATGATCGCATCCGCCCTTTCCCTTGCATCCCTTCCCCCCGCCCGGGCGGAAGAAACCACCACCATCATCTACACATCTCCCTTCACCGCAGCCATCGCTCAGGTGCGGGACAGCGTGGTGGGCGTCAGCAATTATCAGAAAGTCTCCTATGGCGGCTACGGCGGCTACGGCGGCGGTTACTACTTCGGCTGGGGCTACGGCGACCGCGGCAGCAGCCAGGAGCCTGAGATCCGGGAGGAACTAGCCTCAACCGGCTCCGGTGTGGTGATCGGCGAAGGTTTCATCCTGACCAATTATCATGTGGTTGAGGACGCCGACACCCTGAAGGTCACCGTCACAGATGACGCCGGCGAAACCATCGAGTACCCCGCCACTCTTGCAGCCTGGAACGAAAACCTGGATGCCGCCATCCTCTATGCCCCGGATTGTCCCCTGCCTCCGGTCACCCTGGGTGACAGCGATACCCTCCTGGTGGGCGACTGGGCCATCTGTATCGGCAATCCCCTGGGGTTTGCCAAGACGACCACTGTCGGCGTCATCAGCGCCCTGGGCCGCGGCATCGAGTCCGAAACCTACGACCGCTACGGTCGCCGCGAAACCATCACCAACACCATGATCCAGACCGATGCAGCCATCAACTCCGGCAATTCCGGCGGCGGTATGTTCTCCGTTACCGGCGAGCTGATGGGCATTCCCACGCTGAAATATACCGGCAGCTACTACACCGGCGGCTCTGTGGAGGGCATCGGCATGTGCATCCCCATCAACGCTGTAAAGCCCATGATCAACAGTGTGCTCTCCGGCGAGGTGCCGCTCACCCCTCCCGAGGAAGAGCCCCAGGAGCCTGCGCCCGCTGCTGCCGACCTGCTCGGCAGGCCCCGCCTTGGCGTATCCATCGCCAATGTGAACTCCTCCAGCCGTGCCGCAAGGCTCAAGCAGATCCCCGACGGCGTATTCATCACCGCCGTTGACGCCGGGTCTCCCGCCGAAAAGGCCGGCCTGTTGCCCGGCGACATCATCGTGGATATCGACGGCACGGTTATCACCGATGTGGAACAGCTGACTGCCATCGTTGGTCAGCACGAAGCCGGCGATGTGCTTCGGATCAAGGTTTACCGCGCCGAGGGCCTGCTGGATCTGAAGGCTAACCAGGATGCTCCCGATGGAGAATACTTCGATGTGGAGGTTACCCTGGAGATCATCCAATCCGACACCGGCCTCGTCTCCAACGAGTAAGCCGCCATCAGAAAACGCCCTGACTGAGACATGTTCCCAGTCAGGGCGTTCTTTATTCAGCTGCTTCGGGCAGTGCGGGAGCGGGAGCAGGCAGGGCAGCCGTCTCCTCCGGCGCGCCAAGATGTTCAACCCGTCTGACGACGATCTTATCCTCCTCGATGGCGAGGCGTACGCAATCACCCAATGCGATCCTGCCAGCCAGCAATTCTTCGGAGAGGCCGTCCTCCACCGTGCGCTGGATCAGGCGGCGCAGCGGACGCGCGCCGTACTTCGGGTCATAGCCCTCACGGGCCAGCTTGGCGACCACCTCGGCCTTCCAGGCAAGGGTAATCGCCCGGTCGTGCAGTCTGTCCGCTACCTGATTCAGCATCAGCGCGGCAATGGACTCGATGTTCTCCTCAGTCAGCGGATGGAACACGATCAGCTCATCCACGCGGTTGATGAATTCCGGACGAAATACGTCCTTCACGGCCTTCATGACGCTGTCCTTCATGGACTCGTAGTTGGTGGCGTCCGCTTTCTCCTTCGCGCCAAAGCCCAGGCTCCGGCCATGGCTGATGGCATGGGCGCCGGCGTTGGACGTCATGACGATGATCGTATTCTTGAAGGAAACCACCCGTCCCGTGGAATCGGTCAGGCGGCCATCTTCGAGGATCTGCAGCAGGATATTGAATACATCGCCGTGGGCCTTCTCCACCTCGTCCAGCAGAACGACGGCATAGGGCTTGCGGCGGACGGCCTCGGTCAGCTGGCCGCCCTCTTCGTAGCCCACGTAGCCTGGAGGCGAGCCCACCAGGCGGCTGACCGTGTGTTTCTCCATGAACTCGGACATGTCCACGCGGATGACGGCGTTCTCGTCGCCAAACATGGCCTCGCCCAGAGCCCGGCACAGCTCGGTCTTGCCCACGCCTGTGGGACCCAGGAAGATAAAGCTGCCGATGGGGCGCTTGGGATCCTGCAGGCCTGCGCGGGCACGTCGGATGGCCCGGCTGACAGCTCCGATGGCCTCTTCCTGCCCGATAACCCGCTGATGCAGCACGCTTTCCAGCTGCAGCAGACGGTCGATCTCCTTCTGGGTCATCTTGGTGACGGGAATACCCGTCCAGGTCGAGACCACAGCAGCGATATCGTCCTCGGTAACGGTCTGACCGTCGGTGCCCTGAGCAGCGTTCCAGCTTTCACGCTTCTTGTCGATCTCCAGGCGCAGGCAGCGTTCCCGATCGCGCAGGTTCGCGGCGGCCTCGTAGTCCTGATGCTCGATGGCGTTCTTCTTGTCCTTCTCGATGGCTTCGAGCTCCTTCTCCTGCATGCGCAGATCCGGCGGCGCGGTAAAAGCCGCGATGCGCACCTTGGAGCAAGCCTCGTCCATCAGATCGATAGCCTTATCGGGCAGGTGGCGGTCAGCGATGTAGCGATCTGCCAGGGTGACGGCTGCCGACAGTGCCTCATCGGTGATGCGGACATGGTGATGTTCCTCATACTTTCCCCGCAGGCCATGAAGGATATCGAGGGCCTCCTCGGCGGTGGGTTCGCCCACACGCACAGGCTGGAAACGACGTTCAAGAGCCGCATCCTTCTCGATGTGCTTGCGGTATTCGTCCAGGGTGGTCGCACCGATGCACTGCAGCTCGCCCCGGGCCAGGGCGGGCTTCATGATGTTCGCCGCATCCAGTGAGCCCTCCGCCGACCCAGCGCCCACGATGGTGTGCATCTCGTCGATAAACAGCAGCACGTCGCCGCTCTTGCGGATCTCTGCCAGGGTGTTCTTGAGTCGCTCTTCAAATTCGCCACGGTACTTGCTGCCCGCAACCATCGAGCCAATATCCAGGCTGATCACCCGCTTGTGCAGCAGCATCTCCGGCACACTGCCGCTGGCGATTCGCTGGGCCAGGCCCTCCATCACGCTGGATTTGCCCACGCCGGGTTCGCCGATGAGGACA
>JAFXFR010000181.1 GCA_017513475.1 Clostridia bacterium
AGAAAGGGAGAGGCGCGAACCTCTCCCTTGGGAATACGTACATGCTTGTCGCCGGAAAGGCAACGAAGTTGCTTAATCCTCGTCGTCCTCGACCTTGTCAGCAGCGGCGATGACCTTCTTGGCCACGTCAGCGGGCACTTCCTCATAGCGCTCGAACTCCATGGTGAAGGAGCCGCGGGCCTGGGTCATGGAACGCAGATCGGTTGCGTACTTGAACATTTCAGCCTGGGGGCACTCGGCGACAACCTGCTGCATGCCGCCAACCTGCTCCATGCCGATGATGCGGCCACGGCGCTTGTTCATGTCGCCCATGATGTCGCCCATGTACTCGTCGGGCACCAGGACCTCAACGTGCATGACGGGCTCCAGCAGGACGGGAGACGCGTCGGCACAGCCCTTCTTGTAGGCGATGCGGGCAGCGGTCTTGAACGCCATTTCGGAGGAGTCAACGGGATGGTAGGAGCCGTCGTACAGCTTGGCCTTCACGGACACCATGGGATAGCCGGCCAGCACGCCGCGGACCATGCACTCGCGCAGGCCCTTCTCGACGGAGGGGATGAAGTTGCGCGGGACGACGCCGCCCACAACCGCATCTTCGAACACCATCTCGGTGGAGCCGTCCAGCACGGGGCTGAACTCGATCCACACGTCGCCGAACTGACCGTGACCGCCGGTCTGCTTCTTGTGGCGGCCCTGGACCTTCACGGCCTTGCGGATGGTCTCACGGTAGGGGATCTTGGGATCCTGCAGGATGGCGTTGGCGCCGAACTTGGCCTGCAGACGATTCTTGATGACCTCCAGGTGCATTTCACCCTGACCGGACAGCCAGGTCTCGGTGGTATCGGGGTTCTTCTGGATGACGATGGAGGGATCTTCTTCCATCAGGCGGTTCAGACCGGAGAAGATCTTGTCTTCTTCACCCTGCTTGGAGGCGTACACAGCCTTGTGCATGCAGGGAGTGGGGAACACCATGCCGGGGTACTGGATGGGATTGTTGTAATCCGCCAGGGTATCGCCGGTGGAGGTGTACTGCAGCTTGGCCAGAGCGCCCAGATCGCCGGCGTGCAGGGTCTGCTTGGCGACCTGCTTCTTGCCGCGCATGATGTACAGGCCAGAGGACTTTTCGGTCTTGTCCTTGTTGACGTTGTACAGGATGGTCTGGGGCGTAATGGTGCCGGAGAAGATACGGAACAGGCTCAGCTTGCCAACGAAGGGGTCAGCAACAGTCTTGTACACGAAGGCGGAGAAGGGCTCGTCGTCGTTGCACACACGAACCTGATGCTCGCCGGTGCGGGGGTTGAAGCCGTCGTGCTCGATGCCCTGGTGCGCGGGAGAGGGCAGGTACTTGGCCATCAGATCCATGGTACGGGCGATGCCGACGCCGGTCAGCGCGGACAGAGCCACAACAGGAACGATGTCGCCGTTCTTCATGCCCTTGTGGAAACCGGTCAGGATCTCCTCGTAGGACAGCTCGCCTTCCTCGAAGTACTTCTCCATCAGCTCGTCGTCAGAGCTGGCAGCAGCTTCCACCAGGTCGTCAAAGGCCTTGTTGACCTTATCAACCATGTTGTCGGGCATGGGAACTTCCACGCTCTTCTTGTAAGCGCCTTCGTAGGCCTTCTTCTCCAGAACGTTGACAACGCCCTTGAAGTTCGCGCCTTCGCCGATGGGCATCAGCACGGGAACGACACAGGAGCCGTGACGGTCACGCAGCTGCTGCAGCACCTTATCAAAGGAAGCATGCTCGCGGTCCATGCCGTTGATAATGAACATACGGCCAACCTGATGCTTGATGGCGTTGGTGAAAGCCTTCTCCGCGCCGACAGACAGACCGGTCATGGCAGACACAACAATGCCGACCGTTTCCACAACGCGCAGGGGGCCGGCCTGCTCACCGATAAAGTCGAAGTAGCCGGGAACGTCGATCACGTTCAGCATCTTGCCGGCCCAGTCGATGGGAGCAGTGGCAGCGCTCAGGGAACAGCCGCGCTTGATCTCTTCAGCTTCAAAGTCAGTGGTGGTGTTTCCTTCTTCCACCTTGCCCTGACGATCAATGATGCCAGCGGCGTAGAGCATGGCCTCGGTCAGCGTGGTCTTGCCCTCGCCGCCATGTCCCATGAGGGCGATGTTACGGATATTTGTCGTGATGTACTCAGCAGCCATGGGGAATTCCTCCTTCAAAAATGTACGTTTTTTCGTCCGCCGGAATCTCGTTGCAGTATATGCCATTCAAGCGGACAACATCTCACACAATGTTGAAAAGAGTATATCATACATTTTGCAAAAAGAAAAGAGCGTTTTTTCGTTATTTTTCAACTTTAGGTATTTTTTATAAATCCTGCCTTTGTATTTTGGAACAGACAGATTGTCTTTTCTGTGTACTTCGCAGTACAGTTGACACATGGGGCCATTTCTGCTATCATGTGGCCATCTTTTCCCAGGAGGAACCCGCCATGTCCCTGCTTTTCCGCAAGATGAACGGCGCCGACTTCCCCGCCTGCGCCGAAACGCTGGTCGCCGCCTTCCTCGAGGAGCCCTGGTGCGAAACCTGGACGCATGACCAGGCCTTCGCCCGCATTGACGAGATCATGTCCGCGCGGGTCAGCCGCGGCGTCGTCTGTATGGAGGGCGACAAATGCGTGTCCATGCTCTGTGGTCGCATCATGACCTATCAGGAGCAGAAGCTGTTCTACATCGACGAGTTCAGCGTGCACCCGGACTATCAGCGCCAGGGCGTCGGCAGCCGGATGCTGGCCTTCCTCCGCGAGGAGCTGCAACAGGAGCCGCAGCCCATCAGCCACATGTCGCTGATCACCGAGCGCGGCTTCCCCAGCGTGGCCTTTTACGAAAAGAATGGCTTCGTGGAATTGAAGAACGAGCTGACCATGGCCGGGTATGTGAACTGGCCGTAAGCACACAAAAACCTCCGCATCCAAGCGGAGGTTTTTCCTATCAAATTGCGATCCACCAGCACACGCCGTACTTGTCGATCACTGTGGCGTTGCAGGGATTCCAGGGTAGCGGGCCCACAGGCTGCAGCACCACACCACCCTCCGACAATACGTCAAAGGCATGTCGCACCGCTTCCTCCGTGCCCATCTCGAACACGTTGAAGGTCATCGTTTCCCACTTCAGCTTGTGCACCAGCGCCACATCGCAGGGGTTTTGCGCCTCCGCCAATGCCAGGAAGCCCTCCCCGTTCACTGACAGCTCGCAGTGTTCGTAGGCCGTGTGGTCTGCATTCCAGAATTCGCGAGTGATCTCCGCGCCAAAGGCATCGCAGTAATGCCGCGCCGCCTCCACGCTGTTCTTCACATACACCTGGGTGTAGTTCTTCATGGGTGATTCCTCCTCAGCCAGTCGGTGATGAGGGCGACATTCTCCCCTGCCGGGCGCGTCCCATCAACGCGCAGGACGGGAATCTCCACCGCATCCAGCCATCGTTCGGCGTAGTCCTCTGGGCGAGCCGCGATCAGGTCGTAGAAGCACTTCTCCGATTCGTACAGGTCACCGCTGGGCAGCATGCGCTCGCCGAACCGCCGATGGGATCGCTCCCACACGCGCTGCAGACGGATCTCCCGCGGCACCTCCACCAGCACGGCCGCCTTGTAGTACTGCAGCACCGCGTCGCCGTAATTGCCGCGGACCGCAGCGAACACAAAGCGCTCATCCCGCCGGACTTCCTCCAGCAGCAGGCGTTCCACCTCATCCTGGGTGCGCTCCACCGCAAAGGGATGCGCCGGGTCGGCCTTGGGGAAGTACAGGTCCTCATTGTCGATGAACCGCCAGCCGAGGCTCTCCGCCAGCGCACGGCCCAGGGTGGACTTGCCGCTGCCGTTCATCCCGCAGATGATGACGCCCATGTTACGCCCTCCCCAGCAGACGCTCCATCACCGGCAGCACCAGCGCAGGATTTCCGCTGGTTTCCAGCGTGACGCTCCCCTTCCCGTCGGACAGCAGACCGCGCTGCTCCAGCACCCGGCGCAGCTGCCGGGCTGTGCCGACATTGCCGTCCAGCACCTTCACATTTTCCGGCAGGATGTCCTGCAAAATGGGCCGCAGGAACACATAATGGGTGCATCCCAGCACCACCGCGTCCACCTTCGTCAGGTCGTAGGGCGCGAAAAGGTCGAGCAGGTAGCGGCGGGCCTCGTCGTCCGCCTCGCGCTCCACCAGCTCCATCAGCCCCGGACAGGGCAGCGGGATCGCGCCCTCGCCGTAGCGTTCATACAGCACGCGGAATTTCTCCAGCTTCAGCGTCATGGGCGTGGCCAGTACGAGGATGCTGCCGTCCCTGCGCTGCTCGTGGGCGGGCTTCAGGGCCGGCTCAATGCCGATGATCGGCAGATCATACCGGGCGCGGAGCTCCGCCGCAGCCACCGCAGTCGCCGTGTTGCAGGCGATGACCACCGCCTTCACGTCCTGCGCGAGGAGGTGCTCCATGATGCGATTGATGCAGGCCATGACCTCATCCCGGGATTTGGTGCCGTAGGGCGCGTTGGCAGTGTCGCCGTAAAAGAGGAAGCGCTCCTGGGGCAGCTCACGGCGCAGGGCAGCCAGCGTTCCGATGCCGCCCACGCCGGAATCAAACACGCCGATGGGACTGAAACGGTCTGCCATACAAGCACTTCCTTTCATTGCAAAATGTTGGGGTCACCAGCCCATCAAGCGGCGGATCTCCGCGGTGATCTTCGCGGACGCCTTGCCGTGGGTGACAGCGGTGGGATGGTAATCCGCGGTGTAGCCGTCTTCCAGCAGCTGGGGCGTGAAGGGCATGCAGGCGATATCAGTATCCCCCGTTTCGGCGGAATAAACCGCTGCGGCCTTCTCCACCCAGGGATACAGCCGGTCGCCCATGATGCCCAGGGTGCAGAGGATCTTCGCGCCGGGGTTGTTCCTGCGCACGACCTTGAGGAATTTCACATACTCATCGCAGTAGAGCTGCTGACGATCCTCGTGGTCAAGGCAGTAGCTGTCATCGTTGGTGCCCAGGTTGATGACGATCAGCTCCGGCTGACGGGCGCTGAAATCCCAGCGGACGTCCTGGGGCACATCGCCCTCATACACGCCGTAGGAGAAGCCCAGCTTCTCATAATAAGTGGGGATCAGCTGGGCAGTGATGCGTTCCTCCGCCGTGGCGGTGTAGCCGCTGGTGATCCCGTAGCCGCTGATGGACACCAGGCTGTAATCCGCGTCCAGGGCCTGGGCCGTGCGGTAGGCATAGGCGCGGGTCGCGTCCTCGGTGCCGGTGACGAAGTGATGCTCGGCCACCTCGTCATCCATGCCATAACCGCAGGTGATGGAATCACCGATGAACTCCACGTAGCGGGCCTTCTTCTCCGTCGGGCGGATGTTCTCCGCTTCAATGGACTTGATGCCGCAGGTGGACATGGCGGTTTCCGACAGCTTCACGATGCGGACGATATGCTCGCCGTCCTCCGCCGTCAGGGCGAAGGTCTTTTCCGGCGCGTCGATCATCGCGTCCACCGCGCGTACGCCGTCCATCTCAATGGCGATGCGAGCCTGATTGTCCGCATGAGCCGGGTCGGCAGCGCGGTCATCCCCCGCGATCACCACCGTACAGGCCGTGCCGGTGAAGGCAAACTCCGCGCCAGACGCGGAGAAAGCCAGCCAAAGGGAATCCTCGCGGGGCCAGGTACGGCCCAGAGGCTTGACGTTATGCCAGTTGGGAATGATGCGCATCATGATCGCTCCAATCGTATCTGTTTGCATTGAATCATTTTACCACACTTCCGTCCGGATAGCAAGCTTGCACATTTGGGCGAACCGCGGTATAATAGGATGAAAAAGTATTGCAAGGAGGTGTCTGCCATGGTGGACGCAAGCCATGAGATCCGGATCGGCGATGTGGTGCAGACCCGCAAGCCCCATCCCTGCGGCTCCAGCGAGTGGACCGTCACCCGCACCGGCGCGGACATCAAGATCAAGTGCTCCGGCTGCGGACGCATCGTCATGCTGGATCGCGAGACCTTCCTCAAGCGGCGCAAGAAGGTCATCACCCAGGGCCCGGCGGTGCAGGCATGAGCTGGGTCATCGAAACGCTGCTGACCCTCGCCGCGGTGCTCATGCTGCGGCTGTTTGTGGTGAATGTGGCGCGCATCCAGGGTGGGAGCATGCTGCCCACGCTGCACAATCGCGACTTTGCGCTGGTGTGGCGGCTTCCCTATCTGTTCCGTGAACCCCGGCGGGGCGATGTGGTCATCTGCCACTATCCGGGACGGAAGATGAAGCGCCTCCCCTTTCTCCCCCAGGCTTTCGTCAAGCGGGTGATCGGCCTCCCCGGCGATACGCTGGAATGGGTCGAGGGCGAGCTGCTGCTGAACGGTACTCCCCTCGCCGAGCCCTACCTGGATCCTGCCCGCTGCCGCTTTCCGCGGACGCGGCCTCCCGTCACCCTCAGCCCGGATGAATACTTCGTCCTGGGGGACAACCGGGACAGCTCGAACGACAGCCGCCGCGTGGGGCCTCTGCGCCGCCGTGCCATCCGCGGGCGGGTGGTGTGCATCCTTTTCCCCCTGAAGAGGATCCGGCGCATACGCTGACGGCACATTGTTACAAAGGTTTCTTGCTTCCCTGTGGGAAGTATGGTATAATCACGCTGATAACCTCTACTATCATTAGATTTTTGAAGGTTGGTGACCCCTATGCGGAAAATCCTTTTTGCCTTGCTGATGCTGATCTGCCTGCTGCTGCCCGCTGCAGCGCTGGCGGATTCCTTCACCTTCGCTGAACAGGGTGCATCCTGCTTCATCGATGGCAACAAGTACACCATCATCACGACGGACAATGTTGCCACACGGACCGCCTGGCTGGCAGAACACAACACCACCGCAGAAGAGGTGCAGGCTGACTTTGCCCAGCGAGGCGTGCTGCTGCAGGCCTGGGGCAAATCCGGCGATGTGATGATCGAGATCACCGCCGTGCAGGATCTCTACGGCGAGCAGTATTATGACGTCAACCAGGTTTCCCAGGAGGAACGCAAGAACTACCGTCTCGGCCATTCCTCCGACAAAACCGGCGAATGGCGCGCTCTGGGCTATGACTACACCTCTGCCGAATGGGGCAATTACAAGTTCGGCGGCCGCTTCCTGAAGCTGGAATACTCCCGTACGGTGGATGGCCGTTCCTACAAGGGTATCGCCCGCAAGACCATCCGCAACGGCTGGCACATCCATGTGGACTACCAGGTCTATGACCGCAAGCCCACAAAGGCCGATACCAAGGCGCTGGACGCCATCATCACCTCCTGGGAGTTCTTCGAAGTCACTGCCCGACCGGCCACCAGCGCCACCAAGATCATCTTCACCTCCACGCCGCCTCTGGAGACCAACACCGGCAAGTTCACCCTGGAAGGCAGCGGTTCCTCGGGTATGAAGGTGCTCTGCGTCGCCATGAGCATGTCCACCCGCCAGGCATATCAGTTCGTCGCGGAGATCGACAGCAAGGGCAAGTTCAAGCTGCCCGTGAAGCTCCCCCGCGAGGGCTTCTGGATGCTGACCTACACCGTCTACAACGGCGATATTGAGGTGGAAGAGGGCGCCTTTGACGGCGGCGTCACCTATGACGATCAGCTGCTGACCATCCGCTTCAACACCAAGCTGCCCGAAACGATGACCCTCACCGGCTCCAGCCTGACAATCTCCGGCACGACCATGGCCAAGACCAAGGTGCAGTGCATCGTGGATGGCCGCTACAACAAGGCCATCACCACCAACAACTCCGGCACCTTCTCCTTCACCTTTGACACCAAGGAGGAAGGCCTGTACAACATCACCCTGGTGTTTGAGAAGAAGGGCTACAGCGCCCGCCGCTTCTCCTGCCAGGCCGTCCGTGAGCTCACCGAAGAGGATCGCCGCGATCTGATCCGCGAGGAGGCCGTCCATCCCACCTACAAGAACCTCAAGGACAAGATCACCGGTTACCAGGGCCGCTACATGGTCTACACCCTCAACATCAAGGACATCACCCAGACCGCCACCGGTTACGTGACCTTCGCCGGCATGAGCAAGACCAAATCCGGCGTATATAAGGAAATCGTAGTCGTCCGTACCACCGGGGAGCCTGTTTGGCGCGAGGGCACCGCTGTTCGCATGTACCTCAAGTGCATTGGCCTGTATGAACATACCAGCGCCGAGGGCACCACCTACTACCCCTATTTCGACCTCCAGTGGGTCGAGTAAACAAACATGAATAGCAAACCGGCGGCTGATATCGCATCAGTCGCCGGTGCATTTATTTGCTTTCCTTTTGCCGGTTGAACTTGCACATATCGCGCATCGTACACTCCGCGCACAGAGGACGCTGCGCCTTGCACACCCGCCGCCCATGGAAGATAATGCGGTGATGCATGTCCAGCCAGTCCTTCTTCGGGATGACTTTCTGCAGCTGCAGCTCCGTTTTGAGCACGTCGTCCGCCTCCGCCAGACCCAGGCGGTTGCTCACCCGGAACACATGGGTATCCACCGCAATCGCCGGCACGCCGAAGGCATTGGACATGACCACATTCGCGGTCTTGCGGCCCACACCTGGGAGCGCCGTCAGCTCCTCCATCGTGCGGGGAACTTCGCCGCCGTGGCGCAGCATCAGCAGCTTGCAGGTCTCGATAATGTTCGTCGCCTTGGATTTGAAACCGCAGGCCTTGACCATCGGATGGAGATCCTCCACCGTGGCTGCAGCCATGCTTGCCACGTCGGGGTAGCGGGCAAACACGGCAGGCGTGACCTTGTTGACCATCTTGTCGGTGCACTGGGCGGAGAGCATGACCGCCACCAGCGTCTCGTAAGGATTGGTGAAGTTGAGCTCCGGGCCCGCGTCGGGGTACAGACGAGTCAACTCCTCAAGGATGGCCTTCTTGGAAAAGCGGGGCATGGCAACTCCCCCTTTCATTCGTTTTTCAGCTGCATGTCTGCAGGCAGCTTCACTCGCTTCATGGCCTGCAGCATGAGGTAGCACAGCACGGTGTTTACCGGGACTTCCACCAGATAATTGGGGGCACGCACCGTCACCCACGCCCAGTAGCCGCGACTGGGCACATAGGCCAGCATATGCAGCCACAGGGAATTGAGGAACAGATTCAGCCCTGCCAGAGAGATCACCACCGCCGCCGCACAGCGCAGCCAGCTCGGTTTTCTGCCGTGGAGGAAGCAGCCGCACACCAGACCCACCAGCACATTCGTCAGCGTGAAGCCGGGAAAATACGCCCCTGCCGGAAACAGATGCGCACCGATCAGATCACCCAGGCCGCCGACGATCGCCGCCGGAATGGGGCCCATCAGCGCGCCGGCCAGCGCAATCGGCACAAAGCCGAAATTGTACTGCTTACCCAGCAGCGGGACCTGCAGCAGGTTCCCCAGCACAATCTGCAGCGCCACGAGCATGGCCGTGACAGTTATCGTCTCGATGGAAAACACACTTTTTTTCTGCAATACAAAAACCTCCCTTATCATCGGGTCGTGAAAAAGCCGCGACTCGTAAGGAGGCAGTTTGCATCGAAGCAGCGGGATGCGCCGCTGGCACCGCAGAGACTTCGTCCCTTTCGTTTCATGACAACTCCCCGTTCATGAACACTTGACGCGCCAGCAGCTACTCTGCCTGATACGAATCATCATCATTGTACCCACATTCCCGGGAAAATGCAATACATGTACGCAAGAAATACAACCACTTGAAAAGGCAGGCCGCATGACCTGCCTTGATTCATTTACAGTTTTCCGACCACGTCGTCCATGGAGTACATACCCGGCTTCTGTCCCGCCAGGAATGCAGCCGCCTTCAGCGCGCCTGCGGCAAAGACACTGCGGTTCTCCGCGCTGTGGCTGATCTTCACCCGCTCGGAGGTACCGAAGAAGCACACCTCGTGTTCGCCGGTGACGGTGCCGCCGCGAAGGGCATGCACGCCGATCTCCTTCGGCTGACGCTTGCAATCCCGGCCGTGGCGGCCAAAGACCGCCTCCCGCTCGGATTCGCAGCCTTCCTTGACGGCATCCAGCAGCATGAGGGCCGTGCCGGAGGGCGCGTCCGCCTTGCGGTTGTGATGCGCCTCGACGATCTCGATATCGAAGGTCTCCCCGAGAACGGAGGCCGCCTTCTTCGCCAGCGCCCGCAGGAGCGCGATTCCCAGGCTCATGTTGCCGCTGCGGAAGATCGGGATGACCTTCGCCGCCTCGTCAATGGCAGCGAGCTGCTCCTCGGAGAGGCCGGTGGTGGCGATCACCGCGGGGATGCGGTACTTGAGGGCGTAGGTCAGCAGATCCGCGCCGGGCTTCCAGGTGGAGAAATCCACGATCACGTCCACCGGCGGGCAGTCCTCGAAGGTGGTGTACAGCGGGAAATCCGCCGTACCGGGAGCCACGTCCACACCGCAGGCAACCTCAAAGCCCAGCTTTGCAGCCTGCGCGGCGACCTCGCGGCCCATATAGCCCAGCGCGCCCGCAATCAGAATCTTCATCTGCGTATCTCCTTACTTGATCATGCCCAGCTCGCGCATGATGGCATACATCTTCTCGCGGGGGCCGTCGGTCATGGGGACGAGGGGCAGGCGCAGCTCATCCTCCAGCATGCCCATCTTGGCCATGGCGGCCTTGATCGGGATGGGGCTGGTCTCGCTGAAGAGCGCGTTGACGAAGGGCAGGAGCTTGAGCTGGATCTCCGCCGCTTCCTTGTAGTTGCCCTCCAGGGCCAGGCTGGTCATGCGGGAGGTTTCCGCAGGCAGGATGTTGGACAGCACGGAGATCACGCCCTTGAAGCCCACGGACATCATGGGGACGATCAGGTCGTCATTGCCGCAGTAGAAGTCCACCATGTCGCCGCACAGGCGGATCTTTTCCATCGCTTGCGCCACGTCGGGAGACGCCTCCTTGACGGCGATAACGTTCTCATGCTCGCAGATCTTCGCCATGGCCTCCGGGCCGATGTTCAGGCCCGTGCGGGCAGGCACGTTGTACACGATGACAGGCAGCGTGGCCGCATCCGCGATGGCGTTGAAGTGTGCCACCAGACCGGCCTGGCTGGTCTTGTTGTAGTAGGGCGTCACGACCAGCTGGGCGTCCGCGCCGAACTCGGCGGAATGCTTCGCGGCGTACACGGCCTCGCTGGTGGCGTTGGAGCCGGTGCCGGCAATGACCGGCACACGATGATCAGCCTTCTCCACCACGCGGCGGATGACCGCCAGGTGCTCATCCCAGTCCATGGTGGCAGGCTCGCCGGTGGTGCCCACAGCGATCAGCGCACTGACGCCGCCCGTAATCTGCTCCTCCACCAGACGGTCGAGGGCTTCATAATCCACCTTGCCGTTCTTGAAGGGGGTCACAAGGGCTGTGCCGCAGCCGGTGAACAAAGGATTACGCATCATTCATTCCTCCCGAAAAGGGTCGATATTGGTTAAATTACTTCTTTTCGATGTAGCCCTTCGCGCACAGGAGCTCAGCGGTCAGCATCGCGCCGCCGGCAGCGCCGCGCACGGTGTTGTGGCTCAGGCACACGAAGCGGTAGTCGAACAGCTTATCCTCGCGCAGACGGCCGATGGACACACCGAAGCCGTTCTGGAAATCACGGTCCAGGCGGGTCTGGGGACGGGCGGGATCCTCGAAGTACTGCAGGAAGGGCTTGGGCGCAGAGGGCAGACCCAGACGCTGCGCTTCGGTCTCGAAGTTGGCCCAGCGTTCCTTGATCTGCTCGATGGAGGGCTTATTCTTGAAGGACACGGACACCGCCGCCATATGGCCGTCCGCCGCGGCAACGCGCAGGCACTGAGCGCTGATGACAGGCTCCGTGGCATTGACGATCTTGCCGTCCTCCACATGACCCCAGATCTTGAGGGGCTCGTTTTCGCTCTTCTCGTCCTCGCCGCCGATGTAGGGGATCACGTTGTCCACCATCTCGGGCCAGGTCTTGAAGGTCTTGCCGGCGCCGGAGATGGCCTGGTAGGTGCAGACGCTCATCTTCTCGGGGCCGAAGTCCATCAAGGGGGTGATGGCAGGCACGTAGCTCTGGATGGAGCAGTTGGGCTTGACAGCAATGAAGCCCTTCTGAGTGCCCAGACGCTTGCGCTGCGCTTCGATGACCTCCAGGTGAGCCGCATTGATCTCCGGCACGACCATGGGCACGTCCTCAATGCCGCGGCAGGCGGAATTGTTGGACACCACGGGGATCTCGTGCTTTGCATAGGCTTCCTCAAGAGCGCGGATTTCATCCTTCTTCATGTCGACGGCGCAGAAGATGAAGTCCACCTTCTCGCCCACTGCGTCGATCTGGGAGGCATCCATGACGACCATGTCCGCCACGTCCGCAGGGATGGCCCAGTCAAAGGCCCAGCGATCGCCCACAGCCTCGGCGTACTTCTTGCCGGCAGAGCGGGCAGACGCCGCCACACAGGTCACCTGGAACCAGGGATGATCCTTCAAAAGGGAAATGAAACGCTGGCCCACCATGCCGGTTGCGCCAACGATACCAACGCGATACTTCTCCATGTCACTGTACCTCCCACATACTTCTTTCCAGATACAAAAATGCCCGCAGACATACCTGCGGCGCGCATCAGCGTGGGGCATACATTTTCCCCACCCATTGACCAGCGCTCCGCCAGGCCGATGCCTGATGACAGTTGCAGACCTGTCCGGCCTGCACCCAAGCACAGAAGCGGCGGCTCCCCTTCTGCCTTTCGGCGCAATGTTCCTTCACGCGGCCTCTGCGGAAGCCTGTCCTCCGCCGCGCTACCGACACTGCGCACCTCTGATCTCGTATCAAATTCGGATACATGGCTATCTTATCACGGATGAAAGGCGATGTCAACGTTTCCGCAAAGAAGTACAGGGAAAAGACAGGCGGAGGTCATTTCCGCCGCCTGTACGCGATTTTTCTCACCATGCCGCCCATGAATTTCGGCAGCCGGATGCATACCATCCGCATACGCATATCTTCACCTCCCGCAAGTTCCCAGCAGCGCCCATCCCGCCAGGATGAGCGCTGCACCTGACAGCGCCGCCCAGGCCCAACCCGGTATGCACAGGAACAACAGCAGCAGCCCGGCTGCGATGAACACGCATCCCAGCAGATGCCACAGGCCGTCCCGCGATGGCCTGCGCTGCTCCTTCTGCCATGTCCTGTATCTGACTTTCCGCATACCACACGCCCCCGCTTCACTGACAGGATATGCAAAAGATCCGCCTATGATGAAAAACCGGGAAGATTTCCGGCCTCCGGATCGTTGTATAAGCGGACAACTCCGATAAATATGGCAATTCTGTTACATTCGCCGTTTACAATCGGGGGAAAATCGTGTAAAATAGAAGGTGGAACCGTTTATCCAAGCGTAATCCGCCGTCTCAGGCCCTGCACAGGAGGAGCTTATGCAAACGATGACCACACTGACCAGCAACCTGATGACCAATCTGGTCGATATTCTCGTGTATGCCGCCGTCGCCATGGTCACGCTGATCGGCGTATTCAAGTGTCTTTTTCCGCTGATCGGCACCACCCACGCGCTGCGCCGGGCCATCCGCCGTCTTCAGCAGGACGCCGGCCTTCAGCAAGGCACCCCTGTATGGCAGGAGAAGCGCTTCATGGGCAATCGTCTGAGGGGCTCCTGGCTGCGCTTTCTGCAGAATGCCGAGCAGCTGGATCGCCGCGGCCTCCCCTGCAATGTGGAGGATTACATCAATGACGATACCGTCACCCACGGTCCCGGCAACGCCACCCTGGCAGAGCTGATCCCCGGTCTACTGACGTCACTGGGCATCCTGGGCACCTTTATGGGCATGATGCGCGGTCTGAGCGGTCTTGACTTCTCCAATTCCGACGCCATCATCGAAGGCATCCCCGTTCTGCTGTCCGGCATGCAGTTTGCCTTTGGCACCTCTGTGGCGGGCGTGAGCTGCTCCATCGTGTTCAACATGCTCAACCGCATCCTGCAGGGCAGCTCCTACCGCGCCATTGACGATTTTGTGGAGTGCTTCACCACCCTGGCTATGCAGCGTCCGCTGGACAACGACGTGCAGCTGATCTGCCAGAATCAGGACTCCAACCACATGCTGTCCAACCTCACCGAGGTGCTTCCCGCCACGGTGGAGGGCAGCATCAGCCGGGCCATGTCCCCTGTCGCCAAGTCCATGGACAGCTTCCTCATCGGCGCAACCCGCGCCCAGGTGGATGGCGTTGGCCGCATCGTCAACAACTTCGTGCAGCAGATGAACATGTCCCTGAACGATCAGTTCATGGAGCTGGGCCGCATGATGACCCAGATCAACCAGAATCAGCAGTTCACGATGGAGCATGTCCAGCAATCCATGTCCGCTGCAGACGCCATCCTTGGCGACGTCCGGGAGCTGCACGGCATCAGCACCGATGTCCTGAGCCGTTTTGAGACGTACATCACCGAACTGAACACCGCCCGCCAGCGCGATGAAAACTTTGAGACCTCCGCTTCCGCACTGCTTGAAATGATGCAGGAGATGACCGCTGAGCAGCAAAAGCTCCTCCAGCAGGTTGCTTCCAGTCACGCCTCGCTTCAGGCCAGCGTCAACCGTTTCACCGCCGACGCGGAAAAGGCCCTGACCCGTATGAACCACAACACCTCCGTCACCGGCGAGCACCTGGACGGCGTCGCAGCCGCCATGAGCGCTTCCGCCAGGGAGCTGAACACCGGCTGCCAGAGCTTTGTGCAGAACGTCGTCGGCAGCCTGAGCGAAGCCCTGGGCTCCTTTGAGCACAATATGGCGGCGCTTGCAGATACCCTGTCTGCCAAGCTCGACAGCCTTTCTGCCGACGGCACCTCCGGAGACACCGCAGCCATCGCCGCCAGCCTGCAGCAGCTGACCGCCCAGCTCAGCCAGATCATCACCTTGAAGGAGGTGTGACCGTGGCACGTCAACGCATCCATAACAGCCGCGCAGGCCATGGCGGCGGCAACTCCGGCACCAGCTGGATCAGCTACTCCGACATGATGGCCGCGCTGCTGCTGGTCTTTGTGCTGATCCTTTCCATCAGCCTGCACCAGTACTTCACCATGCTGGAAACCAAAACCGCCGAGCTGGACCGGCAGCAGCAGCTCCTGGACGAGCAAACCCTGCAGATCGCCGCTCAACAGGTCACCATGGACAATCAGAACGCGCAGATCATCGTCATCATGGGTCAGCTGGACGAGCAGCAGGCCGAACTGGACAGAGCGCAGGCTGAGCTGGATCAGGCGTACATCATCCTGGGCGAGCAGCAGGCCGAGCTGGATCAGGCCAAGGCCGACCTTGCAGACCGGGAAAAGCAGCTGATCCTCCTCCAGCAGGAGCTGGACGCCAAGGAAGCTGAGCTGGACGCCACCATCCTGATGCTTGGCCAGCAAACCGCCAAGATCGAAGACATTGTCGGCGTGAGAACGGAGATCATCTCCGAGCTGTCCATTTCCCTCAGCCGGGCACATCTGTCCGCAGCGGTGGATCCCAACACGGGCGATATCGTACTGGACAGCGCCGTTCTCTTCAAAACCGGCTCCTCTGACATCACCCCCGAGGGCAAACAGCTTCTCAACAGCTTCATCCCCGTTTACCTGGAGGTGCTGCTGCGCCCCGAATACGCAGACTACATGGGCCAGATCGTCATCGAAGGTCATACCGACGACGTAGGCAGCTGGGAAAGCAACATGAAGCTGTCCCAGGAGCGTGCCTATCAGGTGATGATGTATGTGCTGAACATGTATCCCGAAGGCAGCCCCGAACGCGAGCTGCTCAAGCGTCTGCTGACTGCCACCGGCCGCAGCGAAACCGACCTCATCTACTATCCGGGCACCAATATCGTCGATCAGGATTCCTCCCGCCGCGTGGAATTCAAGTTCAGCCTCAAGGATGCTGAAATGGTCGAGGAAATGAACAAGATCCTGCAAGGGAATTAAGTAAAGGATATCCATCATGAAGTATTTTGCCATTCTGTCCGTTCTGGTTCTGATCGTCACGCTGGTAGGCGTGGGCTACTTGTACATGACCGCCAACATCTATGTTTCCGGCATCGGTGTGGTCGCCCAGGAAGCCTCCAGCGACCTGCCGCGCTTTGATGAGCTGAGCACCCAGCTTCGTCTGGGCGCTGTTACCGGAACGGCTTATGTGCCCGCCCAGGAGCTGGCCGGCGCGGAGAATTACAAGTTCCTCACCTACACCGTGCGGCTGAAGAATGATTGTGCGGTACCTGCGGATATGATCGAGCTGCAGGTCACGCCAATGGCAGGAGACGTGCTTCAAATTGGCTCCTTCCAGGACGTGAAGCTCCCTGCCGGACAGACCGTGGATGTGTACGCCACCATCCTCACCGATGTGAATATGCATCCTATCCGCGAGGTGACGATCACCTATTACATCTGGGGTGTTCCCTTCAAGCTGAAGACCACCATCAAGTAAACAACAGGACGGCCTCCCGCATTGGGAGGCCGTCCGTTTTTGTGCTGATTTACTTTGCCAGACCGTCCCAGGTGATCAAGTCAACGGCCGTTTGCGGAATGAATCCGCGCAGGGTTCTGCCGGTACCAGGCGTTACCTCGACGTAATACCAGCTGCCGAAGTCGGAAAGCACCTCAACCTTGTCCCCAGCATTCAGCCAGCAGATGATATCCCGGCTGACAAGGGGATCATCGGTCACATAGGTGTTTGCCTTAACGGTCTGCTCCGGCAGGTCGTACCAGCGCAAAGCCTGCACCTGTGTATTCTTCGGGAGCGCGGAAGCTGCGATGTAGCCAAAGCGCATCTGGTCGCGGCCGATGTCATACTGCACCAGCAGCCAGCCATCCTCCTCGCCGAAGATCTGCACCCAGTCGTTGGTGGAGAGCTCCGCCTTGCCGTTTGCGGCGCGGTAGCTGGAGCGGCCCGGCGCAGCGAAGACGTCGTACTTCTCATTTGCGCGAAGAGTGACGTTCACAGGAGTATAGAAGTCGGTGGGAGTAACGGGCGGGTTGGTGAGCTTGGCCCGGGCATCCTTCAGATTCCTGGGGAAATCGTAGATGTTGAAGGCAGCAAAGCGATTATCGTAGGTGCCGTAGACGTACTTGACACGATTCATCTCGTAGTCCACGTAGTCTTCACGCACTTCCCCCTGAATGTATCCGATCTTCTCATCATTGACAAGCGCGATGCTGTTATTCACATAGTCCCAGACAATCTTCACACGCCATACGCCATCAAACTTGCCGAAGCTGATGTGGCAGCCGTTATTGCTGACCAGTTCAAACATCCGTTTTTCGCCCCAGGGCGGCGTGATCTGTTCATAAGCGTTGCCCCAGCTCACCTCAACCCGAGGCATTGCATCACCCACCACCATCTTGTAATTGCGCTGGGTGATGCGCATATTGCCCTTGCTGTCCGGCTCAATCAGGCACACGATATGCAGCGAGCCGTTGGTCATGATCACAACGCCGGCATCCATTTCTTCGCTGTATACCCATGAAAGCCAATTGTCGGTATCATCGCATCGAGCCACCTCAAAGCCGTCCCATGCGGGCACGTCAAACAGCGCTGCGATATGATCGGGCAAGGGATTGTACACTTCGTCGCAGGCAGATGCTGGCGCCGCGGCCAGCAGCATCAGCATTGCCATCAGAAAGCTCAGCATCTTCTTCATGTTGTCCACCTCGTCATTTATTTGGAACAGCTGTCGCTTACATAACGTCAAAGAATGGAAGAATCTTCCCGGCTTTGACGATTTCCGGATAATTTACATTTGTTGCAAAAAGCCGCCTCCCGAAGGAGGCGGCAACTGCTTACTTTTTCAGGAAGCGGGTCATCATGTAGCCCGTCTGCCCGTTGTACTTGACCTGCGACCAGGTCGCGCCGGGGGTAAGGATGGTTACCGTAGCGCCGTGAGGAACCTTGCGCAGGATCTTTCCGGTCTGCTGGGAGGGACCGCCGCGCAGGTACACAAAGGTACGGTCGGGGTGGGTCACCGTAGCAGTGGAAGAGCCGTTCAAGCCATAGAACTTGAGGTAGGCCGTCATCATATAGCCGGTCTTGCCGTCCACAATGACCTTGCACCAAGTGTTGCCCTGACTCAGCACGGTAACGTAGGTACCGTTGCCGTACTTTCCCAGAGACCTGGAAGAGCGGGAAGCTGCCGCACGGAGATTGAGCCGTTCATTCGCGCCGGGATTATTGACCAGCGCGTAGCCACCGGAAGTGCTGCCGGTATTGCCGCCGGTAGTACCGCCGGTGGTGGCATTGCCCTTGCGAACGATGCCGTCCTTGAGGTAGTCGGTGCTCATGTAACCCACATAGCCGTTGACGGAGATCTTCCACCAGCCATCGCCCTCCTGGATGATCATGCCGTAGCTGCCGCTGGGGATGGTACGAACCACGCCGTACTTCGTATCCGGGCCAAGGCGCAGATTCACGCCCTTGCCGTTGGCGGCAATCACCGTGCAGATCTCATTGGAATAGGTGGTGTACTTCTTGTCCACAAAGCCGGCATTGAAGTAGCCATTCTTTTTCTCCACGCTGACGTGGTACCAGTCGCCGTTTTCCGTCAGCAGAATGCAGGGGATGCCATCGGGATAGGTGGCGATCACCTTGCCGGAGTAGCTGGGGGAAGAGCGCATATTGAGGTCGCCATTGACGTCCACGATGCCGACCACGCCCTTGGCGCCGGCGGAAATGTATACATAGTCCTTGACCATATAGCCTGTTTTGCCATCGGGGCCTTTGACCTTGTAGAAATTACCCTCCTGACCGTCGATCCGAAGCCAGGTGCCGCGCTCATACACGCCGATTTTTCGGGACTGGGTGGACGGATTCTCCCGCAGGTTCACACTGGAAGCATCCACCGTGCCAAAGCGCAGCGTATCAGCCATCGCGACAGTGGAAAAAAGCATCAGCAGAATTATGGCTGCCAATGCCAGAAGCAGCTTGTTTCTTCCTTTCATCAGGATCCCTCCCAATACATAGGTATACATGATTATTATACCCTATATATTGCGGTTTTGCAATAGCGTTGCCATGGTATTTTGCGTTTTTCAAAAAAAAGGCAGAGCATATTGCCCTGCCTGTTTCGCTATGTATTTCATTCCTCGCAGATATGCTCCATACCCTGACGGAGGAGCGTTGCCACATGATCGTCCGCAAGGGAGTAAAACACCGTCTTCCCTTCCCGTCGCGCTTTGATCAGCCGTGCATCCTTGAGCACCCTCAGCTGGTGACTCACAGCAGACTGACTCATGCCCAGCAGCGTTGCCAGGTCGCACACGCATACCTCCGCTTCCAGCAGGACGTAGAGGATGCGCACCCGGGTACCATCGCCGAAGATCTTGAACAGCTCTGCCAGCCGGAGCAGATCGTCTATATCAGGCAGATTCTGCTGCACCTTTTCCACCACCTCCTCATGGACGCAGAGGAAGGAACATGCATCAATGGGACGTTCGGACATGACAGCAGACCTCCTTACCGGCGAATACAAGTATTATAGCAGAAAATGGACAAAAACGCAAACGAAAAGGGCAGAGGAGCGCTCCCCTGCCCTGAATCCCACGATTAACCGGAAACCTTCAGCGTACCCACATCCACCGATGGGCTGCCGATGGAGCTGCCGGAGAAGTCCAGATCGCTGCCGACAGCCACGATGGACTTGAGCACCTCGTAGAAATTGCCCGCCACAGTGATCTGTTCCACCGCATGGCCGCGCTTGCCGCCCTCGATGGTGTAGCCCTTGGAGAGCAGGGAGAAATCGCCGGACACAGCATTTGCGCCGGAATGCAGACCGGCAAGGTCGGTAATCACCAGGCCATCGCCCACATCCGCCATCAGCGCGTCGAGATCCTTCTCGCCGGGCTTGAAGAAGAAGTTCGTGGGCGCCACGCGGATCGCACCGCCTGCACGATGGGCATTGCCGGTGGTTTGTACGCCCTGCTTGCGGGCGGTCTTGCGGGAGTGCAGAAGCGTGGTCAGCACACCGCCGTCGATAACGGCCTTGGTGCGGCTGGCACTGCCCTCACCGTCAAAGCGCTGGGAACCGAAGCCGCCGGGCAGCAGCGGGTCGTCCATCAGGGTGACCACGGGGCTGGCAATGGTTTCGCCCTCCTTGCCCTTGAGCAGGCTCAGGTTCTGCTGGGCATTCTCCGCGGAGAAGATACCCGCAAAGGTCTGCAGCAGGCTCTGCATGGCGTCAAAGCGCATGATCACGCGATACTCGCCGCCGGGCACGGGCTTGCCACCAAGCTGGCAGACAGTTTCTTCCACAGCCTTCTTGCCGATGCGCTCAGCGTCCAGATCGGCGAACTTGCTGCCCGCCTCCATCCAGCCCCCGGTTGCAGTCTTGCCCTCCGCCTTGGCGATGGGCGCGGCGTATGCCATGCAGTAGCTGCCCTCATCAGTCAGATCCAGGCCGTAGCTGTTCTTCATGCGGATGGTGCTGCTGCCAGTGGACACCATGGCGCGCTGAACCTTCCACACCCGCTCGTCGGCCGCCTTGGCAGCCTTTTCCATCGCCAGACACAGAGCCAGCTTGGTCTCGGCGGTCGTCTCCTTGATATCGGATTCCACCTCCGGAATAACAGGGTACTCTGCATCGCCTGCGTAGATCTCGTCCTGCTCGTCAGTTTCGACCAGCGCAGCAGATTCCTTCACGCCCTCCACCAGCTGCTGGATAGCAGCCTCGTCAAAGGCCTGGGTGGAGCTGGTGCCCATCTTGCCATTCACTGTGCCGCGCAAGCTCAGATTCTGGCTGGCAGACACCTGGTACCGGTTGATCTCGCCCTCCAGCGCGGCTGCGCGGAAGTTCTCGCCTGCGGTGTAGTAAACTTCAGCCGTATCGATACCGGCAGCCTTTGCGGCTTCCAGCACGCGGTCAATAAACAGATTCATATCCATATTTCGTGTACCTCCTTAACGGCCGCCGACGGTCAGGCTGCTCACGCGGATCATCGGCTGACCCACGTCGGTGGGCACGGAGCCGGACATCGAGCCGCACATACCCTGCGCCAGGTCGAGGTTCTTGCCCACGCGGTCGATCTTCAGCAGTACCTCGCTGCCGCGGCCGATCAGGCTCGCGCCGCGCACGGGATGCGCGATCTTGCCGTCCTTGACCAGGTAGCCCTCGTTGACCGCGAAGTTGAACTCGCCGGTCGCGGGGTTGACGGAGCCGCCGCCCATCTTCTTGGCGTACAGGCCGTCGCCCATAGAGGCGATCATCTCGGCTTCGTCGTCGTTGCCGGGCGCGATAAAGGTGGAGCGCATGCGGCTGGTGGGCGCAAAGGCGTAGCTCTGGCGGCGGGAGGAGCCGGTGATGGGCATATTCATGCGGCGGGAGCCCAGGCGGTCGATCATGTAGTTGGTGAGAATACCATTCTCCACCAGCACGGTGCGCTGGGCGGGGGTGCCCTCATCGTCCACATGGATGGAGCCCCAGGCATTCAGGATGGTACCGTCATCAATGGCGGTGACGCAGTCGCTGGCGATCTTCTGGCCAAGCTTGCCCGCGAATTCAGACACGCCGATGGACACGCTGGTGGCCTCCAGGGAATGACCGCAGGCCTCGTGGAAGATGACGCCGCCAAAGCCGTTGTCGATCACCACAGGCATGATGCCCGCGGGGCACAGCGGCGCGTGCAGCATGGTAACAGCCTGCTTCGCGGCAGTTTCGCCGACCTTCTCCGGATTGATGTGGCTGTCGAAGATCTCAAAGCCCATCATCGCGCCGGGGTTGTCGGAACCGGTCTGGTTCTCCGTGCCGTTGCTGGCCACCGCAGAAACCGCCAGACGGGTGCGTACGCGCTGATCGGTGGCAAACACGCCCTCGGTGTTGCAGACGCAGATGTTCTGCACATGGTCGATGTAGTTGCCGATGACCTGCACGATCTCCGGGGAAATCCGGCGGGCAGCAGCCTCGGCAGCGCGAACCTTTTCCGCCTTGACGGCAGCCTTCACGTCGGTGGGCAGCAGGCGGATCTCCTCGGGACGGGTGTAATCAATGGCATTGAAGGGCTGAACGATGCAGCCCTTGCCGCCCTTGACGGCAGCCGCCGCCTGACGCGCACAGGCCATCAGGCCCTCGCGGGAGGTATCATTGGTGTGGACATACACAGCGTTGGTGCCGGAGAACACGCGCACGCCTGCGCCATGCAGACGGCCGGTGTTGGCGGTCTCGATGCGGCCGGAGCGCATCATGAGGGTGTTGTCAATGCGGTCTTCCACGAAGATCTCCGCAAAGTCGCCGCCGGTGCGGACTGCTTCCTGCAGCACCTCACGGGCGATATTCTGATCAAGCATGTTTCTTCCTCCTTTTGGAAAGCTCGTTGCTTTGTCAACCATTATACACCCAATCGCTCGGATTGTACAGCCCCTACATTCGGCAGGAAAATCCGCCTTCCGTGTCGAATATTCCCACAAACAGGGAGGTGCATCACCATGGAGCTTTGGGATCTGTATACGCAGGACCGCCGGCCGACCGGCGAAACCCACATCCGCGGCGAACAGCTGCCGCCGGAGCGTTACCACCTGGTGGTGCACGTGTGGATCAAAAACAGCCGGGGCGAATGGCTGATCAGCCAGCGCGCAGCAAGCCGGCAGACCTTCCCATTGAAGTGGGAGTGCGTGGGCGGCAGCGTCACCACGGGCGAAGACAGCCTGACGGGCGCCATCCGCGAGGCAGAGGAGGAGGTCGGCGTGAAGCTTGACCCGGCACAGGGGAAGCTGGTGAGCAGCACGGTGCGCGAGCATTTTCAGGACATCAAGGACGTTTGGTGCTTCACTTACGACGGCCCGGTTGACTTGGCCAACGCCACCACCGATGAAGTCGCCGACATGCGCTGGATGACCGTTGAGGAAATCCGCCAACTCTACAACACCGGCGAACTCGTTCACACGCTGGGGTATTTCTTCGACGACCCGGAGCTGGGAGGGCAGGATGGCTGATTATCTCTATCACGGCTCCATCACGCCGGGCATCACATCGTTGCACGCCCGCTCCCGCCTGCACGGCATGGATCAGCTGGTCGTCTATCTGACGGACAGCATTCCCTATGCGCTGTTCTATATATGGGACACGTCCCGCAATGGGTACATCGGCAAATACGTGACCGGCGGCTTCCGCGATGGTCGCGCCTTTTATGAGGAGCAGTTTCCCGACCAGCTGAAGACCTTTTATCAGGGGGTATCAGGGTATCTGTACCGGATTCGCCGCACAGGTGGGGCGCAGCCCGTTGCCAACCGTGCAGGGCTTTTCAGCCATGCAGGGGAAGCCCCCGTCGCGGATGTGATCTGCATCCCCGATGTATATGAAGCCCTCCTGGAATACGAGGCAGCCGGACAGCTGCAGGTGCTGCGCTACAACGATCAGAGCGACACACGCAAAGCCGAGCTGACCCGGATGATCGCCCTTTTCATCCGCCGCAGCAACGATTTTGCCAACGACCCGGAGCAGCAGCAATTCATGCAGAAGCACTTTGCCGAATCCTGGAGGCTCGCCCATGAACAGGCAGATTGACTTCACCTGCATCACCCCCTGCGGCGAATGCTGCGAGGGCTGCCGGAAGAAAGCGGACGGCCTGTGCCGCGGCTGCCTCGAAACCGGCGGCCACTGCGAGGAATGGGCGGGCTCCGGGATGTGCCCGACCTACGCCTGCTGCAGGGAGCACGGCGCACTGTTCTGCGGCATATGCCCGGAATTCCCCTGCAATCATCTGCCAATGCTGAAATGGCGGCCGGATTGTGTGCGCGAATTGACCGATTTGGCAGAGGAGTACAAAATGAACTTGAATCAGATCAAACAGAACGCCATCGACTGGGCGCTCGCCCGCGAAGGCAAGGCCGAGTATGTGGGCTGGTGCCTGTCCTTCATCGAGGACGCGGTAGAAGAAAGCAACGGCATCGAGCTCTTTGGCGGCGACTGCGCCAGAGAATCCGCCATGCTGTATCAGGACGGCATACGTACCGGGGAGCCTGAGCCCGGCGCATTCGTTTTCTACGATTGCTGCGGCACCGTAGACGGCAGGACCGTCGACTGGGGGCACTGCGGGCTGTGCATCGGTGAAGGCAGGGTCATCCATGCTTGGAATCAGATCCGCGTGGACGATTACCTTTCGCTGGAGCAGCTCTCCCCCGCCCCGGGCTGGACTGCACCGCGTTATATCGGCTGGGTGCCGCTGGAGCGCGTCCTGGCGCAGAAACCATAACATCACAAAAAACGCCGCCGGAGGACGCAAATCCCCCGGCGGCGTTTTTGATTGAATCAGTAGTCGAATTCCTTCGCGGCTTTCAGGAACGCGCAGTAGCACTTGTACTCCTGCCACAGGTCGACCTTGGAGATGGCCTCCCAGGGCGCGTGCATGGAGAGCACCGGCACGCCGCAGTCGATGACGTTCATGCCATACTTGGCGCAGATGTAGGCGATGGTACCGCCGCCGCCCACGTCCACGCGGCCCAGCTCGGCAGTCTGCCAGGCAACGTCCGCATCGTCGCAGATCCTGCGCACCTGAGCGACGAACTCAGCGTTGCAGTCGTTGGAGCCGGACTTGCCGCGGCTGCCGGTGAACTTGTTGAAGGTCACGCCGTTGCCGACGATGGAGGCGTTGTTCTTCTCGAACACGCCGGCAAAGTTGGGATCATAGCCCGCGCTGACGTCGGAGGACAGCATGCGGCTGTTGGCCAGGCAGCGGCGCAGGTACAGCGGATTGCCGCAGCCCTTCAGGTTCGCGACCAGCTCGGCCATGATGTTCTCAAAGTACATGGAACCCATGCCCGTCGCGCCCACGGAGCCGATCTCTTCCTTGTCAGTCAGCACAGCGCACAGGGTGTAGGCAGGGGTCCCCTCGTAATCCATGACGGCCGCCATGGAGGGATAGGC